>JBAXCK010000111.1:0-10786 GCA_037141465.1 Mycobacteriaceae bacterium | reverse complement strand
CCCGCGGCCGCCCGCGCCGCCGTCGCCGCCGCGCGCACCCGGGGTGGACGGGGTTCCACCGGAACCGCCGGTGCCGCCCCGACCGCCCGCCGTCGCGTCGCCGGAGGCGCCGCTGCTGCCCACCACACCACCGAAGCCGCCAGAGCCGCTCCCCCCGCCGAGACCGCCGGCCCCCGCCGGGCCGGCGACGCCCGCGTCTCCGCCGGCAGCGCCGTCGACGTACACCGCACCGCCCGCACCACCGACACCACCCATGCCGCCCGGACCTGCTCCGCCGCCGGTGCCGCCGGCGCCGCCCCAGCCGTTGCGTCCGCCTGCGGCGTTCCCGCCGGTTCCGCCGTTGCCACCGGCGCCACCCCTGCCGCCGGGGCCCCCGGTGCCCCCGGCGGTCGCCGCCGTCGACCCGTTCGCGGCCGATCCGGTGGCACCGCTTTGTCCGGTTCCGCCGGTGCCGCCGGCACCCCCGGCGCCGCCCGATCCGCCGGCACCGCCGGGTGCGAGGGCCCGACCGCCGGCACCGCCGGTTCCGCCGGTGCCGCCGAGTCCGCCGACCGTGATCCCCTGTCCGCCGGCACCGCCGGCACCGCCATCGCCTCCCGAGCCCGACGCGGAGCCGCCATTGCCGCCGGTTCCGCCCACACCGCCGCGACCGTCTTCCACGCTGCCGTTGCCGCCGGCACCGCCTGCCCCGCCGTTGCCATGGCTACCGCCGTTGCCGCCGCGCCCGCCGCTTCCACCCGGGGTTCCGGCCGGTACGGCGAGGCCACTGGCGGCGTCGTATCCGGCGCCGCCGTTGCCGCCGTCACCACCGGCCGGCGACGACGATCCACCGCGGCTGCCGTTGACGCCCCCGGTTCCGCTGCCTGCCACGCCGCCCGAACCGGCGACGCTGGCGGCGCCGCTGTTTCCGCCGTTGCCTCCGTCGCCGCCGCCGGGATGGGCAGCCGTGCCGGTGGCGCCGCGTCCCCCATCACCGCCGGGGCCACCGGCGCCGGCGTTGCCACCGGCTCCGCCGTCCCCGGCGCGGCCAGGCGCGGTGAAGAAGAACAGGAATCGCGACGAGCCGCCGTTGCCCCCGTTGCCGCCGTTGCCGCCGCTGTACCCGGCACCGCCTACACCGCCGTCGCCCCCGTTTCCGAAGTTGCCGGCCGCGTCGAATCCGGTCGAGTCCGCGCCGTTGGGCCCGACGGCGCCAGTGGCCCCGTTGCCACCGGCCCCTCCCGTCCCGCCGGACCCGGCGCTGCCCACGAGTTGGCCGCCGTTACCACCGTTGCCGCCCGCGCCGCCGTTGCCGCCGTTACCCGACGCGGTTGCGGCGGTGCCGCCCGCGCCGCCGTCGCCACCGTTGCCGATCAGAAACCCGCCGTCGGCGCCGCGGCCACCCACACCACCGGCCGACGTACCTTCTCCGCCGGCGCCGCCGTCACCACCCGCCGCGATCAGCGACAGCGCACCGACAGCACCCCCGTTGCCCCCGTTGCCGCCGATTCCGCTGTCCCCGCCGCCGGTTCCGCCGGTTCCGCCGGCACCGCCGCGACCGAAGCTCAGTCCGGCGCGGCCGCCCTGCCCTCCAGCACCGCCGCCCGCGCCGCCCGCACCGCCGGCACCACCGGCTCCACCGACGGCCAGCAGTGCGAGCAAGCCTGCGCTGCCACCGATGCCGCCGTTACCACCGACGCCGCTCACTCCACCGGCGCCGCCGGATCCGCCGGCTCCCGCCATGCCCCATACCGAAAGCAGTCCGGTGTCACCGCCGGCACCGCCGCTGCCGCCTGCCGATGCTGCTGCTCCGCCGACTCCGCCCGCACCGCCGCTGCCGGTGAAGAACCCGCCGACACCGCCCGCGCCCCCGGTGCCGCCGTTGCCGGTCGTGGTCCCGGCACCGCCATTGCCGCCCGCACCACCGGTGCCGAACAGGCCGGCGTCGCCACCGCCTCCGCCCGCGCCGCTTACCGCGCCACCGCTGCCGCCCGTACCGCCGGTGCCGTAGATCAATCCGGCGCGGCCACCCTGACCGCCCGCGCCTGCGCCGGCTCCGGCGCCGCCGGGGCCGCCGGTGCCGAACAGACCGGCCCGGCCGCCGGCGCCGCCCGCGCACTGCCCGGCTGTGCAGGATGCGACTGCGTCGCCACCGGCGCCGGCGGCGCCCGACAGCCACCCCGCAGCACCGCCGGCACCGCCGTTGAACCCGCTGCCGCCGTCGCCGGCCAGCAGTCCCGCGTTGCCACCGTTGCACGCCGAGGAACCCGAACACGATTGCGCGTCATAGCTGTATCCGGAGCCGACCAACACGCCGGCGTCGGGATGGGACGCGGTGCCGTTGGAAACGAACAGCGAAACGAAATCGCCTTGTTGCCACGAACCCAGACCGGACGTGACCGCCGACGATGCGATGCGCGCGCCCAGCGCCGGGATGCCGTCCGCGGTGCGTGGTGGCACCGCGGCGGCCGCGGGCCGTGACGTTGCGCGCCCCGTCGCCGACGGGCGTGGCCGCGCCGACGACGACGAATCGGCACGGCTTACGCCCGACGAGCCTGCCGAACCACCGGTATCGGCGAACGCCGACGGCAACGAGATCGCCGTCGAGCCGATGCCCAGCGCCACGGCCAGCGCACCCACGCGGCCCACATGACGCGCGTACGAAGTCAGCTCAGGGTTCGGCAAACCTCATCTCCTCGCCGCTCCGGACCCGCGGAAGGTGACGTTAGCGAGGATTCTCGACGACTCGATCCGCTTTACATGGAAATAACATGACGCGAATCCGAGTCGTGGTCGCTCTACGCCAGGCGGATCGCGCCCACTCTGCCGGGGCCATCTTTGCGGACGGCGTGGTAGTGGTCCACGAGTTGGTCGCAGATCGCAGGCCACGTGCGTCCGAGGACACTGCGTCGTGCGGCATGCGAGTAGCGGGGCCGCTCGGCGAGTAGATGATGGACCGATCGGACCAGTGAGGACTCAAAATCCTCCACAGGCGGCAGCAGGCCGGTCCGGAATGGGGTGACGAGGTCGCGGGGTCCGCCGGCGTCTGGGGCGACGACCGGCACTCCGGATGCGAGTGCTTCCTGCACCGTCTGGCAGAAGGTCTCGTGCTCGCCCGGATGGACGAAGACGTCCATGCTGGCGTAGGCGGTCGCGAGTTCCTGCCCGTAGAGGGCACCGGTGAAGATCGCCGAGGGCAGCAACGCGCGCAGTTTGTCTTTCTCGACACCGTCCCCGACTATCACGAGTTGGAAGTCGTCGTGACGGGCCAGTTCGGCGAGCCGTTCCACGTGCTTCTCGGGAGCCAGCCGGCCGACGTACCCGATGATCGGCTTACCGAGCGGTGACCAAAGACGGCGCAGCGAGTTGTCGCGAGCAGAGGGCGCAAAGCCGGTCGTATCCACGCCCCGCGGCCAGTAATGGACGCGGGGGATTCCGTGCGCCCGCAGATCATCGATGGCGGCTCTCGAAGGGGCGAGGGTCCGGTCCGCCCTGGTGTGCAGGTGCCGCATCCAGGCCCACGCGGGCACGGCGGCACGTGGAACGCCGTAGCTGGCTGCGAAGCCCGCGACGTCGGTTTGGTAGACCGCCACCGTCGGGACACCGAGGCGGCGCGCGGCCAGTAGTCCCCCGTAACCGAGCAGCGCCGGTGAAGCCAGGTGTAGGACGTGCGGGTCGAATCCGCGCAGCACGCGCAGCATCTGTAGCCGTGGTGGAGCCAGCGGCAGGGAGGTTACGGCGGGAAAACGCCGCGACGGCACCCGGTGAACTCTGATCCCGTCGTGAATACGCGCCGCCGGCTCTTCACCGCGCGGAGCGTCCGGAGCGATGACCAGGACCTCATGTCCCGTGCGGCGGAGGTGCTCAAGCACCCGCAGCACCGAATTGGAGACCCCATTGACGTTGGGCAGGAAGGATTCCGCGACGATCGCTACTCGCATGCGATCACAGCCGATCGAGTCGAAGGGTTACGCCGACCGAGCGCGTAGTATCGCCAGCCCGCGTCGGTCCACCGCCGCGCATCGAGGCAATTACGGCCGTCGACGACGACCCTGCCGCGCACCGTGTTCGCCAGTTGATGCGGGTCTAGATCGACAAACTCGCGCCACTCGGTGAGCACCATCACCGCATCGGCCCGCTCGCAGGCCTCCAGCACCGACGTCGCGTAGCACAGAGTTGGGAAGAACCGTTGCGAGTTGTCCATGGCTTTGGGGTCGTACACATTTACCGTGGCACCGTTGAGTTGAAGCATTCCGGCGACGTTGAGCGCGGGAGAATCGCGCACGTCATCCGAGTCCGGCTTAAACGCCGCTCCCAGGACCGCGATGTTGGCGCCCAGCAGTGATCCACCGCACGCCGTGGTGGCCACCTCGACCATCTTCGTTCTCCTGCGCATGTTGATGCTGTCCACTTCACGCAGGAATGTCAGAGCCTGGCTGGCACCCAATTCGCCGGCGCGGGCCATGAACGCCCGGATGTCCTTGGGTAGGCAACCCCCGCCGAATCCCAGCCCTGCGTTGAGGAATTGACGCCCGATGCGCGGGTCATGACCCAACGCGTCCGCCAGAAGTTGAACGTCGGCGTCGGCGGCTTCACACACCTCGGAGATGGCGTTGATGAATGAGATCTTCGTCGCCAGAAATGCGTTGGCCGAAACCTTGACCAGTTCCGCGGTCTGCAGATCGGTCATCAGGAAGGGCACCCCGTCGCCGATGAGGCGCCCATAAAGCTCCCGAAGCGCAGGTTCGGCCCGGGTCGAGCCGGTTTGCACCCCGACGACGATGCGGTCTGGGTGCAGGGTGTCGTAGACGGCGAAACCCTCCCTGAGAAACTCCGGGTTCCAGGCGATTTCGACGTCGATTCCCGGTGGCGCCAGCGCGCCGGCTCGCCGGGCAAGTTCAGCAGCGGTGCCCACCGGCACCGTGGACTTGCCGACAATGACCGATGGCCGAGTCAAGCGCGGGACAAGCTCGTCGATCACTGCATGGACATGGTGTAAGTCCGCGCCGTACTCGCCCTTCTTCTGCGGTGTGCCGACACCAAGGAAGTGAATGTCGGCGAACTCGGCGGCCACGGCGTAATCGGTGGTGAAGCGCAGCCTTCCGTTCGCGAGGTTCTTCTGAAGCGGCTGCGCCAGATCGGGCTCGTAAAAAGGGATCTCACCGGCAGAGAGCTTGGCGACCTTGCCCGGGTCGATATCGACCCCGACGACGTCGTGGCCGAGCTCGGCCATTCCGACGGCGTGAGTGGCTCCGAGGTATCCGGTACCGAATACGGTGCAACGCACACCTCACTTATATCCGCCTGTGATGAGGTGACCGGTTCGCGACGCGAAGCACCGGGCTAACAGCCGGTGAACAGTTATGCGGATTTCGGGCGATCTGTCACGGTACGTACACCGACACAACACCGTGACTTCGGCGTCTCGTCACACAACTCCTTGACTGTACTGCTCGTGAGCACTGCTTCCGTACTCATCGCCCCTGACCGCACCGACACCCGCCGGCTTTCCGGCCCGCGTTACTCACTTCTGCTGACGACTGATCCCACATTCATTGAAGCCGCCCAACGTTTGCGGTACGAAGTCTTCTCGACGGAGCCGGGCTTCGCTCTCCGCAATGACGACTCACTCGACAGCGATTGCTTTGATGAGCACTGCGACCACATCCTGGTACGCGACGACGAATCGGAGGATCTCGTCGGCTGTTACCGGATGCTGCCGCCGCCGGGCGCGATCGCGGCCCGCGGCCTCTATACCGCAACTGAATTCGATGTTCGGGCCCTCGACCCATTACGGCCATCGATGGTTGAAATGGGTCGCGCCGTGGTGCGCAAAGACCACCGCAACGGAGCGGTGATCCTGATGATGTGGGCGGGAATCCTCGCCTACCTGGACCGGTGCCGTTACGACTACGTCGTCGGTTGTGTCTCGGTGCCGACACACGGCGCTGGACCCGCCGGCAGCGAGCTGCGCGGGGTTCGCGACTTCGCGCTGAGCCGCCACCGCGCCCCCGCTGAATACACCGTTCACCCCTACCGACCGGTGATTCTCGACGGCCGCAAGCTCGACGACATCGACGCTCCCCAGAGGACGACGATCCCGCCCCTGATGCGCGGATACCTGCGTCTGGGCGCCCAGGTCTGCGGTGAGCCGGCCCACGATCCGGTCTTCGGCGTAGGCGACTTCCCCGCGATCCTCGACAAACGACGGGCTGATCTGCGCTACCTCAACCGGCTGCGATCGGCGGCTGCCAACAGCCAAGTGGTAGCCACACCGGAAGATTGCCGATGACCGCGATCGACCACGCCTGGCTGCCAAGAACTTCGTGCACCGAAGACTGCGTGCGCTCAGGGCTGCCACAGCCAGGCCACCGGGCCGTGGCAGCTATTCGCGCTGCCCGCCGGATCACGGTCACCCTGCTGATTCTGGCTGCGCTGCCCCTTTTGGCATTGCCGCTTCCCGGCCACCTCCATGTGAAGAGGCTCTACTGCCGGGCGGTACTGCGTTGCCTCGGCATTCGCATCACACTCTCCGGTGACCCCATTCGCAACCTGCGCGGCATGCTGGTGGTCGCCAATCACGTGTCATGGGTCGACGTGTTCGCCGTCGGCGCGGTCCTCCCAGGTTCTTTCGTCGCCCGAGCAGATCTCATCGACTGGCCCGCGGTGGGGCTGCTGGCAAGGATCGCCAACGTCATCCCGATCGAAAGGCGCGACCTTCGTCAGCTGCCCGCGGTGGTCGGCATCGTGGGCGCGCGGCTGCGCGAGGGTCACACCGTGGTCGCCTTCCCCGAGGGCACCACCTACTGCGGCCTGGACAGAGGACAATTCCATCCGGCGCTGTTCCAATCCGCCATTGACGCCGAACGCCCAGTGCAGCCCCTGCGCCTGACCTATCGCCATCGTGACGGCAGTCCGTCAACGGTGACGGCTTTCATCGGGGAGGACTCCCTGTGGTCATCGATCAAACGGATCGTGCGTGCGCGTCGCACCGTTGTACACATCCAGGTTCGGCCGCTTCAGTTACCCCAGGCGGTACGCGGCCAGCTGGCCGCCCGGTGCCAGGCGGCGGTGCACTTTGAGTCCGTTGCCGGAACCTAGTGGTTCAGGATTCTCTCTTCACTGCGTACATCACCTGTGGCCTGGAAGATGATCCGCCGGGAGATCTCCACCGCATGGTCGGCGAATCTCTCGTAGTAGCGGCCCAAAAGCGTCACGTCTACCGCTACGGCCGTCCAGTGCGGCCACTCTGGGTCCATCATCACGGTGAACAGGTGACGGTGCAGGTCATCCATCGCGTCGTCGGCTTCACGAATGTATCGGGCCCTACCCAGGTCGCAGGACACAATCACCTGGAACGCATTCGAGGCTAAGTCCGAAGCGATACGCCCCATTTGGGCAAAGTAACCGGTGACATCCTCGGGGAGCACCGGGCGGGGATGGCGCAGGCGTGCGATCTCGGCGACATGGAGGGCGAGCGTCCCCATGCGCTCGATGTCAGCGACGATTTGGATCGAACTGACCGTTGCACGTAAATCTCGGGCTACCGGAGCCTGCTGGGTCAGCAGAGCGAATCCCGTCTCTTCGACCTTAGCGCCGGCTGACACGATCTCCCGGTGCTCGGTGATGACTTTTTCCGCCATGGTCAGATCGGCGTTCAGCAGCGCAATGGTGGCCCGTTCAATTGCGATCCCGGACAGTCGGCACATCTCGGCAAGCTGATCCGTCAGCACAGCAAGTTGCGCTCCACAGGTCGACCGCATCGCCGAACGGTATGCTTTGCACCGGAACGCAATGGCAGGCAGCGATTGAACCCCAGGTGAATGTCTGTCCAATTCCTAGCGAAACCGAGCAGCGTCTAGGTGATGCCGTTGACAGCGCTGGCAACGCGTGCCTGAAGGTCCGGCGGCAGAGGGATGTAACCCGCCTTGTTCAGATCGGTTTGACCGACTGTGACCGAAGAGTGCAGGAACGCCTTCACCGCTTCGCCGGTTTCCTTATCGGGGTAGCGGGAGCACACGATCGCATAGCCGGCCAAGATGATGGGGTAGCCGAACTTTGCGGTCGGCTGGTACGCCGGGGTCAGATCCAATACGAGATTGTCACCCTCGCCAGTGATCTTCACAGGTTCGACTGACGTGCCGATCCAATCGGTTCCGATGTGGGTGACCCCGGCCGGCGTCCGGATATCAGCAGTTGACAGGCCCTCGTCAATGGCAAAGGACCACTCGTTGTAGGTGATCGCACCAGGGGTGTTCTTCACCATCTCCGCCGTGCCTTGGTTTCCCCGAGCCCCCTCACCGACTCCGCCGTTGAAGGTCTTGCCTGCACCGCGGGTCCAGGCACCGCCGGACGCAGCTTGGAGGTACTGCTGGAAATTGTCGGTGGTCCCGGACTGGTCGTTGCGATGAACAACGCGGATATCCATCGCGGGCATTGCCGTGCGCGGACTCGGGTGCGCCCTTCCGGTAGGCAGGTTGAGTGCCGAGATGGCCGGGTCATCCCACCGGGTGATCGCACCGGAGAAAATGCCCGCCAGCGTCGGCCCGTCAAGAATGAGGACGTCGACGTCGGGCAGGTTATAGGTGATGGCGATCGGCCCGAAGACCATCGGAACGTTCAGAGCCGGCGATCCCCCGCAGCGCTTCTTCGCCGCGTCGTACTCCGCGCCCTGCAGGGGCGAGTCCGAATTGCCGAGGTCTGTCTTGCCACTGATGAATTCCTGTATGCCGGCTCCGGACCCGATTGGGATGTAGTTGAGCGTCTTGTCTGGGCATTGGTTCTGGTAAGCCTTGATGAAGTGGGCTATTGCCGCGGCCTGTGCGGTGGAGCCGCTGGCTGTCAATGCCGGTTTGCCGGTGCAGGACACCTCGGCGTTCTGAGCGTAGGGCTGCACTGGGCCGGTCCGCGCGCAACCCCCCACCAGCACTACACACGCGGCCGTCGCGACAAGACTTCGGTTTCGTTTTTTCATAACCTTCAGTTTTCAGTCGGAGTGCGACATCGCCCGGCCCACGATCAGCGGATCGGACTGGCCGACCACCTCGTGGTCTTTATCGGTGTACTCGAACTTGCTCAGCACGTGGCGCATGGCGTTGACGCGGGCACGCTTTTTGTCGTTGCTCTTGATCACCGTCCATGGGGCCACCTCGGTGTCGGTCCAGGTGAACATCTCCTCTTTAGCGGTGGTGTAGTCGTCCCACTTGTCCAGCGACGCGAGGTCGGTCGGTGAGAGCTTCCATTGCCGAACCGGATCGACGTGGCGGATGGTGAACCGTGTTCGCTGCTCCGAGGGCGAGACCGAGAACCACAGCTTGGTCAAACTGATGCCATCGTTGACCAGAATCTGTTCGAACAGCGGGACCTGGCGGATGAATTCAGCGTGCTGTTTGGGCGTGCAGTACCCCATGACTCGCTCTACCCCGGCACGGTTGTACCAGGACCGGTCGAACAATACGATCTCTCCCGCCGAAGGCAGGTGGTTGACATAGCGCTGGAAGTACCACTGGGTGCTTTCCCTGTCGGTCGGCTTTTCCAGCGCCACCACGCGGGCTCCGCGTGGATTGAGGTGTTCCATGAATCGCTTGATGGTGCCGCCCTTACCCGCGGCGTCGCGGCCTTCGAACACGATGACGTGCCGCAGGCCATTGGCCTTGGTCCAGTTTTGCAGCTTCAGCAGTTCGACCTGGAGGATGTGTTTCTGTTCCTCGTAGTCCGGTCTGGTCATCCGATGTTCATACGGGTAGTTCTCGCGCCAGGTGTCCACCGCGATGCCCGCGGGATCGAGCAGAATCGGATCGTCGTCCTCGTCGTCGACGACGGTGTACCCATCAACGTGTATTTGCACGGGCGGAAATTATCCCGACTCTGCGACTATTGGGTTACTAAGAGATGAACACGAATGTTCCACAGCCACCAAAGCAACCGGATGTAGCGGCCTCAATTGCTTTCCCAGATCCCATCGGCGTCGATTCCGGCAAGCGGCCAGCCGGCTGCGGCTAGTTGCACGGCCACACGCCTGACATTTTCGGGCCCTGAATCGTGATGTGCGACGCCTTCGACGAACCTCGCGATCTCGTCGTAGTCGACCACATGCCCGGGGGTCGCCTGGGCCTCGAAGGCTGCGATCTCCCGCACGACTTCTTTGATTTCATCGTCAGTCAGTGGCGTCGACCGGAGCAGCGCCAGCAACGGAACTCGATCAGGACCCGGAACCCCACCCGGGTAGCCGGCGCGAAGCCATTCCAGCACCGCATGGATGCGCGATTTTTCCGCCACACCGGAGAGTGTGCCGCATCGGAGGCATCGATTTCTTCTCCGGATCGAGAAAGTTCACGACCCATTCACCCACGACGGCCAAGTCCGGCCGGCACGGACAACGTCCCGCGTCGCCGAGTTTAAGAGTAGATGAACACTAGGTACGTTCGCCGAACTGGCTTTGCGGCCGTGTCACAGACCTGCAGGATATGGCGAATGGGTTCGGAATTGATCATTCTGGTTCTGCTGATCGCCACAGCGCTGGCGTTCGATTTCACCAACGGGTTCCACGACACCGGGAACGCGATGGCGACCTCCATCGCGACCGGGGCTCTCAGGCCCAAAGTCGCCGTACTCCTCGCCGGGATTCTCAACCTGGTGGGCGCGTTCCTGTCAGTCGAGGTCGCCGTCACCGTGACCACGTCGGTGCTCAAAGTTCAGGACAGCAAGACCGGCCATCTTCTGCCGACGATCGACGCCTCGACGGGTCTGACCATCATCTTCGCCGGTCTCATCGGCGGCATTCTCTGGAATCTGCTCACCTGGCTGT
>JBAXCK010000110.1:0-10870 GCA_037141465.1 Mycobacteriaceae bacterium | reverse complement strand
GACGGCGACGTGGTGGAGTTCCGGTTCAACGTCTGAATAGGCGCCAATGCCGCTACTAACCGCGAATAGCCGGTTATGCTCACGTAATTCGCAGTTGTGAACGTCTGATAGAGCTCGCCCCCGATACCGGAGGAACCCCATGCACATCACGCTCCGTTCACAGCTCATCGTGGGCACCGCAGCGGTTGTCGGTGCGACCGCCATCGCCGTGACCCCGGTGACGTACGCGCACCTTGATCTCCCGTCGCTGCCGGCGCCGACGGTCGCCCAGGTCACCCTTGCCGGCCTCAGCAACCCGATCAGCAATCTTCTCGCCACACTGGGTGTTGCGACCGACTACTTGTTCAATGCCACATCGAACTTCGGCGATGCAGCCAGTTGGCCCGACTCCGGTTTCAGCCTCGGCACTCTGCTTCCCAGCGCCTTGTCGGAGAGCGCACTCGGCGGTTTCAATGCCGTCGGCCTACTCCCGCAGATCAACAATGATGCCCTGCCGGTGTTCCAGAAAGTCGCCAGTAATGGGGCCGCCTACATCAACGCGACCACCAACGCGTTGGCCTCCGCGGGCTACGCGCTCAACGAAGGTGTGCGGACTGCCGCCGGACAGGCGCTGAGCCTGCAGTTCGCCCAGGCCCTGGAGACGTTGGGCTTGGCGGTTAACTCTGCAGGCACAACGCTGCTTGCTGCCGGCACGTACGTGCTCACCAACGTGGCGAGAAACCTCAACGCCGCGATCTCGTTGATCCCGAGCTATGTCCTGATGCAGGCGGATGCGTTCGCTGCCGGAGCCAACCTGGTGAACAACCAGGTCATCGGGATCGCCACGACCGCGGCCGGCCAACTGGGCGGCGCCGATTTCCAGGGCGCCTGGAACACCGTCGTCGATGGCCTCACCGCCCCGAGCGGTGTGCTCGGCACGCTGCTCAACACCACCATCGGTGCCGGCGTGCAAACCGGGGTGATCGCTAATCAGGGCGAGATCGCCGCGAATTTCGTCCCGAGCGACCGGCTCGTCGTCCAGTCGGCAGTCAAAGGGATCGCCGGAGCGCTGACGCTGTCCGGTACCCCGCCGGGCCTGCCGCCAGCGGCCACTCATGCGGCCTCGCGTCCGGTGCCGGCGGCGGCTAGGAAGGCGACCGCGAACCCGGCTCCGCTGGCAGCCGCTCACCCGCTCGCGGCCGCCAGCCGCCGCTAGATCGGACTTTTCAACAACGAAGTTGTGGTTTTGGCCGGGCTCGCCCCTCAGCTGAGGGCCGTGCCGCTGATTCCGCGAGGCGGTTTTGAGCCGCCACTCGACGCCGAGCTCGTCCGTGTCGTCACCAAAGACTGGGCAGGGGTGACCTGGTTGACGTTCGCGACCGGGAAGAACAGACCGAACAGGCTGTTGAGAAAGCCGAACAGGTTGTTGAGCAGTTCGGTGATGAAGCTGACCAGTGAGGGTGGCGCCGGAATCGGATCCGTGCCGTAGATCGGGCTCGGTTCCGGGGCTGGTGTCGGGGTCGGTTCCGACGGTGTCGGTTCCGTCGGTGCCGGTGTCGATATCGCCGGTGTCGGTTCCGGTGTCGGTGTCGGTGCGGGCGTCGGTGTCGGTGTTACGGGCGGACTGACAGCGGCGAACAATCCCTCGAGGCTGAGGCGCCCCCCGGTGACGGTCTTGCCGGCCAATGACGTGGAGGCTTTCGTGTTGGCGAGAATCGCTGTCCTGAGCTGAGCCGCCGTGGGGGTTCGCGAGGAGATATCGGTCCGATACGAGGCGTAGAGCGCGATCGCCCCCGTCACATGAGGTGTCGCCATCGAAGTGCCGCTGTAGTACCCGTAAGTGTTGGTGGGCAACGTGCTCACGATCGCGGATCCGGGCGCGCCAAGGTCTACTGTGGTGGCGCCATAGCTGGAGAAGCTGGAGAGATCGCCCGTGGACGTGATGGATGCGACGGCGATGACCGCCTCGTAGCTCGCGGCTGATTCGCTCCCAGCCGACGTAAGGGTGCTGTAATTGCTCGGCCACGAGCTGACGGCGTCGTTGTCGGAGGACGCATTACCCGCGGCGGCGACAAAGAGGATATCGCTCTTGGCGGCGCGCAGGATCGCCTGATTCAACGCGATGCTGTAACCACCCCCTCCCCATGAGTTGTTGATGGCGACCAGGTTGAGGTTGTAGAGGCGTTTCAGGTCGGTGAGGTAGTCGATGGCCCTCACCGCGCCTGAGGTCGAACCACCGTTCGGGCCCAGGAACTTGGCCGGGATGATCTGACAGCTCCAGCAGGCTCCCGCGACCCCCACTCCGTTGTCGCCGACCGCGGCGATGGTGCCCGCGACGTGTGTACCGTGCGCATCCGCACTGCCGTCGTAGACCGTGTTGTCCCTGTAGAAGAAGTCCCAGCCGTTGACATCGTCGATGTAGCCGTTGTTGTCGTTGTCGATCCCGTCGCCGGGAATTTCGCCCGGGTTGGTCCAGATGTTGGCGGCGAGGTCGGGGTGGGTGATCTGGATACCGGTGTCGACGACGCCGATCACGATCCTGCGTGATCCGGTGTAGCCGAGTCCCCACGGCTGCTCGGCGCCGCTGCCGAATTGGTTCGTGGTGCCCGACGGGCCGTAGGCCACCGGAGTGTCGCTGCTCTCCATGCCCCAGAGCGCACCGCTGCTGTAGTAGGAATCGCTGGCGATGGCACTGTTGGTCAGCAGGTAATTCGGTTCGACGAAGTCCACCGCCGGGTTATTGGCCAACGCTTGGATGGCCGCGTCCACACCAACGGGAACCTGCAGGACGTAAGCGCCTTCTCCGGCATCGATCATCGCCTTGGTGCCGAGGCGGTCGGCGATGCTGGCCTGAACAAGCGCCATGGCCGCCGCGCGTTCAGCGTCGGTCACCCCCGGCTTCCACCCGATCAGAATCTGGTCGGGCGCGCGCGGACTTGACGGGGTGTTGGTGGGGGGCGTGGTACCCCCGTCCGGCTGGTCCGGACCTCCCATGGGATGTATCTCGAGGAGCCCGGTGGTGACCAGAGCGGGATCGACGGTCGGGACGGGGTCGATGGCCGGGGCGACAGCAGCCGGTACAGCAACGGGGACGCCACGGACTGCAACTGCGTCGGCAGGGAGCCGACGGTCGACACCGCGCCGCGTCATCGTCGCGACCGCCCACATCAGCGGCTCGGCAGCCGGGACATCCGGACCGCCGTCGACGCCCGACTGCGCGCCCATGCTCACTGCCGCCACGAATCCGGTCGACGATGCCGGGGATCGCGTTCGGTCTGACGGTTGCGCCCTGGATGCGGCCGTGCCCGCACGCGACGCTGCGGGTGCGGGCACCCGGCGGCTCGCGTCCCGGCCTGACGGTCCGCGGGAGGGGGTCGCTTTCGATGCGGTGCGTGAGGTGGTGTCGCCGCCGGACGAGTCGCCGGTGTCCGCGGAGGCGACGGCCGGCACGGCCGCAATGGCGGCGCCGATGCCCAAGGCGACAGCCAGAGCGCCCACTCGTCCTATGTGGCGGCTGGAGCTGACTCCAACACAACCAGACATGGAACCACCCCTGACCGAGGATGCGGATTACCCCGCTGAGGGCATTATGCGCCGCCTGAGCGGCTGTGTCACGGATGAGCGGTCACGAAACCGACAACGGCATCGCTGAACGCGTCGTTGTCGTCACCGGCTGCGGTATGCCCGGCGTCGGCGAGTTCGACGAACTCGGCCGTCGGGACCTTGGCCAGGAAGTCCGCCACGCCCTCGGGGCTGACGACGTCGGAGAGCTTGCCGCGGATCAGCAGGATCGGGATGCGCAACGCCATGGCCTCGCGTTCGAGTTTCTCGATCTCGACGAAGGCGTCGTCGCCGGGTTGGGTGACGAATGCCGGATCCCAGTGCCAGTGCCAGCGGCCGTCGCGCTGACGCAGGTTCTTCTTGAGCCCCTCGAGGTTGCGGGTCCGCTTGCGGTACGGCAGATACTCGGCGATGGCGTCCGCGGCCTCCTCCAGGGTCTCGAACCCCGCCACGTGATTGACCATGAAGTCGCGGATGCGGAAGCTGCCCTTGCTTTCGAAGCGTGGCACCACGTCCACCAGGATCAGCTTGGTCACCACATCCGGGCCCGCTCGATAGGCGACCTGGATTCCCGTCATCCCGCCCATGCTCGCGCCGATCAGCACCACGGGTCGCCCGATCTGCCGCAGCACCTCGATCACATCGTCGGTGAGGACGTCGATGGTGTAGATCCCACCGGGGGAGCGGTCACTGTCGCCGTGGCCGCGGGCGTCGAGTGCGACGACGTGGAATCCGTGACCGGCGAGCACCTCGCCGGTGTTCTTCCACGAGAACCGGTTCTGCCCGCCGCCGTGCAACATCAGGATGGTGGGCCGATCTCCGCCACCGCCGCGGTTCCACTCGTCGCCGACCAATGTGATGCCGTCGTGACCGCGGAATGCGACGCCTGCCTGCGCGGTCATGGGTGCCCACGTTACCGCCAGGCGGGCCGGTAGCCTCGTCTCGGTGAGCGCGAAGGTGTCTGCCGTGATCGCCGCTGTGGTCGCGCTCACCGTTTTCCTTGGCTATCGCGATCACCAGGTCCGCGCGCGCGACGATCTGCGCCGCGAGATGGTCGACGTCGCCAAGCAGGGGGCGGTCTATCTGACCACCATCGACCACGACCGTGTCGACGACGACGTGCGCCGAATCCTGGAGACATCGACCGGTGAGTTCCACGACGACTTCGCCAAGCGTGCGCAGTCGTTCGCCGAGGCGGCACGGAAGGCGCAGTCCACCTCCGTCGGCACGGTCACCGATGCGGCGGTCGAGTCGGTCGACGACCGCACCGGCCGCGTGCTCGTCGCACTGACGGTGATGACGTCCAACCGCGGTGTGCCCGAGACGCAACCACGCGCCTGGCGCACCCGCGTCACCGTCGCCGACACCGACGACGGTCTGAAGGTGTCGCAGGTGGAGTTCGTGCCGTGATCCGCAAACTCGCGCCCGCCGCTCTCGCGGTCGTGCTCGTCCTCACCGCGGGCTGGCTGTGGTGGGACGCCAACACCCGCACCGCCGCGCAGCGTGCCGGCACCGAGGCGCTCGCCGCGGCGCGCGACTCGATCGCCGCGATGGGCACCTACCGCCCCGAGAACGCCGCTCAGGTGCTGCCTGCTGCACGCGACCGGCTCACCGGAACCTTCCTGGACAACTACACCCAGGCGATCGAAACCGTCGTCATCCCCAACGCCACACAGCGTGCGATGGCCGCGACGGTGACGGTGCCCGCCGTCGGCGTCATCTCCGCCACCGGTGACCGCGCACTGCTGCTGGCGTACGTGAATCAGAGCATCAGCGAGGGCGCCGAGAAGCCGGTGATCACTCCGTCGCGCTACCGGGTGAGCATGGAGAAGGTCGACGGCCGCTGGCTGATCGCCGCCTTCGATCAGATCTAGAAGGAGAGGGAGCAGCGGTGACGGAACCGGGCTGGATCGAGATCGACACACCGGTGGTGCAACTACGGGCACTCACGTGGGGGCCGCAGGGAGCGCCGCTGGCGTTGTGCCTGCACGGGTTCCCCGACACCGCCTACGGCTTTCGCAAGATCGCTCCGCAACTCGTCGACGCCGGCTACCGGGTGGTGGCGCCGTTCATGCGCGGTTACGTGCCCTCGGGTCTGCCGTCGGACAACGCCTACAACATGGGCGCGCTGATGGACGACTACCTGCAGGTGCGCCAGGCGGCCGGACCCACCGACGGCGACGTCGTCATCGGCCATGACTGGGGTGCGATCGCGGCGACCGGTCTGGCGGCCATGCCCGAGAGCCCGTTTCGCAAGGCGGTGGTCATGTCGGTGCCGCCGTCGGCGACGCTGCGCTCGCGCAAGCCCGGCGTGCTGAAGCTGCTTCCGCGGCAGCTGCTTCGCAGCTGGTACATCAGTTACTTCCAGCTGCCGTTCGCGCCCGAGCGTTCGGGATCGTGGATCGTGCCGCTGCTGTGGCGCCGGTGGTCGCCGAACTACCGCGCTGAGCAGGATCTGCGTCACGTCGACGCCGCGATCGGCGCACCGGAGCGCTGGCGCGCAGCCCTGGGCCCGTACCGGGCGACGATCCGCAACTCGAAGCCGCCCGCCCGCTACGCCGAGTTGCACCGGTGGTGGACCGAGGTGCCGCGGATACCGACGCTGTATCTGCACGGCGCCGATGACGGCTGCATGACGGCGAAGTTCACCCCGTTCGTGCGCGACGTGCTGCCGCCCGGCAGCGACGCCGCTGTGATCGAGCATGCGGGGCACTTCCTGCAACTCGATCAGCCCGACGTGGTGGGCAGGCGGATCGTGGAGTTCCTGCGGTAGCGCATGTCCCCGATCCCCATGGCCGCCGCGGATGCGCAGCTGCTGTGGCTCTCGGCGAAGGTGCCCAATGACCAGTTCTTGCTGTACTGCTTCGACGGCACTCCCCGCGCCGGCGCCCTCGACGAGGTCCGGCGCAACGCCGAAGCGTGCGAAGCCCTGTCGTTGCGTGTCGTCGACGACGACCCGTGGCGCTATCCGCGCTGGGTCCGGAACGGGATATCACCCGATCAGTTCGTCGTCCACGAGGCACAGTGGCCCACGAATTGGCCACCCGAGCAGCTTGACGTGACCCGGATGGCGTGGCGGGTGCACGTCTATCCGGACGCGGTCGTGGTGGTGCAGATGTCGCATGCGCTCGCCGACGGCCCGCGGTCGGCGGCGCTGGCCGCGACGCTGCTCGGCCGCCGCACACCCGTGCCACCGATGCCGGCGCCGAATCGCGGCTTCTTCCCGGCCCGCGCCATCACCGCCGCCCTCGCCCACCGCGGCGCACCAGCGCAACCTCCGCGTCCGGCGCTGAGCGTCAACGCCCGCCCGACGGCCACCCCGGTCCCGCGCACCCTCGTCGTCGACAAGGACACGTTGCGCCATCCCACCGTCACCGTGGCCGCGCTGGCCGCGATCGCCGAGGCGCTGCGCGGCTACCTGAAAGCCAGGGGAGAGGACGTCACCCGGCTTGCCGCCGAAGTGCCGATGGCGAAACCCCGAACAGCGACGGCGAACAACAACTTCCGCAACGCCGGCATCGGCCTTTGCCCGGAGCCGGCGCGCATCGCCGCCGAGATCGCCGCGCACCGGCGTCGCGCCGCGAGTCGCGCGGTACTCACCTCCGACGCCGCCTTCGACGCCGTCCCCGCCCGACTGCTGCGCTGGGGTGTGAGCAAGTTCGACCCCGATGCGCGCTCAGAGACCGTCTCCGGACACACCGTCGTCTCCAGCGTCATCCGCGGGGCCGCGGACCTGAGCTTCGGCGGCGTGCCGGTGCGGTTCACCGCGGGCTTTCCGGCGCTGTCACCGATGATGAGCCTCACCCACGGTGTGCACGGCATCGGTGACACGGTCGCGGTGAGCGTGCACGCCGATCCGGTCAACGTCGACGTCGAGGACTATCTCGACCGGTTGCGACATGCTCTAGGTTTGCAGGCGTGACTGCCTTCAGCGTCGGACTGCTCATCATGCGCGTGGTGCTCGGCCTCACCATGGCCGCCCACGGCTACAACAAGTTCTTCGGCTCCGGCGGCATCGCCGGGACCGCGGGATGGTTCGACAGCATCGGGATGCGCCCCGGTGCGCTGCATGCCCGACTGGCGGCCACCACCGAGATCGCCGCCGGGTTGCTGCTGGCCGTCGGGCTGTTCACCCCGCTGGCCGCCGCGGCCTTCGTCGCGCTGATGCTCGTCGCCGCCTGGACCGTGCACCGCGGCAGCGGCTTCTTCATCGTCAACCAGGGCTGGGAGTACAACCTGGTGCTGGCCGCCGCGGCCGTCGCCCTCGGCGCCCTGGGTGCCGGGAAGTTCAGCCTGGACTGGCTGCTGTTCCACCACACGGCCCTGCAGCCCTACCTGCGCGGCTGGTGGGGCCTGGCCGTCGCACTCGGACTGGGACTGATCGCCGGTATCGCGCAGTTGGCGATCTTCTTCCGCCCACCGGCCACGGCGGCTACAAACTAAGCATGGGATTTCTCAAGCAGGAAGTTCCCGAGATCGACTTCGAGCAGTGGAGTAGGGGCACCCGCGCGGAGAAGATCAAGCCGATGGCCCGGCACTGGGCCGAGGTCGGGTTCGGCACACCGGTGGCGCTGCACCTGTTCTACGTGCTGAAGATCCTCGCCTACGCCGGCGTCTGCGCGCTGTTCACCATCGGGCATGACTGGACCGACCCGGTCGTCTTCCAGAAGATCGTGCTCTTCACGATCCTCTTCGAGGTCGTCGGCCTGGGCTGCGGCTTCGGCCCGCTCAACAACCGGTTCTACCCGCCGATGGGTTCGGCGCTGTACTGGCTGCGCCGGGACACCATCCGGCTTCCGCCCTGGCCGCGCAGGGTTCCGTTCACCCGCGGTGACAACCGCGACCCGGTCGACGTCGCCCTCTACGCCGCGCTGCTCATCGTCCTCGCCGTCGCACTGTTCACCGGCCCGGGCTCTGACGGCCTGCTGCCGGCCTGGCAGTCATGGACCGTGCTGGTGCTACTGGCGCTGGCCGGCCTGCGCGACAAGGTGATCTTCCTGGCCGCACGCGGAGAGGTGTACGCCCCGTTCGTGGCGGCGTTCCTCTTCGGCGGACCCAACGTGCTCGTCGCCGCCAAGCTGGCCTGCGTGGTGATCTGGATGGGCGCGGCCACCTCCAAGCTCACCCGGCACTTCCCGTTCGTGATCTCCACGATGATGTCCAACAGTCCGGTGATCCGCCCGAAACCGCTCAAACGTGCCTTCTTCGAACACTTTCCGGACGATCTGCGGCCCGGGCCGCTCTCCCGCGGCGTCGCACATGTCAGCACCGCGATCGAGGGACTGGTACCGCTGGTCTTGCTGTTCTCCCACGGCGGCTGGCCGACGGCCATCGCGGCGTTCGTGATGATCACCTTCCACCTCGGCATCCTCAGCGCCATCCCGATGGGTGTGCCGCTGGAGTGGAACGTCTTCATGATCTTCTGCGTGCTGTTCCTGTTCGTCGGTCACGCCGACGTCGCACTGACCGATATGACCAACCCGCTGCCGGTGATCCTGTTCGCCGTCATGGCCTCGATCGTCATCGCCGGCAACCTCATGCCCCGCAAGATCTCCTTCCTGCCCGGCATGCGCTACTACGCCGGCAACTGGGACACCACGCTGTGGTGCGTCACACCGTCGGCGGAGGCCAAGATCGCCGACGGCATCGTCGCGATCGCCAACATGCCGGCCGCCCAATTGGAGAAGTTCTACGGCAGCCCGGAAGCCGCGCAGATCCCCATCTATATGGGCTACGCGTTCCGCGCGTTCAACACCCACGGCAAGGCGCTGTTCACCCTCGCCCACCGGGCGATGGCGGGGCACAACGAGGATGACTACTCCGTCACCGACGGTGAGCGGATCTGCTCGATGGCCATCGGCTGGAACTTCGGCGACGGCCACATGCACAACGAGCAGCTGATCGCGGCGATGCAGAGCCGGTGTCGTTTCGAACCCGGTGAGGTGCGGGTGGTGATCCTCGACGCCCAGCCGATCCACACCCAGAAGCAGCGCTATCGGCTGGTCGACGCCGCGACGGGGGAGTTCGAGCGGGGCTGGATCGCCGTCTCCGACATGGTGGTCCGTCAGCCCTGGAGCGACGACGTCCCGGTCCATGTTGACCAAACGGTTGGTTGATCGTCAGAATCGGGGGAGAAACCCCCAGTGCTCGAGAACCAAGGATCTAAGGAGAAGTCGATGGCGGAAGCGGTAATCGTCGAGGCAGTGCGCTCGGCGGTCGGTAAGCGCAACGGCGGCCTGTCGGGCGTGCACCCGGCGGAGTTGTCCGCTCAGGTGCTCAACGGGCTGGCCCAGCGGGCCGGAATCGACCCCGAGATCGTCGACGACGTCATCTGGGGCTGCGTCATGCAAGCCGGCGAGCAGGCCCTCGACATCGCCCGCACCGCGGTGCTCACCGCCGGCTGGCCGGAGACCATCCCCGGTGTCACCGTCGACCGCCAGTGCGGGTCGTCGCAGCAGTCGGTGCACTTCGCCGCCGCCGGTGTGGTGGCAGGCCACTATGACGCCGTCGTCGCCGGCGGTGTCGAGTCGATGTCGCGCACCCCGATGGGCGCCTCGCTGGCCAACGGCGGCAACCCCTACTCGGCCAACTTCAAGGCCCGCTACGACCGCACCCCCAATCAGGGCATCGGCGCGGAGATGATGGCCGAGAAGTGGGGCCTGACCCGCACCATGCTCGACCAGTTCTCACTCGACTCCCACGAGAAGGCCGGCGCCGCGCAGGCCTCGGGCGCGTTCGACGATCAGATCGTCGCCATCAAGGACGGCGACGGAAACGTGATGAACTCCGACGAGGGCATCCGCCTGGGCACCACGCTGGAGAAGATGGCCGGTCTCAAGCCGGCCTTCAAGGAGGACGGCGTGATCCACGCGGGCAACTCCTCGCAGATCTCCGACGGATCCGGAGCGCTGCTGTTCATGTCGGCGGAGAAGGCGAAGTCGCTGGGGCTCAAGCCGCTCGCCAAGGTGCACACCGCCGTGCTGGCCGGTGCCGACCCGGTGATGATGCTGTCCGCGCCCATCCCCGCGACGCAGAAGGCGCTGAAGAAGTCCGGCCTGAAGCTCTCCGACATCGGCGTGTTCGAGGTGAACGAGGCCTTCGCTCCGGTACCGATGGCCTGGCTCAAGGAGATCGGCGCCGACGAGAAGAAGCTCAACCCCAACGGCGGTGCGATCGCACTCGGCCACCCGCTGGGCGGCTCCGGCGCGCGCATCATGACCACGCTGCTCTACCACATGCGCGACAACAACATTAAGTACGGACTGCAGACCATGTGTGAGGGCGGCGGCCAGGCCAACGCCACCATCCTGGAACTGCTGTAGTGACCGAC
>JBAXCK010000109.1:0-10879 GCA_037141465.1 Mycobacteriaceae bacterium | reverse complement strand
CTCCCGCGGGCTGCTGTTCGGCCTGGCGGCCTACGGATCGTGGGGGGTGTTCCCGGCGTTCTTCCCCCTGCTCAAACCGGCCGGTCCGGGGGAGATCCTGGCCCACCGGATCGTCTGGACCGTGCTGTTCATGGCGGTGCTGCTGATCGCGGTGCGCCGTCTTTCCGATCTGGCCTCGCTGAGCCGCCGTACCTGGCTGCTGCTGGTGTGCGCGTCGGCGTTGATCTCGGCCAATTGGCTCATCTACATCTATGCGGTCAACTCCGGGCACGTGGTCGACGCAGCCCTCGGCTATTTCATCAATCCTCTGGTGAGCGTGCTGCTGGGCATGCTGCTGTTCGGAGAACGACTCAACCGGCCGCAGGCGGGCGCGGTTGCTATCGCGGTGGTTGCGGTGGGACTGCTCGCCACCGGGGCCGGTGCGGGTGTGCCCTGGATCGCCCTGGGCCTCGCGGCCTCGTTCGGTCTCTACGGGGCGGTGAAGAAGGTGGTGACCGCCGACCCCCGGGTCAGCGTCGCGGTCGAGACCGCCGTCGCCGCGCCGTTCGCGGTGGCCTATCTGGTCGCACTGCAGGCCGGGGGCACGGGCCAGTTCCTCGGCAACGGCGGCGGCCATATGGCACTGATGCTGCTGACCGGCCCGGTCACCGCCGTGCCACTGCTGTGCTTCGCGGCCGCCGCCCAGCGGCTTCCGCTGGTGACCATCGGCCTGCTGCAGTACCTGACTCCGTCGATGCAGATGACGTGGGGCCTGGTGGTCGGCCATGAACGGATGACATCGCTGCGGTGGACCGGCTTCGCCCTCATCTGGTTCGCCCTGGCGATCTTCAGCGCGGACGGGTTGCGCCGCGCCTACCGTTCGCGGGCAGGTACCTTGCTCCCATCATGACCATGAATCGCAACCGGCGAATCGTGTTCGCCATCCTCGCGGCGGTCGCCTCGGTGGCCGTGATCGTGCCCGCCCTGGTCGGCCTGGTGTCCTCGATCGGCATCAGCAAGGAGAAGGATCAGGCGGCGTCGGCCACCCCGACCACCACCAAACCGGTCATCACCATCAAGCCGCTGCCGGTGCGGCCGGTGGTCAGCGCCTTCGTCACCACGCCCGAGCAGTGCCCGCCGCCGGCGCCGCTTCCGCCGGACCAGCCGGTGCGGATCTGTGACATCCCCAAGACCGCCGTCTACGAGCTCGGCCCCGAGGCGATGCAGCTGGAGCTGGTCAACGCCGACTCCTTCCGCAACCCGCTCACCAACGCCGAGGTCGTCCAGATGTCGATGACCACCGAATCCTCGAGTGCGTTCGGCCAGTTCACCGCCGGCCAGGTCGGCAAGCAGGTGGCCTTCGTGCGGGCCGGCACCGTCGTGTGGGGTCCCAAGATCACCGCGCCGATCGACGGTCAGGTGCTCCAGCTGACCGGCAACATCACCCCCGAACAGGCCAAAGAGATCGTCCGCGTCATCAAGGACCAGACCTGATCCGAACCGCTCGGGACACGGCCGGACGACACGCCGGTCCGGTCCCCGGCGACCCCTAGACTGACGGGCCTATGGGTAATCCGTCCGCCGGCTCATTCGTGCACCTGCACAACCACACCGAGTACTCGATGCTCGACGGCGCCGCCAAGATCACGCCCATGCTCGCCGAGGCGCAGCGGCTGGACATGCCCGCCATCGGCATGACCGACCACGGCAACATGTTCGGGGCCAGCGAGTTCTATCAGGCCGCCACCAAGGTGGGCATCAAGCCGATCATCGGGGTGGAGGCCTACGTCGCGCCGGGCTCGCGGCTGGACACCCGCCGCATCCTGTGGGGCGACCCGAGCCAGAAGTCCGACGACGTCTCCGGTGGGGGCTCCTACACCCACCTCACCATGGTCGCCGAGAACGCCACCGGGCTGCGCAACCTGTTCAAGTTGACCTCGCTGGCCTCCTTCGAGGGCCAGCTTGGCAAGTGGGCCCGGATGGATGCCGAGATCATCGCCGAGCACGCCTCCGGAATCATCGCCACCACGGGGTGCCCCTCCGGTGAGGTGCAGACCAGGCTGCGGCTGGGCCAGCATGACGAGGCGCTGAAGTCCGCGGCGAGGTGGCGGGAGATCTTCGGCGCCGACAACTATTTCCTGGAGCTGATGGACCACGGTCTGTCGATCGAGCGCCGCGTCCGCGACGGGCTGCTGGAACTCGGCCGCGCACTCGGCATCCGCCCGCTGGCCACCAACGACTGCCACTACGTCACCCGCGACGCCGCCCAGAACCACGAGGCGCTGCTGTGCGTGCAGACCGGCAAGACCCTCTCCGACCCGAACCGCTTCAAATTCGACGGTGACGGCTACTACCTCAAATCGGCCGCCGAGATGCGGGCGCTGTGGGACGCCGAGATCCCGGAGGCCTGCGATTCGACGCTGCTGATCGCCGAACGGGTGATGCCCTACGACGACGTGTGGGCTCCGCGGGACCGGATGCCGGTGTTCCCGGTGCCCGACGGGCACACCCAGGGCAGTTGGCTCCAGCATGAGGTCGACGCCGGCCTGGCGCGGCGATTCCCCGCAGGCGTGCCCGCCGAGTACGTCGAGCGCGCCCGGTTCGAGATCAACGTCATCTGCGACAAGGGTTACCCGGCGTACTTCCTGATCGTGGCCGATCTGATCAACTACGCCCGCTCGGTCGACATCCGGGTCGGTCCGGGCCGTGGTTCGGCCGCGGGGTCACTGGTGGCCTACGCCCTGCGGATCACCGATATCGATCCGATCGAGCACGGGCTGCTGTTCGAGCGATTCCTCAACCCCGAGCGCGCGTCCATGCCCGATATCGACATCGACTTCGACGATCGCCGCCGCGGCGAGATACTGCGCTACGCCGCCGAGCGGTGGGGCAGTGACCGGGTGGCCCAGGTGGTCACCTTCGGCACCATCAAAACCAAAGCCGCGCTCAAGGATTCCGCGCGTGTGCATTACGGACAGCCCGGGTTCGCCATCGCCGACCGGATCACCAAAGCGCTGCCGCCGGCCGTCATGGCCAAGGACATCCCGCTGGCCGGTATCACCGATCCCAGCCATGAGCGGTACAAGGAGGCCGCGGAGGTTCGCGGTCTGATCGACACCGATCCCGACGTTCGCACCATCTACGAGACCGCCCGCGGCCTCGAGGGCCTGGTGCGCAACGCGAGTGTGCACGCCTGCGCGGTGATCATGAGCTCCGAGCCGCTGATGGAGTCCATTCCGCTGTGGAAGCGGCCCCAGGACGGGGCGATCATCACCGGCTGGGACTACCCGTCCTGCGAGGCCATCGGACTGCTGAAGATGGACTTCCTCGGCCTGCGCAACCTCACCATCATCGGCGACGCGATCGAGAACATCACGGCCAACCGCGGTGTCGACGTCGAACTCGAATCGCTCTCGCTGGATGACCCCGCCACCTACGAACTGCTGTCGCGCGGCGACACCCTCGGCGTGTTCCAACTCGACGGCGGCCCGATGCGCGATCTGCTGCGCCGCATGCAGCCCACCGAATTCCAGGACATCGTCGCGGTGCTGGCGCTCTACCGCCCCGGTCCGATGGGCGTCAACGCCCACAACGACTACGCCGACCGCAAGAACGGCCGCCAGGCGATCACCCCGATCCACCCCGAACTCGCCGAGCCCCTGTCGGAGATCCTCGCCGAGACCTACGGCCTGATCGTCTACCAGGAACAGATCATGCGCATCGCGCAGCGGGTGGCCGGCTACTCGCTGGCCCGAGCCGACATCCTGCGCAAGGCGATGGGCAAGAAGAAGCGCGAGGTGCTCGACAAGGAGTACGAGGGGTTCTCCGAGGGCATGAAGGCCAACGGCTTCTCGCCCGGTGCGATCAAGGTCCTGTGGGACACCATCCTGCCGTTCGCCGACTACGCGTTCAACAAGTCCCACGCCGCCGGCTACGGACTGGTGTCGTACTGGACCGCCTACCTCAAGGCCAACTACCCGGCGGAGTACATGGCCGGGCTGCTGACGTCGGTGGGGGACGACAAGGACAAAGCCGCGGTCTACCTTGCGGACTGCCGCAAACTCGGCATCACGGTGCTGCCCCCGGACGTCAACGAGTCCGAACTGAACTTCACTTCGGTGGGCACCGACATCCGGTTCGGACTCGGCGCGGTGCGCAACGTCGGTGCCAACGTCGTCAGCTCGCTGGTCGGTACCCGCAATGACAAGGGCCGCTTCACCGACTTCTCCGACTATCTCAACAAGATCGACATCTCCGCCTGTACGAAGAAGGTCACCGAATCGCTGATCAAAGCCGGTGCGTTCGACTCCCTCAAGCACGCACGCAAAGGCCTCTTCCTAGTGCACGCCGACGCGGTCGAGTCGGTGCTGGGCACCAAGAAGGCCGAGGCGATGGGACAGTTCGACCTCTTCGGGGCGGGGGAGGACGGGGAGGGCTCTGCCGCCGATGCGGTCTTCACCATCAAGGTGCCCGACGAGGAGTGGGACGACAAACACAGACTGGCTCTGGAACGCGAGATGCTCGGCCTCTACGTGTCGGGCCACCCACTCAACGGTGTGGCCCACCTGCTCGCGGCACAGACCGACACCCCTATCCCGGCGATCCTGGAGGGCTCGGTGCACACCGACGCCCAGGTGCGCGTCGGTGGAATCCTCGCCGCGGTGAACCGCCGGGTGAACAAGAGCGGGATGCCCTGGGCCTCAGCGCAACTCGAGGACCTCGCCGGCGGTATCGAGGTGATGTTCTTCCCGCAGACCTACTCGCTATTCGGCGCCGAGATCGCCGATGACGCCGTCGTGCTGGTCGGGGGCAAGGTGCGCATCCAGGACGATCGCATCACCCTGATCGCCAACGACCTCTCGGTGCCGGACTTCTCCAACGCCCGTGCCGACCGGCCACTGGTGGTGAGCCTGCCGACCAGGCAGTGCACCCTGGACAAGGTCAACGCACTGAAGGCGGTGCTCGCGCGTCATCCCGGGATCTCGCAGGTGCATCTGCGGCTGATCAGTGGTGACCGGGTCACCACCCTGGAACTCGACCAGTCGCTGCGGGTCACCACCTCCTCGGCTCTGATGGGCGACCTCAAGGCACTGCTCGGCCCGGGCTGCCTCGGCGGCTGACCGCGCCGCGCCCGGTCATCACCCGTTCGGGGTGGTGGTAGTCGTTGCTGCCGGTGGGCAGTGGTAGTTGTGGGGGCGGGATCCATTCGGTGCGGCCGTTTTTGCGTTTGCGGGTTTTCCAGCCGCCGGGTGTGATGAGGCGGTGGTGGGGGCCGCAGGCGAAGGTGAGGGTGTCGATGTCGGTGTTGCCGCCGTCGGCCCATTCGTTGATGTGGTGGACCTCGGTGAGGTAGCCCGGTTTGTCGCAGCCGGGTGCGGTGCAGCCCCGGTCTTTGGCGTGCAGCACGATGCGTTGGTCGGTGGTGGCGATGCGTTTGGCCCGGCCGAGGTAGATGGCGCGTTCGGTATGGGTGTCGAAGACGCAGAGGTAGTGCCAGGCGTGTGAGGCCATGCGGATCAGGTCGCGCATGGGCAGCAGGGTGCCGCCGGCGGTGACGGCGTGGCCGGTGGCGGTGCTCAGTTGCGCGACGGTGGCGGTGGCGATCACGGTGACCGGTAGTCCGTGGTGCTGGCCGAGTCTCGGATCGCCGAGTTGTCCGCGTACCAGGGCGGCCAGGGCATCGTGCTGGCGTTGGGCCACCCCGCGGGCGTCGCGGTCGCTCACCTGTTGGCTGGGCTCACCGCCGACGACCGGGATGTCGTCGGCGGGATTGCATTTGCCTGGGGCCGCCATGGCGGCGAACCAGGCGTCGAGCATCGCACGCACTTCGGGCGTGGCGGTGAGCCGTCCCATACTCATGCCGTCGGAGCGCTGGCGACCGCACCAGGAGAAGCCGCGCCGCCGCGCGCGGTCCTCATCGGAGAACACCCCGTCGGGGTTGAGGGTGAGGGCGACGCGGTCGGCGAGCACCTCGAGTTGGTCGGGGCGTAGCTCGGCGGCCTTGTCGGCCAGAAAGGCTTCGGCCTTGGCCGCCTCAGCGGGATGGATAGCCGCGGGCAGTTCGCGGGTGAAGCGCTGGATCGCCCGCAGATGCTCCGGATCCAGAACGCCCGAGTGCCACGCGGCGGCGGTGGCCGGCAGCTCCGGTGCTACCGGCTCCCCGGTGAGGGAACGGCGCGGCGTCAACTGCGCGGCATCACGCAGACGCCGGCGCGCTTCGCGCAGGCTGATCCGCAGCACGTCGGCGACCACTTTGTGGCAGATGCCCCCAAGGGCCTGCTCATCACAGCGGTCCAGTGAGGCGACGATGTCGGTCGCACGCGCGACACTGCGACGGCTCACCGTCTCCAATCGCTCCAGCACCTCGAGCCGATCCCTCATAGGCAAACCGTCCCAGTCCACCGCGCCCAGAGCCTCGACCGCGGTCTCCACCGCGGCCAACGACTCGATGATCGAACCCATGTTCGAAAACTACGTCCTCACCCCGACAAGCCGCACACCCGAGCCGTGAATCTGTGGATGAATCCGGCATTGTGAGTAAGTGACCACCCTGCTCGTCGACGGGCGCATTCACAGCCCGTCGCATCCGGACGCCACCGCGATGGCAGTGCGGGACGGCATCGTGGTGTGGCTGGGCAGTGACGAGGTCGCTCGCCGGCAGTTTCCCGACGCCGACGTGACCGACCTCGACGGCGGCTTCGTCGCACCGGCCTTCGTCGACAGCCACGTCCACGTGACGGCCACCGGGCTGGCGATCACCGGACTGGACCTGAGTGGCGCGAGCGGTCTCGAGGACCTTCTGCACCGTCTACAGAGTCACGCGCAACAGCACCCCGGTGAGCCGGTCTGGGGACACGGCTGGGATGACACGACGTGGCCACGGCCGCCAACCACGCCCGACATCGACGCGATCGCACCCACTATTCCTATCTATCTCGCCCGCATCGACGTTCACTCCGCCGTCGCATCCACCGCTCTAAGACAGCGGGTCTCCGGTCTGCCCGCCGCCGCGGGATTCCACCCGGAGCAGCCCTTGACCTCCGATGCCCACCACCTCGTGCGAGCGGAGGCACGACGGCTGCTCACCGTCGAGCAGCGCAGGGAAGCGCAGCGTGCGGCGCTCGACGCCGCCGCGGCCGCGGGAATCGTGGCCGTCCACGAGTGCGCCGGCCCGGACATCGGCGGCGCCGAAGACTGGCGGGAACTGCGCGCACTCGAGCACCCCGTCGAAGTGATCGGTTACTGGGGCGAGGCGGTGTCATCGGCGGCGCAGGCGCGCGCTCTCATCGGAGAAACTGGTGCCCACGGGCTGGCCGGTGACCTGTTCGTCGACGGCGCACTCGGGTCGCGCACGGCGCTGCTTCGGGAGCCCTACGCCGATGCGCCCGGCCAGACCGGGGTCCGCCACCTGGACGCGGCGGCTATCGAAGCTCACCTCGACGCCTGCACCGAGGCGCGTATCGCCGCCGGTTTCCACGTCATCGGCGACGGCGCCGTGACCGCAGTGATCGACGCACTGAGCCACGTGGTGCACCGCCGCGGCGCGCCCGCCGTCGCACGCTGCGGACACCGGCTGGAGCACCTGGAGATGATCTCCGCCGAGCAGGCGGCGCAGCTGGGCCAGTGGGGCGTGATCGCGAGTATGCAACCGTCCTTCGACGCGCTGTGGGGCGGCGGGAACGGCATGTACGCACGTCGTCTCGGACCGCATCGGGCCGCAGGGATGAACCCGTTCGCGCTGTTAGCATCGGCAGGCGTGCCCCTGGCTTTCGGCTCCGACACTCCGGTGACGCCGATGAGTCCGTGGCAGTGGGTGCGCGCCGCCAGCCACCACCGCACGCCCTGGGCCTCTGTCTCGGTCCGGGCGGCCTTCTCCGCCTCCACCCGGGGCGGCTGGCGGGCCGGCGGGGTGCGCGACGGTCTCACCGGCACCCTGGTGCCCGGGGCGCCGGCCTCCTACGCCGTGTGGGACAGCGGCGAACTGGAGGTCGCCGCACCCGACCACGCGGTGGCGCGCTGGTCCACCGACCCGCGCTCGATGGTCCCCACCCTGCCGCGGCTGCTGCCGGGTGAGCCGTTGCCGGTGTGTCTGCAGACGGTGCATCGCGGAACCGTGCTTTATGGGTGACCGGCTGATCCGGCTGGGCGCCAGCGTGCTGGCCGGCCTACTGATGTGCGTCAGCTTCCCGCCGACCGGATGGTGGTGGGCGGCGGTGCCGGCCCTCGGTGTGCTGGCGTGGGTGCTCACCCATCGCAACACCACGTTGTCCGGCGGATTCGGGTACGGGTTGATCTTCGGGTTGGCGTTCTACCTTCCGCTGATCCCGTGGATCAGCGGACTGGTGGGGCCGCTGCCGTGGATCCTGCTCGGTGTCCTCGAGGCGTCGTTCACCGCCGTCTTCGGCATGTTCGCGGTGCTGGTGGCCCGGCTGCCCGGCTGGCCGCTGTGGCTGGCGCTGGTGTGGTGCCTGCAGGAGATGATCAAGTCCAGCATCCCGTTCGGCGGATTCCCCTGGGGAGTAACAGCATTCAGTCAGACCAACGGGCCGCTGGTCACCCTCGCCGTGCTCGGCGGCGCGCCGCTGGTGTCGTTCGCGACCGTCCTGCTCGGCACGTCGCTGTGCGCTCTGATCGCCGACATCGTCCACCGCATCCGTCACGTCGACCACGATGAGCATCACGTGATCCTGGTGGCGGCCGCTCTGATCTGCATTGTGCTGCTCGGCGCCGCACTGAGCGCACCGACCGTGCGCAGGCACGCCGTCGCCGTCGGTGATGAACCGGCCGTCACCGTTGCCGCCGTGCAGGGCAACGTGCCGCGGCTGGGTCTGGACTTCGCCGCGCAGCGGCGCGCGGTGCTCGACAACCATGTGAAGCAGACGCTGCAACTCGCCGACGACGTCAAAGCCGGAAAGGCGGCGGCGCCCCGATTCGTGGTCTGGCCGGAGAATTCCTCGGACATCGACCCGCTGACCAACGCCGACGCCGCCGAGCAGATCACCCTTGCCGCCAGGGCGATCGGAGTACCCATCCTGGTCGGCACCGTGCTCGCGCGACCGGACTCCACTCCCGAGAACCCCACCGCGTCCAACACCGTCCTGGTGTGGGATCCGGCGACCGGTCCCGGTGAGCGTCACGACAAGCAGATCGTCCAGCCGTTCGGCGAGTACCTGCCGTGGCGGTCGTTCTTCTCCCACCTGTCGTCGTATGCCGACCGAGCCGGCTTCTTCGTGCCCGGCACCGGAAGCGGGGTGCTGTCGCCGGCCGGCATACCGGTCGGGGTGGCGACCTGCTGGGAGGTGATCTTCGACCGCGCGCTTCGACAGTCGGTGCGCAACGGCGCGCAGCTACTGGCCGTGCCGACCAACAACGCCACCTTCGATCAAGCCATGAGCGAACAGCAACTGGCCTTCGCCAAGCTGCGCGCCGTCGAACACGACCGCTTCGTGATCGTCGCCGGAACCACCGGGATCAGCGCGGCGATCGCCCCGGACGGCCGTGAGCTGGTCCGCACCGGCTTCTTCACCCCGGCCTACCTCGATGTTGAGGTGCGGCTGAAGACCACGTTGACCCCAGCCACCCGCTTCGGGCCCGCTGTGCAGTGGGTGCTCGTCGCGGCGGCCATCGCGGCCATCGGCGCGGCGATCGGTGCACAATGGTGGCCGCGTGCGGCGCAGGGGCGCACGGCAGAGGAGTCGAATGAGTAAGAAGGCTGAGCGGCGACCCAGTGATCGCACCCTGGTGATCGTCCCGACCTATAACGAGATCGAGAACCTGCCGCTGATCGTCGGCCGGATCCGCAAGGCGCGCCCCGACGTGCACGTGCTCGTGGTCGACGACGGAAGCCCCGACGGCACCGGCGATCTCGCCGACGAACTGGCCGCCGCCGACAGCGCGCACCTTCATGTGATGCACCGCACCGCCAAGGACGGTCTGGGTGCGGCCTACCTGGCGGCGTTCACCTGGGGACTGGAGCGCGGCTACACCGTTCTGGTGGAGATGGACGCCGACGGCAGCCACGCACCCGAACAGCTCTACCGCCTGCTCGACGCCATCGACGCCGGCGCCGATGTGGCCATCGGCTCGCGCTACGTCGACGGCGGGACAGTGCGCAACTGGCCGTGGCGGCGCCTGGTGCTCTCGCGCACCGCCAACACCTACGCCCGGGTGCTGCTCGGTGTGGGAATCAACGACATCACCGCGGGATACCGCGCCTACCGGCGCGAGGTGCTCGAGAAGATCGACCTCGCCGCCGTCGACTCCAAGGGCTACTGCTTCCAGGTGGACCTGACATGGCGCAGCATCAACGACGGCTTCACCGTCGTGGAGGTGCCGATCACCTTCACCGAACGCGAACTGGGCGTGTCCAAGATGAGCGGATCGAACATCCGCGAGGCGATGGTCAAGACGGCCCGCTGGGGGATCGGCGGCCGGCTTGGCCTGAGTTAGACGAGGTCTAGAAGAGGTTCAGCCGCGGCGCTTGGTCTTGATCAGCTCGAGGCGCTCCTTGAGCAGATCGTCGAGCTCATCCAGCGACCGGCGCTCCAGCAGCATGTCCCAGTGGGTGCGCGGCGGCTTGACCTTCTTCGGCTCCGGCAGCTCACCCTCGATGAGGGTGCCCTCCATGCCGTTGCGGCACAGCCAGGTGCCGGGGATCTCGGCGTCGTCGGCGAACGGAACCTCGAACTCCTCGCCGTTCTCGGTGCGGTACTTGGCGATCTGACGCGGCGCCAGGTCGTGGTTGCGGTCGGTCTCGTAGCTCACGGCTCCGAGCCGGCTGCCCCGCAGCACTCGATCGGCCATCGTCGTTTCTCCCTGCGTCATCTGATGCGACATTCGATTCAGAGCGAATCGCTCTCCCCATGATACCGGGGCGCCGCATCTGCCCCGTTTACCCTGG
>JBAXCK010000108.1:0-10955 GCA_037141465.1 Mycobacteriaceae bacterium | reverse complement strand
TGAGCCACCGCCGCATTCCACAACCCCGACACACCCTCACCGACGTTGAACAACCCCGACCCACCACCGGACCCGGAATTGAACAACCCCGACGACGGCGAATCCGTCGCATTGAAGAACCCCGGACCGGAGGGAGTTTCGAACAGGACCACCTCGATGGGGGCGGTGGTCCCGGTGACGTGGACGTCAGCGGTGGTGGGTCCGACGATGACGGTCAGGTCCGCCGACGTGGTGGTCTGGTCGATGGTCAGCGGGAGGGTGTCGTCGATGGTGAGGCCGGGCAGGGTGGTGGTGTAGCGGACACTCGGGAGCCAGTTCTGCTCATCGCCGGTGACGAAGAGGCCGTTGCTGAGGTTGCCGGAGATGAAGGCACCGGTGTTGACGTTGCCGGAGTTGGCCAGGCCGGTGTTGGCGTTGCCGGTGTTCAGCCAACCGGTATTGGTGTTGCCGGGGTTGAATCCGCCGGTGTTGCCGTTGCCGGTATTCGCCTGCCCGCTGTTGTAGCTGCCCACGTTGTTCCAGCCGGTGTTGAAACCGCCCGCATTGAACAACCCGGTGTTCACGGTCCCGGAGTTACCGAGACCGAAGTTCCCCGACCCGGAGTTGAAGAACCCCGAGTTACCCGACCCCGAATTGAACAACCCCGTGTTGCCCGTGCCCGAGTTCCACCCCCCGAACCCCACCTGGTTATCACCGGTCAGACCGATCCCCACACAGTTGTTCCCGGTATTGCCGAACCCGATGTTGTTGTTCCCGGCGTTGCCCAACCCGACATTGCCATCCCCGGAGTTACCCGCGCCGACGTTGTCGCTGCCGAGGTTGCCGAACCCGATGTTGCGGTCGCCGGCATTACCCGACCCGATATTGAGATCCCCCACATTGCCGTTACCGAGATTCCAGCTACCCGCGTTGCCGAGTCCCAGGTTGTTGCCGGAGGCTCCGGAGGCGGCGGCCGACGTCGCCGCCGAGGGTGTGGTCAGGGTGGCCATCACCGCGGGGGCGATCCGGGTGGGTTCGGTGGACATCTGGATCTGCGGGAGCGCCGGCAGCTCGGGGCCGGAGGGCAGGGTGCGCGAGGCCCGGCTGGTGGAACCCGGCGTTTCCTCGACCGCGGTCGCAATCGCGGTCCTCGACGCAGCGGGGAGTGCGGACGGCGCGACCGCCGTCCGGGTTGAACGCGCACCGGTCCGCCCGGTATCGCTTCCGGCTGAGCCCGAGGAGCCACTGCCGGCGCGGGTATCCGCATGTGCGGCGGGTGCGACGGTCAGTGCTGCGAGGCTCCATAGAATTGCACCGCATGCTGCGACGAGCACAACCCAGAGCCCGATCCGGGCGTGCGGCGACCGGATGACGCCGACCTCACGCCCGTGCATCCGGGCAAACTAGCAACAACGGTGTCCGTGAAATCGAGGATTTGCTAAACCGGTCCCCCACCGGCTCCGCTACTCCGCGGGAATCTCCCGTTCGATCTCCTCGAGCCACACCGTGGCGGCCATGTCGGAGGGGGCGCGCCAGTCGCCGCGGGGTGAGAGCGACCCGCCGTGGGAGACCTTGGGGCCGTTGGGCATCGCCGACCGCTTGAACTGGCTGAACGAGTAGAAGCGCTGGGCGAACACCGTCAGCCATCCCTTGATCTCGGCGAGGGAGTAGGCCTCCCGCCAGGCATGCCAGGCCAGGAAGGCGATCTTGGAGGGCCGGAATCCGCACCGCAGCACGTAGAAAAGCGTGAAGTCCTGCAGCGCGTAGGGGCCGACGGTGGCCTCGCTGCTCTGGATCTCCTCGCCGTCAGCGGCGGGCACGAGTTCGGGGGTGATCTCGGTGTCGAGGACCGACTGCAGGATCACGCCCACCTCGTCGTCGAACTGACCGGAGCTGATCACCCACCGGATCAGATGCTGGATGAGGGTTTTCGGTACGCCGGCGTTGACGTTGTAGTGGCTCATCTGGTCACCCACGCCGTAGGTGGACCAGCCCAGTGCCAGCTCCGAAAGATCTCCGGTGCCCAGCACGATTCCGCCGCGTTGATTGGCGATCCGGAAGAGGTAGTCGGTGCGCAGACCCGCCTGCACGTTCTCGAAGGTCACGTCGTAGACCTGCTCCCCGCGCGCGAACGGGTGACCGATCTCGGTCAGCATCAACGTCGCCGTCGACCGGATGTCGATCTCGGAGAAGGTCACGCCGAGCGCCTTCGACAGCGCGATCGCGTTGTTCCTGGTGCGCTCGCCGGTGGCGAAGCCGGGCAGGGTGAACGCCAGGATGTCGCTGCGCGGACGGCCCTGCTGGTCCATGGCTTTTGCGGCGACGATCAGCGCGTGCGTGGAGTCCAGGCCCCCGGAGACGCCGATGACGACCTTCGGGTGGCTCAGCGCATCGAGTCGCTGCTCGAGTCCGGCGACCTGGATGTTGTAGCCCTCGTAGCAGTCCTGCTCGAGCCGGGCCGGATCGTTGGGAACGAACGGAAACCGCTCGACCTCGCGGCGCAGTCCGATGTCACCGGCGGGCGGTTGGAGCCGGAAACCGATCCTGCGGAAGGAGTCCAGGGCCGCCCGGTGGTGGCGGCGGTTGTCGTCGAAGGTGCCCATGCGCAACCGCTCGGCACGAAGGAGGTCGAGGTCGACGTCGGCGACCGAACGGTGAGCGCCCTTGCCGAATCGCTCGGACTCCGCGAGCAGGCGGCCGTTCTCGTAGATCATCGTCTGGCCGTCCCAGGCCAGGTCGGTGCTGGACTCGCCCTCCCCGGCGGCGGCGTAGACGTAGGCGGCCAGGCAGCGCGCCGAGGCGGAGCGGGCGAGCAGCGCGCGGTCCCCGGCACGCCCGATCGTGATCGGGCTGCCGGAGAGATTGGCGAGCACGGTCGCGCCCGCCAGTGCCGCCTGTGCGCTCGGGGGCACCGGCACGAACATGTCCTCGCAGATCTCGACGTGCACCACGAGGCCGGCGACGTCGTCGGCGGCGAACAGCAGATCCGGCCCGAACGGCACGTCCGCGCCGAGCAATCTGATCGTCCCGGTCATGTCGTCGCCGGGTGCCATCTGACGGCGTTCGTAGAACTCGCGGTAGGTCGGCAGGTACGACTTCGGTGCGACGCCGAGGATGCGGCCGCGGTGGATAACCACGGCGGTGTTGTAGATGCGGTGCAGATGGCGCAGCGGCGCCCCCACCACCAGCACCGGCAACAGGTCCTCGGAGCCGGCAACGATGTCGGCCAGTGCGGCCGGTACCGCCTCGAGCAGGCTGTCCTGCAGCAGGATGTCCTCGATCGAATACCCCGTCAGCGTGAGCTCGGGGAACACCGCCAGCGCAACCCCGTCGTCGTGGCACTCCCGCGCGATCCGCAGCACCGAGGCGGCGTTGGCCGCCGGGTCGGCCAGCACGGTGCGGTGCGTGCAGGCGGCGACCCGGGCGAACCCGTGGGCGTACATGGAGTAAAAGTCCACGCCCTATTGTCGCCCGGCGATGTCTCTTTCTGGCAAACATGCTCGTGAACAGCAATAATCGGACGTCATGGAGGCACCCGAGCTCGTCGCGCTGCTGCGCGGCCGCCGCGTCGCGGTACTCACCGGCGCTGGCGTCTCCACCGACTCCGGCATCCCGGACTACCGGGGCCCGGACTCCCCGCCCGCCAACCCGATGACGATCAGGCAATTCACCTCCAGCCGGGAATACCGGCGGCGGTACTGGGCGCGCAACCACCTCGGGTGGCGGCACATGGCCCAGACCCAACCCAACGCCGGCCACCGCGCGCTGGCCGAACTCGAACAGGCCGGTGTGGTGACCGGGATCATCACCCAGAACGTCGACCTGCTGCACACCAAGGCCGGCAGTCGCACTGTGATCGACCTGCACGGCACCTACGCACAGGTGGTGTGTCTGGACTGCGGCCACACCCTGTCACGGGCGGCACTGGCCGAACAGCTGGAGGCGGCCAACCCCGGATTCACCGAACGCGCCGAGCGGGTCGGCGGGCTGGCGGTGGCGCCCGATGCCGACGCCGTCGTCTCCGACACCGAGTCCTTCCGATTCATCGACTGCCCCGCCTGCTCCGGCATGCTCAAACCCGACATCGTCTACTTCGGTGAGTCGGTGGCCAAGGAGGTCGTGGAGCGGGCCTATTCGCTCGTCGACGGCTCCGATGCGCTGCTGGTGGCCGGATCCTCCCTGACGGTGTTCTCCGGGTACCGGTTCGTGCGACACGCGGCCGCACGCGGGATCCCAGTCGCGATCGTCAATCAGGGACCGACCCGCGGCGATGACCTGGCGACGGTCAAGGTCGACGCCGGTTGTTCGCCGATCCTGGCGCTGCTGGCCGACGAGCTCGCCGCGAGCCTGCGCCCCTAGGCCGGCACCAGGTCGTCGGCGTGCACCGCCGGCCGGCGCAACTCCGCGGGCAGATCCGAGGTGGACCGGCCGATCATGGTGGCCAGTTCGCCGGCGTCGTAGGCCACCACACCGCGTGCCACCATCGCGCCGTCGGGGCCGTGCAGTTCCACCACGTCGCCGCCGTGGAACCGGCCCGACAGGGCGGTGATCCCGGCGGGTAGCAGCGAGCGGCGCGCTTTGACCACGGCCCGCACCGCACCATCGTCCAGCGTCAGCACACCGGCGGCCTCCGCGGCGTAGCGCACCCAGAACCGCCGCGCCGACATGCGCGCCGGACGCGCCGCGAACACCGTGCCCACCGAGGCGGCGGTCAGCGCGGCGGCGGCGTCGGCGGCGCCGGCGAGCAGCACCGGCACGCCGGCATCAGCTGCCAGCAGTGCTGAGGACAGCTTCGATGCCATCCCCCCGGTTCCCAGCCGGCTGCCCTGGCCGGCCACCACTGAGTCGAGGTCGTCGGGTCCGGTGACCTCGGCGATGAACGTCGCATCACCCTTGCGTGGGTCGGAGTCGTACAGGCCGTCGATGTCGGACAGCAGCACCAGCGCATCCGCGCCGATGAGATGGGCCACCAGGGCCGAGAGCCGGTCGTTGTCGCCGAACCGGATCTCGTTGGTGGCGACGGTGTCGTTCTCGTTGACGATCGCGACCGCGTGCAGGGCGCGCAGCCGGTCGAGGGTCCGTTGGGCATTGGTGTGCTGCACGCGCTGGGAGATGTCGTGCGCGGTCAGCAGCACCTGCCCGACCGTGCGGTGATAGCGGGCGAATGCCGCACTCCACGCGTTGACCAGGGCGACCTGCCCGACGCTGGCGGCCGCCTGCTTGGTTGCCAGGTCGGTGGGGCGGCGACTCAGACCCAGCGGTTCGATACCGGCGGCGATCGCGCCGGAGGACACGATCACCACGTCGGTTCCGGACTTCATTCGCTCTTCGATCGCCGCGGCCAGTGCGGCCAGCCGGCTGGTGTCGAACAATCCGGAGTCGTCGGTGAGCGCGGTGGTGCCGACCTTGACGACGATGCTGCGCGCGGTGCGGACCGCCTCCCGGTGCGCGCTCATCGCTCATCAGCCTCTCGCCGTTGCCGGCGGGCCGCTTTGCGTTCGGCCGCGCCGACGCGATCATTGCGCTCCAGGCGCGCGTCGGTGCCGCGGCCGGTCGGGGTGATGTCCACCCCCGCCGGCGTCTGCGGCTCCCAGTCGAAGGTGACGTCGCCGATGGTGACCGCACAGCCGGGCCGGGCACCGAGTCGCAGCAGCTCGTCCTCCACACCCAGGCGGGCCAGCCGGTCGCCGAGGTAGCCGACGGCCTCGTCGTTGTCGAAGTCGGTCTGCGACACCCAGCGCTGCGGGCGCACGCCGCGCACCACGAAGCCGCCCTCGTGACCGGGGTCGGGTTCCACGCTGAAGCCGCTGGAATCCACCGGCACCGGCCGGATCACCGGCCGGCGCGGCACCACGGTGGGCTGCGCGGCCCGGTAGGCCGACACCATGTTCCACAGACCGAAGGTCAGCTCGCGCAGGCCTTCGCGCGTCACCGTCGACACCTCGAACACCGGCCAGCCGCGCTCGGCGATCTCCGGGCGCACGAACTCCGCCAGTTCCCTGGCCTCGGGCACGTCGATCTTGTTGAGCACCACCGCGCGCGGCCGGTCGGCCAGATCGCCGAGCGTGGAGTCGCCCTGCAACGTGGGGCGGTAGGCGGCGAGTTCGGCCTCCAGCGCCTCGATGTCGGAGAGCGGATCGCGGCCGGGGTCCATCGTGGCGCAGTCGATCACGTGCACCAGCACTGCGCAGCGCTCGATGTGGCGCAGGAAGTCCAACCCGAGGCCACGGCCCTGCGATGCGCCGGGGATCAGGCCGGGGACGTCGGCGACGGTGAACGTGTGCTCGCCGGCCGACACCACACCGAGATTGGGCACCAGGGTGGTGAAGGGATAGTCGGCGATCTTCGGCTTGGCCGCCGAGATCGCCGACACCAGTGACGACTTGCCCGCCGACGGAAAGCCGACCAGCCCGACGTCGGCGACGGTCTTGAGTTCCAGGGTGAGGTCGCGGGCCTGACCCTTCTCGCCGAGCAGTGCGAAGCCGGGCGCCTTGCGCGCCCGGGAGGCCAACGCGGCGTTACCCAGGCCCCCGCGGCCGCCTTCGGCCGCCACGAAGCGCGTGCCGTCGCCGACCAGGTCGACCAGCATGCGTCCCTGCTCGTCGAGGACGACCGTGCCGTCGGGGACCCTCACCTCGAGATCGGCGCCCGCCGCGCCGTCACGGTTGTTGCCCGCGCCCTGCTTGCCCGAGGGCGCGTCGACGTGCGGGTGGAAGTGGAAGTCGAGCAGGGTGTGCACCCCGGGATCGACCACCAGCACGACGCTGCCACCGCGTCCGCCGTTGCCGCCGTCGGGGCCGCCGAGGGGTTTGAACTTCTCACGGTGCACCGAGGCGCAGCCGTTGCCGCCGTTGCCCGCGCGGGTGTGGATCACAACGCGGTCGACGAAGCGGGCCATCCGGGGGTAGGAGGCCTACTCCGGTCGCGCGGCGCGGACCACGTTGACCGTCTTGCGGCCGCGCTTCATGCCGAATTCGACCGAACCGGGCGCGGTGGCGAACAGCGTGTCGTCGCCGCCGCGGCCGACGTTGACGCCGGGGTGGAAGTGCGTGCCGCGCTGACGGACGATGATCTCGCCCGCTTTGACGACCTGCCCGCCGAACCGCTTGACGCCGAGTCGCTGCGCGTTGGACTCGCGGCCGTTGCGTGAGCTGGAAGCGCCCTTCTTGTGTGCCATGTCAGTCGCTCCCCTACTTGATTCCGGTGACCTTGAGGACCGTCAGCGGCTGACGGTGTCCCTGCCGCTTGTGATAGCCGGTCTTGTTCTTGAACTTGTGGATGCGGATCTTGGGGCCCTTGGTGTGCTCGAGCACCTCACCGGTGACCGCGACCTTGGACAGTTCCTTGGCGTCGCTGGTGACCGTGGCCCCGTCGACGACGAGGGTGACCGGCAGCGAGACCTTGGCCCCGGGCTCGCCGTCGAGTTTCTCGACCTTGAGCACGTCACCGACGGCGACCTTGTACTGCTTGCCGCCGGTCTTGACGATTGCGTACACAGCCAGTTCCTCTTCGTTTCGCGGGCGCGCGCTACCGGGTGGCTACGCGAGCAGGTCTTGGGTGCTCCGTCTCAGCGCTCCAAAGGAGCCTGGCGGCAACCGCCCAAGGGTACTCCGACCAGCACCGGAGGGTCAAACCGGCGGTCCGGCGGGCCGGGCGGCCGCCCGGCGGCGCCGCGGACGCTGCACCCCGGTCGATTCCTCGTCCAGATCGGCGTCCTCGTCGACGAGTTCGAGGTCGGCGTCCTCCTCAATCGCCTCGTCGTCGATGGCGTCCTCGTCGACCTCGTCGAGTTCGAGATCCTCGTCGTCCTCGTCGACGTCCTCATCGACGTCCTCGACGTCCTCGTCGTCGTCCTCGTCATCATCCTCGTCATCGAGGTCCTCGTCGTCGTCGAGGTCCTCGTCGGCATCCTCGAGATCCTCGACCAGTTCGAGGTCGGCGATCGGGGTCTCCTCGGCCTCGTCGGCCAGCACATCGGCGGCGAACTCGTCCTCGGACTCGTCCTCGCTTTTGGCCGCGGCCATCGCCTTGAACAGGGGGTGCTCGCCGGCGTGGGCCGGGACACGGGCGACGGCGGGAGTCTCCGCCGCGTCCTCGGTCTTGCCCTTCTTGCCGCGCCGTCCCCGACGGCCACCGCCCTCGGCCTTGCGGCCGGCCGACTGGGTGTTGTCCACCGGGTCGGCGTGCATCAGGATTCCGCGGCCGGCGCACTCCGGGCAGGTGGACGAGAACGCCTCGATCAGACCGGTGCCGAGCCGCTTACGCGTCAACTGCACCAGGCCCAGCGACGTCACCTCGGACACCTGATGGCGGGTGCGGTCGCGGGCCAGCGCCTCGGTGAGACGGCGCAGCACGAGGTCGCGGTTGGACTCCAGCACCATGTCGATGAAGTCGATGACGATGATCCCGCCGATGTCGCGCAACCGAAGCTGGCGCACGATCTCCTCGGCGGCCTCGAGGTTGTTCTTGGTGACGGTCTGCTCGAGGTTGCCCCCGGAGCCGGTGAACTTGCCGGTGTTGACGTCGACCACCGTCATCGCCTCGGTGCGGTCGATCACCAGGGTGCCGCCCGAGGGCAGCCACACCTTGCGGTCCATCGCCTTGGCCAGTTGCTCGTCGATGCGGTGCACGGCGAACACGTCGGGGCCGTCCGGGCCGCCGGCGGGTGCGTACTTGGTGAGCTTCGGAAGAAGCTCGGGTGCAACGGATTCGACATAGGCGGTGATCGTCTGCCAGGCGTCGTCGCCGGAGACGATCAGACCGGAGAAGTCGTCGTTGAACAGATCCCGGATGACCTTCACCAGGACGTCGGGTTCCTCGTAGAGCGCGACCGCGGCTCCGGCCTTCTTGGCCTTGATCTCCTCGGCCTTCTCGGCGATGGAGTTCCAACGCTCCTGAAGTCGGGTGACGTCACCGCGGATGTCGTCTTCCTTCACACCCTCTGATGCGGTGCGGATGATGACGCCGGCATCGGCCGGCACGACGTCGCGCAGAATCTCCTTGAGCCGCTGGCGTTCGGTATCGGGCAGCTTGCGGCTGATCCCGGTGGACGACGCCCCCGGCACGAACACCAGATAGCGTCCGGCCAGCGAGATCTGCGTGGTGAGCCGGGCACCCTTGTGTCCGACCGGGTCCTTGCTGACCTGGACGACCACGTAGTCGCCGGGGCGCAGCGCCTGCTCGATCTTGCGATTGGCGCCGCCGAGTCCGGCCGCCTCCCAGTTGACCTCACCGGCGTACAGCACGCCGTTGCGGCCGCGGCCGATGTCGACGAACGCCGCCTCCATCGACGGCAGGACGTTCTGGACGATGCCGAGGTAGATGTTGCCCACCAGGGAGGCCGAACCGGCCGAGGTGACGAAGTGTTCGACGACGATGCCGTCCTCGAGCACCGCGATCTGGGTGTAGCGCGCTCCCGGGTGCGGGGGTTCGGTGCGGACCTTGTCGCGCACCACCATGACGCGGTCGACCGCTTCCCGCCGGGCGAGGAACTCGGCCTCGGACAGGATCGGCGGCCGGCGGCGCCCGGCGTCACGGCCGTCGCGGCGGCGCTGCCGCTTGGCCTCCAGCCGGGTGGAGCCGCTGATGCCCTGGATCTCGCCGCTGTCGCGGGACTTCTCCCGGGGTGCGCGCTCGTGGACCACGGTGTTCGGCGGGTCGTCGGTGGAGCCGTCCTCGCCGCCCTCGCCGGACTTGCGCCGGCGGCGCCGACGGCGGCGGCGGGTCGCGCCCTCGCCGGTGCCGGCGTCGTCGTCACCGGACTCGTCGTCGGACTCGCCGTCGCGGTCCTCGGTCTCGTCGGTCTCGGAGTCGACGGTGTCGTCGTCGTCCTCGCCGCCGGCCTCACCGCGTCCACGGCCGCGGCCACGACGGCCCCGACGGCGTCGGCGCGCAGCCGGCCGGTCGCCGGACTCACCCTCGGCGTCCTCGGCGTCATCGGTCTCTTCGGCGTCATCGGCGGCATCGCCGTCGGCGGCGGCGGCGCCGTCGGCGGCGGCGTCGTCGGCGGCAGCGGCCTCGACTTGGGCCTTCTTGCGCCCGGGCTTGGCCGCCTCGAGCACCGGAGCCACGAACAGCGGCATGTATGCCGGAGCCTCGCCGTCGGGTGTCTCGAGGATCAACGCCTCACCGGCGGTCTCCGCCGCCAGCGCATCCCGGACCTTCTCGGCCTCGGCCGCATCGACGCTGGATTGAGCGCTGCGGCTGCGGCCGTCGATCTCGTTGAGCGCGTCGAGCACCCGCTTGCTGGTGGTTCCCAGCACTCGCGCCAGGGAGTGGACCCTCAGGCGTTCGGGGAAATCGGATTCGGGTTTGAGCTCATCGTCGGCCACGTAATCTCCTCCAGCCCCCGGGCGCGTCATGTCGACGCGGCCACGCGAGGGCTTCGTTATTGACCCGGATATGCCGGGTATGTCAGTAGGTCTTTTTGAATGACGATCCGTGGACGGTCCGCGCCGCACCGCAGGAGGCGGTGGTCGCGCACGTCTGAAATCTCATCCGTGGAGCACCCGTCACCGAGCGCTCAGCAGTAAGTATCCCACACCAGGCGGCCGGACCGTCAGCGGGCGCTGGCCAGACCCGGGAACCAGAGCGCGATCTCGCGGGCGGCGGACTCCGGCGAGTCCGAGCCGTGGACCAGGTTGAGCTGGGTTTCCAGTCCGAAATCACCCCGGATGGTGCCGGGGGTGGCCTTCTCGACGGGATCGGTGCCGCCGGCGAGCTGGCGGAAGGCCGCGATGGCCCGGGGACCCTCCAGAACGGCGGCGACCACCGGTCCGGAGGTGATGAACTCCAGCAGCGATCCGAAGAATCCCTTGCCCTCGTGTTCGGCGTAGTGCGCGCGGGCCAGGTCGTCGGAGACGACCTTGAGCTCCAGCGCGACGATGTCGAGGCCTTTGCGTTCGATCCGGCTGATGATCTCGCCGATCATCCGGCGTTTGACGCCGTCCGGCTTGATCAGCACGAGAGTCCGTTCG
>JBAXCK010000107.1:0-11074 GCA_037141465.1 Mycobacteriaceae bacterium | reverse complement strand
GCGCAGCCGGTCAGCGCCACGGCCAGGGTGGCGGCCAGTGCGGCAATTTTCTTCAACTTCATACTTTTCCTCTCCATGGCACCGCCCGGCGTTCAACGCCGCGCAGCAGACCGTCGATGATCAGTCCCGAGATCCCGATGGCGAAGATGCCCACCAGCACAACCGGGGTGTTGTTGTAGTTACTGGCGTCCTTGACCAGACCGCCGACGCCGGGAATGCCGTTGAACAGTTCCGCGGCCACCACCGAGGAGTAGGCCATTCCCACGGCCAGACGGATTCCGGTGAAGGTCTCCGGAAGTGCGGCGGGCACGACGATGTCTTTCACCACATCCCAGCGCGAGGCGCCCAGCGCGCGTGCGGCTTCGATCAGGCCCACCGGCGCGGCGACCACCGCGGCGGTGGTCGCGACCGCCGCCGGGGGAAGGGCGGCCAGGGCGAGCAGGGTGACTTTGGGCGCCTCGTCGATACCCAGCCAGATCACCAGGAGGAAGAAGTAGGCCAGCGGGGGAAGAGCTCGCAGGAACGTCAACCAGGGCTCAAGAACGCTTCTCACCCAGGGGATCGATCCCATGACGAGTCCAAGAGCGACGCCGAGGCCCACCCCGATGACGACGCCCGCGAACACGCGCCGAAGCGTCATGTAGAGGTGTTCCCACAGCAGATAGCCGCCATAACCACGGACGCCGTCGTGCATCGTCGAGACGTTGATGAAGGCGCGCCACACGGTGCTCGGGTACGGCACGAACGTCTCGTTCCAGATGCCACTGGCGGCGGCGCCCTGCCAGGCCAGAAGGAAGACGATCAGCGACAGCAACGGCAGCACGGCGCGGGTCAGTGGGCCACGCCAGTCGCGGGAAGTCCCTGGTGGGGCGTCCGCGGCGGAGGGCGGCACGACGTCGGCGAACACGGACACTGAGCTACTGTGACCGGCTGGACAGACCCAGGGAAGGTCTGCGCTCACCGAGAGTGAAAGTTTGCCCTTCTCCGGGGTCTCACCCGTCCTGCGCCGCCGCCTTTGGATTCACCGCGACGGAAATCCTTTCGCGACATGGCGCCGCCCGACGAGAGTCGTCAGCACTTCATTGATTCGACCAAGGACTGATTCGATGTCTGAGTTAACTCTGCCCGTCGCACATGCGATCGACGCGCCGCCAGACCCCGAGCGCCGGTTGCGCGGCAACCTCGGGGTCGCGTCGATCGTGTTCATGGTCGTCGCAGCTGCAGCTCCGCTGGGTGTGATCGGCGGCGTTGTGCCACTCGGTATCGCGCAAGGCAACGGCGCCGGCTTCCCCGCGACGTTCATCGTCGCCACCGTGATCCTGCTGCTGTTCTCCGTCGGGTTCACCGCCATGACCCCCTACGTCGATGAAGCGGGAGCGTTCTTCTCCTACGTGCGCAAGTCACTGGGGTTCCCCGTCGGCATCGGGATCGCCTTTGTGGCGATCGTCAGTTACCTGGCCATGGAGTCAGCGGTGTACGGCCTGCTGGGCCCAGCCGGAACGGCCGTCGTCGAACTGTTCGGGGGTCCGACATTGCCATGGTGGCTGTTCGCCGCCGCTGCTTTCGTCGTGACCGCCTACCTTGGCTATCGCAACATCGAATTGTCGAGCCGGGTGCTGGCCGTTCTCCTGACTGCCGAGATCGCCATCGTCGCCGTCCTCGACGTCGTCATCGTCTCGCGAGGTGGCGATCACGGACTGTCCACCGGCATCATCAGCGCGCACGCGATCACGTCTGGTTCGCTGGGCATCGGCCTGCTGTTCGCGATCATCAGCTACGTCGGGTTTGAGGCCACTGCGATCTTCCGGGACGAGGCCCGCACCCCGGAGCGCACGATCCCGCGGGCCACCTACCTGGCGCTGGTGCTGATCGGCGTCTTCTACGCCGTGACAAGCTGGGCACTGATCTCAGGATGGGGTGATGAGGAGGCGGTCCAGCGGGCCACCGACTCCGGCGGGACCTTCCTCAGCGATACCGCGCAGCGCTACATCGGGACATTCGGCAACGACGTCATCACCGTGCTGTACTTCACCAGCCTCTTCGCCTGCATTCTGTCGTTCCACAATGTGGTGTCGCGCTACATCTTTGCGCTTTCCCAGCGCGACGCGTTGCCCGCCAAGCTGAGCCGGCCGCACGGCAGGCACGGATCACCGCATCAGGCGTCGCTCTGGATCTCGGCCGCGGTCTTCATCAGTGTGCTGCTGGCGGTGCTGTTCAAGCTCGACCCAGCAGCGCAGTTCTACACCTGGTTCGCCGGTGCCACCACGGTCGGGATCGTACTGCTGCTGATCGCCACCAGCGTCGCGGTCCTGGTGCACTTCGCACGTGACCGCCGGAATCACACGCTGTGGCGGGTTCGGATCGCGCCCACGCTGGGATTGATCGGCCTGATCGGATCGCTGGACCTGATCTTGTCGAACCTCAAGTTGCTGGTCGGCGGATCCAGTGGGCTCGCCTGGGTGATCCTTGGACTTCTGGCAGGGGCGTTCCTGGCCGGCACCGTGGTGGGCTCTCGGGTAACCGGACGATCGGCGACACATTCGTGACCCAGCTCGACGACCGGTGTCTCGCCAGCGGAACCGTTGCGGCCGAGGGTTCTTCGGATTTGGCCCTCGGCCTCGCCGACGGGTCGTTGACCGAGGTCGAGATCGGCTGGAGTGATCCCTTCGGCAGGGCCGCGGGCAAGCGAATTCCGGCCGGACAGTTCAATGACAGGGCACAGCACGGCTTCGCCTTCTGCGAGGCGGCGCTGGGATGGAATGCTGACGGCACGGTGATCGACTCGCTCCGGTCGACGAACTGGAACGACGGCTACCCCGATGTGCACGCCCTTCCCGACCTGACCACGTTTACCCGGCTGCCGTGGCGTCCGAACGCGGGGCATGTGATCTGCGACGTCCTTAGATCGGACGGCACGGCCTCCCCGCTGGACTCACGGGGCGTGCTTCGGCGGGTACTGGCACGGCTTGAGGCGTTGGGATACACGGCCAAGGTCGGTGTGGAATTGGAGTTCTACCTTCTCAACCGAGACGGGTCGCCGATCCAGGATGACATCAAGGCCTATTCGCTGGAGAACGCCAATGGCCTGGAGCCGGTCATCTCGGATCTGTCCGAGACGCTACGGGCCTTCACCCGACTGGAGGGTGTGCAGACCGAATATGGACCCGGACAGTTGGAGACCAACCTGGTCTACACCGACGCGTTGTCCGCGGCCGACGACAGCGCGCGGCTGAAGTACGCGGCCAAGGAGGTGGCCCGCAGGCACGAGAAGCTGGCCTCTTTCATGCCGAAACCCTTCTCCGAACATTCGGGAAGCTCAGCGCACCTGCACATCTCGCTGTGGCGCGACGGCGAGCCGGCTTTCGAGTCCGTCGACGGAGCCGAGAATGACCTCGCCCAGTTCGCTATCGCGGGACTGGTCGAACATCTGCCTTCGATCACTCTCTTCGGTGCTCACTCGGTCAATGCCTACCGCCGCTACACGCCCGACTCCTTCGCCCCCGATTCGGTGAACTGGTCCCGCGACAACCGGAGCGCAGCCGTCCGCTCCCTGGTGGAAGAGGCTCCACATGCCACCAGGATCGAATTGCGTTCCGGCGCTTCGGATGCCAACCCGTACTGGCTGGTGGCGTCGGCGCTGGCGGCCGTAATCGCCGGCATTGAAGCTGGCCGTAGACCGCCGGCTGCAGGCAGTGGGAATCTCTACGGCAAGGGCACTCCGCTGCCCGACTCGTTGGGCACCGCTTGTGCGTTGGCGGCACAGGACGACACGATTCTGGAAATCCTCGGTACCGAATCGGTGCTTGACTTCATCGAAATCGCACGAAGCGAGTGGCACGCATACCGCGGTCACGTCACTGATTGGGAACGTCGGCGTTATTTGGGAACCTCGTGAGTGTGGCCGCGTCGGATCGTCGGCAGGGCCGCCCGCGCTTCGGCGTCTGGGCGCCGGTGTACGGCAATCATGGCGCCCGCCTGCATCCATTCGATCCGCCGGATGCCACCTATCGGCGAACCCGCGACCTCTTGCTTCGCGCCGAGCGGTCGGGGTTCGACGCCACCTTGCTGGCGCAGCACGTCATCCACCCGAGCAACGTCGAGGACGAGGTGCTCGAGACATGGTCCACGCTGGCGGCACTAGCCGAGGCAACCTCGACTATCGAGTTGATCGGTGCGATCAAGCCGCTGCTCTTCAACCCACTGGTGTTCGCGAAGCTGGCTGCCAACGTCTCCGACATCGCCGAGGGCCGGCTGTCGATCAACTTGGTGAACGGGTGGTTCCTGCCCGAACTGGAGGCACTGGGCGTCGATCCCCTCGAACATGATGACCGGTATGCCGTCACCCAGGAGTGGCTGGACACCGTCGTGGCTCTCTGGAGCGGAAAGCAGGTGACGATCGGTAACCACCAGGGACAGCAGGCCCTCATCCGGCCGGTACCTGAGGAGCTTCCACCCGTCTATATCGGTGGCGAGTCCGAACCGGGCCGTGCGCTGGCCGCCTCGAGGGGCGACGTCTTCTTCATTAACGGCCGGCCGCTGCAGGACACTGCGGCGATCATCGAGGATCTGCGGTCTCGGCCCCGCGAGCGCCAGCCGCTGCGATTCGGGTTGTCGGCCTTTGTGATTGCCCGGCCGACGGAGTCCGAGGCGCTGGCTGAGCAGAAGCACCTTCAGTCACTGATCGACGCCGAGGCCCGTCCGGAGATATCCGGTGGCACCGATCCCAAGACCGCCATGTACCAGGTCCTCAAGGGCACCAGCCGGATCGGTTCCAACGGCGGGACTCTGGCAGGTCTGGTCGGCAGTTATGAGCAGGTGATCGAGCGCATCGACGCCTTCCATGCGGCCGGAATCGATCTGTTCATGCTGCAGTTCCAGCCGATCGACACCGAGCTAGACCGGTTCGCCGAGAACATCATCGGCCACTACCGCTGAAGGGGGATGCATCAGTGACAACCACATTGAATAGCGGCAGGCCGATTCCGGTCGTGGCGCGACGACCATTCGAGACACCGCCGCTCGGTGGAACGATCGGTGAACGGTTGGAGAGACTCGCCGAGGTCGTCGGAACACTACGGACAACTGACGCGGCCGCTGAGCGTGAGCGTCTCCTGCAGTACGACGCGGTGGAGGCCATCCGGCGCACCGGGGTGTTGAGCCTGCGGGTGCCGGCGCACTATGGCGGTCCAGGCGGGACCATCCGCGATGTTCTCACCGCGGTGATCCGCATCTCGCGCGCAAGTTCCAACGTGGCCCAGGCGCTTCGGCCGCACTTCGGGTTCTCCGAGCGGCTGCTGAGCAACCGCGCCATCGACGCCGACCGCGACGAGTGGTTCCCGCGCATCAACGCCGGCATCATCGTCGGCAACGCGATCACCGACGCCAAGGGTCAGACTCCGTCGGCTGCGGATACGACTCTGCTGGCTGACCGAGAAGGCGTGCTGCGACTCAACGGCTACAAGTTCTATTCCACAGGGACGCTGTTCGCCGACGTCATCGCGGTCTCCGCCGTGGACCAGGAAGGGCGCGATCTTCAGGCCATCGTTCCCGCCGACCGCGATGGGGTAGCTCTTTACGACGATTGGGACGGTTTCGGCCAGCGCACCACCGCCAGTGGAGGCACCCGCTTCACTGCTGTGGCGGTGCTGCCGCACGAGGTCACCACGGTGTCCGACGGTAAGCACCTTGCGCACGGCACGGCGTTTCTGCAGTTGTATCTGGCCGCCGTGACGGCCGGAATTGCTGCCGCCGCACGCGACGACGCGGTCTGGTACGTCCGCAACAAGGCTCGGCCGGCATCGCATTCCCTCGCGGACTCCGCGGCCTCAGATCCGTTCACACTGCACGCGGTCGGGGAGATCGCGGCGAGCGCGTCTGCCGCCGAGGCGATCGTGCTCAGCGCTGCTGATGCGATCGACAGCCTTGTCGGCGCGGGTGGTGACAACGATGCCGATGAGCTGGCGCGAGTCGCCGTCGTGGTCGCCGAAGCGCAGCTGATCTCCGAACGGCTGGCTCTTGCGTCCGCGGAGAAGGTGTTCGACACCGGGGGAGCCTCGGCGACCTCGCGTGCGCTGAACTTCGACCGGCACTGGCGCAACATCCGCACCGTCACCACGCACAGTCCGTTGGCTTACAAGGCCTATGTGGCAGGTGACTACGCCGTCAACGGCACGTCGCCGCCGGCCAACGGTTACTTCTGAGGTTCGCCGGAGTCAAAGTCACCCAGCGGGCCTTGTGAGCATGTCCTCCCAGTTCTGCGCGCTGGAGGTGACGGCCGGGGTGTAGGGCACCACCGTCGTCGGCTGCGCTCCGCGCGGGTACTGCGGAACGTCCTGACCGGAGAGCGTGGCGTTGGGGTCGCCCTTCCAGTTCCAGCCGTCGTTGAGCGGCACGTACTGCTCGTCGCTCTCGCACATCTCCACCGTCGGCGCCCGCTTGCCGGGAGTGGTCTCGCAGGGGATGTTGCGCACCCCGCGCACGTTCAGCGGCGAATCCTGCGGAACCCGGCAGTACAGCTCGCCGGCCGGGCGGTCGGGGGCGTCCACCTGGGAGGGCACCCGCTGCTGCTGCACCGGTAGGAAGCCGGTGTTGCACGGCGGCGGCAGATTCAGGTTGAGATTGAAGTCCAGATAGATACCGCGGTAGGCCTGCTTGGTGCCGGCATTGGGCGCGGCGATGGCCGACATCACCGCGGTGCCCTGGGGGAACAGCACGAGCAGCTGCTCGATGGCCGCGCGATAGCTGACGGCGATGTCGCCGAGGCTCACCATGTTCGCCATCAGCACCGGCAGCGTCGGCGCCACCCGGTCGAAAAGGCCCGCCGCCTCCTTCAGACCGGGGCCGCCTTGGGTCAACAGGTCGGCGAACGCAGTGTCCTGCTCTTTGAGTTGACCGGTGATCGACGCCATATGCGACGCCCAGGCTGCGATCGAATCCGCTGTGCGCACTTGGGATTCCAGAACCGGAGTCGCCTGGTCGATGAGCGTGGTGATGGAGTCCTTGGATTTACCGGCCTCGATCGCCAGCGCGGCGGAGCCATCGACGATGCGCGACAGTTCGGCTCCCAGGCCGCCGATGGCGGTGTTCGCCTCGTCGACCAGCGTGCGCAGGTTGTCGTTCGGGATCGCCGTCAACGCGCGGTTGGTCGCGTCCAGCAGGCCGGCGATATCCGGCGGGACACTCACGCGGGCCGCGGGAATCACGTCGCCGTTCCGGAGTGTCCGGGTGTCCGGGACGTTCTGCGGCATGAGTTCGAGGAACTGCTCGCCGACCGCCGAGCGGCTGTGCACCGCCGCGGTGACGTCGCCGGGCACCGCGATCGCGGAGTCGAGGGTGAGCACGGCGCGCACGCCGTCCTTGGTGACGTCGACCGAGCGGACGCGGCCGATCTCGGTGCCGCGGTAGGTGACCACCGAGGTGGGGTAGAGCCCGCCGGTGTGCGTCATGTCGACGGTGACCGTGTAGCGGCCGATGCCGAGCAGTGCGGGCACCTTGACGAAGCCGAACAGCATCACACCACCGGCGATCAGCGTGACCGTGGCGAGGATGGCCAACTGGGTCCACACGGTGCGGGAGAGCCGGATCACTAGTAACCACCCCATTGATAGGGGGCGATGAGCGGGTTGACCGCGGTATAGGGGCTGGGCATCTGGCCGATGGTGCGACCCCACTGCAGTTCGAGTTCGGTGAGGTTGCCCTCCCAGCGGGTGCCGGTGAACAGCCCGCTGTCCAGGCGGCTCAAGGTCAGATCCACGACGAGGGTGATGTTGGCGAAGTCGCCGCGGAACCAGTTCGGGATGGTGCTCTTCACCCACGGGTAGGTGGACAGGAAGTCCAGCCCCTTGGTGAGCGCCGGGCCGGCGTCGGCCAGCGAGCGCAGCGCCGGTGCGATGTTGCGCAGGTTCGCGACGAGCGCGTCGCGGCTCTGGGTGACCGTCGAGTTGGCGATCGCACTGAACTGTCCCAGGGCGGTAATGGCGTCGGCGAGTTTGGTGCGGGAGTCGGCGAGCACGGCGAGCGCCTGCGGGATGGTGGTCAGGGCGCGGTCCACCGCGGCGTTCTTCTCGGCGAACTGGCCGGCCAGGGAGTTGAGGTTCTCGGTGGCGGCGATGATGTCGTCGGTCTGACCGTTCACCTCGGTGATGAAGGTGTCGAGTTGGGTCAGCAGGCTGCGCATCTGATCCTCGCGGCCGGCCAGTGCGGTGGCGAACGCGCGGTTGATCTCCTGCAGTTGCGCCAGACCGCCGCCGTTGAGCAGAACCGACACCGAGGCCAGGGCCTGCTCGGTGGTCGGGTAGGTGCCCGCCGAGGACAGCGGGATCAGCGATCCGTCGGTGAGTTCCCCGCGCGGCGCCTCGGTCGTGGGCGGCGCCAGTTCGATGTGCTGGGAGCCGAGCAGACTGGTCTGGCCGACTCGTGCGGTGGCGTTGGCGGGCAGGTGCACGTCGCCGTTGATCCGCAGGGTCACCAGCGCGTGCCAGTCCTGCACCTCGATCTTGGTGACGTTGCCGACGTTGACGTCTCCGACGCGCACCCGGGTGTTCTGCTGGATGGTCACCACGTCGGGCAGTTGTGCGGTGACGGTGTAGGAGCCGTCTCCCCTGCCCTGCGTCCCGGGGAGTGACAGCGAGTTCAGCCCGCGCCAGCCGCACCCGCTGAGCAGCAGGCCGGTCGCGGCGAGCAGCGCGATCAGCGGGCGCCTCACGGTGTGCCCTCCGCCGCTGCCGGCGGCAGCAGCAGGCCCTGGACTCCGGCATTCGGGTCCGGGGGCCGCAACCGGTCCTCGCTGTAGGTGACCTCGTTCGGGCGTGCGGAGGTTCCGACGAAGGGGTTGCCGCCGATCGGGAAGTAGTTCATCTGGCGGTTCTTGATGATCGGCGCCAGGTACTGCACGCACAGTTTGGAGGACTGCTCGTACCCGGCGCGGGAGGCGGCTTCGATGGCGCCGCAGACGAATTGGACGGTGTTGGCGAAGTTGACCGGCGCGAGTATGCCGGAGATCGCGCTCTGGGCGGGCTGGTAGATGTTGGTGAAGTTCTGGAAGACGGTCGGGGCGATGTGCAGCACCTGTTTGATGTCGCCGCGGCTGTCGTTGAGCGCGGTGGTGATGGCGCTGAGGTGGTCGATGGTGGTGCCGATTCCGTCGCGGTTCTCCGCGACGAAGGTGCGCAGATCACCGACCGCCGCGTCGAGGCCCCGGGTGGCGTCGGCGATCTCATTGGGCGTGTTGGTCAGCACGCCGGTGACGTCGGCGAGGTTGGTGTTGAAGTCGGCGAGCAGATCGCTGCTCGAGGACAGTGCGGAGACCAGGAGTTGCAGGTTGCGCACGGTGGAGAAGATGTCGGTGCTGTGGTCGCCGAGGGCGGACATGGCCTGCGACAGTTTGATCACGGTCTCGCGTGCGGTGGCGCCCTGGCCGCGCAGGTTGTCGGCGGCGGTGTTGATGAATCCGCCCAGAGGACTCACGCCGCCGGGCGTGGTCGGTTGCAGCGAATCGGTGAGCTTCTCCAGTTGTGCCCGGAAGTCGTCCCACTCCACCGGGACCGCGGTGCGCTCCTGCGGGATCACCGCGCCGGGTTGCAGTGTGGGGCCGCCCGAGTAGGCCGGGACCAGTTGGATGGCGCGGGCGCTGACCAGCGACGGTGACAGGATCGCGGCGCGGACGTCGGCGGGCACCGGATATTTGCGGTCGACGGAGAAGGTGACCTTCGCCGCGTCGGGTTGCGGTTCGATGCGCTCGATGGTGCCGACTGCCACGCCGAGGATGCGGACCTCGTCGCCGGTGTAGAGACCGTTGGTGTTGGGGAAGTAGGCGATGAAGCTGGTGCGCTTGACGTGCCAGCGGGTCATCAGCATGCTCGCGCCCACCACGAGCGTGATGATGAGAGCGGCCGCGGTGGCGATCCGCAGCGTGCGCGCGTTCACTGTCCCGGCTCCGGTGCTACGGCCGGCGGTCCCGGGGGCGGACCGCCCGGCGGCGGCGCGGGCAGCGGTTCGCGGTACGGGTAGCGCGGATCGCCGGGATTGCCGGTGATGGCGTCGGGCAGCGTGAGGTGCGGTTCACCGCCCTGCCCGGTGCGCGGGTACGGCACCGGCAGCGGCGGTGTGCCGGGTTGACCGGTCGGTGGGTCGGTCAGCTGCGAGGGCATCAGCACGCTGGGATCGAGGCCGAGATCGGAGAACGCGGCGTCGATGAACGGCTGGGCGAACTGCCCCGGCGCGAGGTTGACCACCGAGGCCTTGAAGAACGGACCGGAACCGAGCACCTCGCCGAATGACATCGCGTAGCGCCGCAGCAGATACAGCGTGCGCTGCAGTTCCTTCTTGCGGTTGTCGAGGATGCCGAGCACCCCGTTGAGCTTGTCCAACGCCGGCTTCAGTTGGGTGCGGTTGTCGGCGACCAAGCCGCTGATCTCCCGCGACGTCGACGCCAGGTTGGTCATCAGGGTGTCCACCGCGTTGCGCTGCGCCACGAGTTCGGTCAGTAGCGCGTTGGTGTTGACCACCAGCGCTGCGATCTGATCGCTGCGCTTGGCGAGCACCGAGGTGACCTTGTTGGCATCGGCGAGTAGCGCGCGCAGTTTGGCGTCGCGAGTGTTGAGGGTGTCGGAGAACCGCGTCACGCCCTCCAGTGCGGTCTTCAGCGCGGGCGGGGTGTCAGCGAAGGTCTGCGAGAGCGTTGTCAACGCGGCTGAGAGCTGCCCGGTGTCCAATCCGCTGATGGTCGTGGTCAGATCGCCGAGTGCGGACGGCAGGTCGTAGGGCGCCTTGGTGCGTTCCACCGGGATGGGGCCGGACAGCTCGCCGTCGCCGCGCGGGGTCAGCTCGAGCATCTTGGTGCCGAGCACGGTCTCGGTCTTGACGGCGGCCTCGGTGCGGTCGCCGAGTTCGATGCCGTTGCGCACGGTGAAGTCCACCCGGACCGTCATGCCCTTGCCGGTGTTGTCGAGGCTGATGCCGGACACCCGGCCCACGCTCATGCCGGACACCCGAACGTCGCTGCCGGGTTTGATGCCGCCCGCTTCGGTGAAGTACGCGGTGTGGTCGGTGGTGCCCTTGATGAACGGCAGCCGGT
>JBAXCK010000106.1:0-11208 GCA_037141465.1 Mycobacteriaceae bacterium | reverse complement strand
GTTTGGCCTTCGCCTCGGCGAGACCGGCCGCGGCGACCGAGACCGGATCGCCCGGTCCGGCGTCGGCGGCCTCGGGCGCGTCGGCAGCGGTGCCGGGATGCGGTGCGAAGACGCTGACTCCGGCCCGCTCACCGACGATCCTCAGCTGGCTGACCGCGCCGGGTCGCTGCAGATCGCATGCCACCAGAAGCGGGGTGTGGCCCTGATCTTTGAGCCACTTGGCGAGCTTGCCGGCCAGTGTGGTCTTGCCGGCGCCCTGAAGACCGGCGAGCATGATGACCGTCGGCGGTGTCTTGGCGAACGCCAGCTGCCGGGTCTGCCCGCCCAGGATGCCGACGAGTTCCTCGTTGACGATCTTGACGACCTGCTGCGCCGGGTTGAGTGCGCCGGAGACCTCCGCGCCCTTGGACCGCTCCTTGACCCGGCTGATGAAATCCCGCACGACCGGCAGCGAGACGTCGGCCTCGAGCAGGGCCAGACGGATCTCGCGGGCCGTCGCATCGATGTCTGTCTCGGTCAGCCGGCCTTTGCCGCGCAATCCCGCCAGCGCACCGGTGAGCCGGTCGGAGAGCGATTCGAACACGGGGATCAGCCTAATCAGGGGCGGCCGGTCAACCTCAGCCTGCCTCCTGCTCCACCTTCATCGGCGGTGGCGCGGGCAGCAACTCGTGCAGTTCACGGTCGAGCGACTCCTTCAGGCCCGGCCGGTCGGGAAGGGTGAGGGCGAAGACGTCGATCACCGTCGACCCCAGCGTGGTGATCTTCGCCCACGCGATGTCGGCTCCGGCCCGCTCGAACAGCGCGGTCAGCACGGCCAGCAGCGCGGCACGATCGGTGGTCCGGATCTCGACGATCACCTGACCGGGGTCCGCGCCGTCGTGCCAGAGAATGCGCGAGGGTGCCGGCGCGGCCGCGGGAACAGCGAGCGACGGCTCCCCGGCCCGACCGGTTCCGTAGCGGGCCGACTCGCGATCCCGATTCTCCAGAGCGGCGATCACATCGTTCTCGCCGTCGAGCGCAAGGATGAACTGCTGACGCAGAAGTTCAGCCGGCGGCGGTTCGCCGAAGGGCGGCGACACCATGAACGTGTTGATCGCCGACACCCCGGCGCCTGGGACTTCGGCACTGTTGACCGACGCCGACAGGACCGACAGCGAATTCAGCGCCAGCACACCGGCGGCCTTCGACAGCAGACCGCGGCGGTCCGGGGCGATCATCGTCACCGAGTAGGTGTGCGGCCACTCCCCCGGCGCCATCTCGATGTGCACCCCGCCGTCCTGTGCCAAATCGACGAGTTCGGGCGCCACCGGTTCGGGTTCGAGCGCATCCTCGCCGACCATCACCACACGGCACCGGCGCACCAGGTCACCGATGAGGGCGGACTTCCAATCACCCCAGACACCCGGCCCCGTCGCCAATGAGTCCGCCTCGGCCAGGGCGTGCAGCAGTTCCAGCAGGGTGCGGTCGCCGTCGAGCGTGTTGACGACGTCTGCGACGGTGGCCGGATCCTGAACATCACGACGGGTCGCGGTGACCGCAAGCAGGAGGTGATGGCGCACCATGCCACGCAGCAGCGTGATGTCGGACGGCCACAGTCCCAATCGCTCACCGATACGGGAGGCGAGTTCGGCGCCGATCTCGCTGTGGTCACCGCCACGCCCCTTGCCGATGTCGTGCAGCAGGGCGCCGAGCATCAGGAGGTCCGGCCGCGAGACCCGGGTGGAGAGGGCACTGGCGCGAGAAACGGTCTCGACCAGATGGCGGTCGACGGTCCAGGTGTGGATCGGATCGCGCGGCGGCAGGTCACGGACGGCACCCCACTCCGGGAACAGCCGGCCCCAGAGTCCGGTGCGATCGAGCGCCTCGATGGTGGAGACCGCCGTCGGGCCGGCGGTGAGCAGCACGAGCAGGTCGTTGAGCGCGTCGCGCGGCCATGGCGAGCGTAGCTCCGGTGCGGTCTCGGCCAGCCGCGCCAGCGTGGAGGCGGCGATGGGGATACCCGTGGTCGCCGAGGCGGCGGCGACCCGCAGCACCAGACCCGGGTCGCGCTGCGGCCTGGCATCGCGGGCGAGAATGATCTCCCCGGCGTACTCCACGACACCCTCGTCGAGTGGACGGCGCAGCGGGCGCCGCAACACCGAGAGCCCACGGCGGGGAAGCGCGTTGGCGGCGGTGCGCAGCCCGGCCTCGACGTAGTAGCTGATGGTGCGGGCGGAGTCGGACAGCATTCGGGCGAGGTCGAACCGGTCGCCGATGTGCAGAGCTGCACCGACCTCGTCGGCGAACTGGGCCTGGAGCTGATCGCGGCCGCGCCGGGAGATGCGGTGCAGTTCGGTGCGAACGTTGAGAATCCCGAGGTGCGCGTTGCTCAGTGAACCTGCGGGTGAATCAGAGGCGAGTGCGGGATACATGTCGGCCAGCTGCGCCAGCGCGAGAGCGTTGAGCAGTTGCACATCCCGCAGCCCTCCCATACCGGACTTCAGATCGGGCTCGGCGCGGTGTGCGATCGGCCCACTGCGCTGCCAGCGCGCCCGGGTGTGTTCGACGAGTTCGGAGAACCGGCCGCCGATGCCCGAACGCCACTGCCGGCGGGCGCCACCGATCAGGGCATTCGACAGCTGCTCGTCACCGGCGATGTGCCGCGCTTCGAGCATCGCCATCCCCGCCGAGATATCGGTACCGGCCACCTGCAGCGCCTCCGACACCGTGCGCACACTGTGGTCGAGCCGAATATTGGCGTCCCACAACGGATACCAGAGCTGCTCGGCCATTTCGGTGACGGCCTCGGGCGGCATGCTGTCGTGCACCAGCGTCAGGTCGAGATCGGAGTAGGGCACGAGTTCGCGCCGTCCCAGACCTCCCGTGGCGACCAGGGCAAAACCGCTGCCCTCGGTGATGCCGATCTCGGCTGCCTTGCCGGTCAACCACAGCTCGTAGAGATCCAGCAGCGCCTCACGTAAACCCGCTGCGTCGAGGCGGTTCCCGGTCAGCAGTTGACGGGCCGCCGTTGCCAGATCCGTCGCGCTGCTGCTCATGGCATCCCGCTACTCATCGACTCAGAGCGCGTCAGATCCACGCTCGCCGGTGCGCACGCGCACGATGGTTTCGACCGGGCTCACCCACACCTTGCCGTCGCCGATCTTGCCGGTGCGGGCCGCCGCGACGATCACGTCGACCACCTTGTCGACCGCGGAGTCGTCGACGACGACCTCGACCCGCACCTTCGGCACGAAGTCGACGGCGTACTCGGCACCTCGGTAAACCTCGGTGTGGCCCTTCTGCCGGCCGTAGCCCTGGACCTCACTGACCGTCATCCCGAGGACGCCGAGTTCCTCCAGGCCCGTCTTGACGTCCTCAAGCGTGAACGGCTTGACGATCGCAGTGATCAGCTTCATATCCCTTATACCTCCGCGCCTGTGCGTGAGAAGACCGAGCCGGTGCCGGCCACGGCGAAGTCGTATGCGGTCTCGGCGTGCTCGGCTTCATCGATGCCGGACGCCTCGTCCTCGCGGTCCAGCCGTAGTCCGATCGTGAACTTCACGATGAACGCCAAGATAGCCGTGACGACCGCGGAGTAACCCAGAACCGCGAACGCGCCGATTGCCTGGCGCCGAAGCTGGTCGGGGCCGCCGCCGTAGAAGAGACCGTCCACCGCCGCGGGAGCCGCCTTGGTGGCCACCAGTCCGACCATCAGCGTGCCGACCAGGCCCCCCACCAGGTGGACGCCCACGACGTCGAGGGAGTCGTCGAAGCCGAACTTGTACTTCAGTCCCACCGCCAGCGCGCACAGGATGCCCGCCGTCGCGCCGATCGCCAGCGCGCCGACCACGTTCACCGACGAACACGACGGCGTGATGGCGACCAGACCGGCCACGATGCCCGACGCCGCACCCAGCGAGGTGGGGTGGCCGTCCCTGATGCGCTCGGTGAGCAGCCAGCCGAGCATGGCCGCCGCGGTGGCGATCGTCGTCGTGATGAAGGTGGCACCGGCGATGCCGTTGGAACCCACCGCCGATCCGGCGTTGAAGCCGTACCACCCGAACCAGAGCAGACCGGCGCCCAGCATCACGAAGGGAAGGTTGTGCGGCCGCATGGGCACCGCCGGCCATCCCATGCGCTTGCCGAGGATCAGCGCGAGCACCAACCCGGCGATGCCGGCGTTGATGTGCACGGCGGTGCCGCCGGCGAAGTCGATGGCTTTGAGTTTGTTGGCGATCCAGCCGCCGTTCTCAGCGGTCACGCCGTTGAAGGCGAACACCCAGTGCGCCACCGGGAAGTACACGAAAGTCGACCACAGCGCGACGAAGGCCAGCCAGCCGCCGAACTTCAACCTGTCGGCCACCGCGCCGGAGATCAGCGCGACGGTGATGATCGCGAACATCAGCTGGAACGCCACGAACACCGTCTGCGGGATGGTGCCCGCCAGGGGCACCGACACCTCGGGGGCATCGGCGCTTGCCTGCAGGAAGGTGCCCCCGATCAGACCTCTGAGTCCGAAGTACTGACCGGGGTCACCGAAGAGATCGTGTTTGTCCTCACCGAACGCTATGGAGTAGCCGTAGAGCACCCACAGCACCGTGACCACACCCATGGCGCTGACGCTCATCATGATCATGTTGAGCACGCCGCGGGCGCGCACCATGCCGCCGTAGAAGAACGCCAGCCCCGGGGTCATCAGCAACACGAGCGCGGCACTTGCCAGCATCCACGCCGTATCACCGGTATCCGGGGCTCCCATCACCGGGAAACCATTCACTCGCCGTCGCCTCCTTCACGTCGCCCCACTGGCACTTCGCCCCACTGCGCACACCATGCGCAGGAGTCGTTTCCGGACGGATGCCTCGGTGTTTCGTGTCCGTGAACGGGTGACCCGGTTAGGTTTCGGTGGTGTTACGCGGCCGATGCGGCGGCTCGCGATTGGTCTCAGCCGAGCAGCGCGTCGACGAACGCCGCAGGTTCGAACGGCGCCAGATCGTCGGGCCCCTCCCCGAGGCCGACCAGCTTGACCGGCACGCCGAGTTCCTGCTGAACGCGGAAGACGATGCCACCCTTGGCGGTTCCGTCGAGTTTCGTCAGCGCCACACCGGTGATGTCGACGACGTCGGCGAAAACCCGCGCCTGCGCGAGGCCGTTCTGGCCGATGGTGGCGTCGAGTACCAGCAGCACCTCATCGACCGCGGCACGTTTCTCCACCACCCGCTTGACCTTGCTGAGTTCGTCCATCAATCCGGTCTTGGTGTGCAGTCGTCCTGCGGTGTCGATCACGACCACGTCGGCGCCCACGGCGATGCCCTCCTCGACGGCGTCGAACGCGACCGACGCCGGGTCGGCGCCCTCGGCTCCCCGCACGACGTCCGCACCCACCCGGGACGCCCAGGCCGCAAGCTGATCGGCGGCGGCGGCGCGGAAGGTGTCGGCGGCCCCGAGGACCACGCGTCGCCCGTCGGCGACCAGCACGCGGGCCAGTTTGCCCACCGTGGTGGTCTTGCCGGTGCCGTTGACTCCGACGACGAGCAGCACCGAGGGCCGCCCGGCGTGCGGCAGAGCTTTGATGGAGCGGTCCAACCCGGGGTCGAGCTGGTTGACGAGGACCTCGCGCAGCACCGCGCGCGCTTCGGCGTCGCTGTGCACGCTGCTCTGCGCGAGAGCCGCACGCAGCTGACCGACCACCGATGAGGTGGCCACCGGCCCGAGGTCGGCGATCAGCAGGGTGTCCTCGACGTCCTGCCAGGAGTCCTCGTCGAGGTCGCCGCCGCCGAGCAGGCCGAGCAGGCTGCGCCCGAAGGCGTTCTGCGACTTGGCCAGCCGTCCGCGCAGGCGCTCCAGGCGGCCGGCCGGCGCAGCGATTGCTCCGACATCAGATCCCGCAGCATCAGCTGCCGGAGGAGCAATGGCGCCGGCATTTGATTCTGTAGGAGCCGGTGTCGCCGCCGGTTCCGGCAGGTGGACCTGTGCGATCGGCCGCTTCGGCGAATCGCGGGGTACGGCGGCGTCATCACCGACACCGGGCAGTCCGGTGGTGTCCAGCCGTGCTGACGATTCTGTGAAGGCGATGCCCGAGGAGGCGGTGTAGCCGCCGGAGCGGTCCGCGGGTGTGGCAGCCTCGAGGGGCGTGACCGCGCTCCCGCGCAGGCTGACCTGCCGGCGCCGGTAGCGCAGGGACCCGATGACCAGCGCGACGACGACGAGGACGGCGATGACCGCGACGGCGATCCAGAGACCCTGGGACACCGCGTCATTCTCGCAGGGATACCGATGAGCGATGTCGGCGGCGGGCTCCCGGCCGGTGGACTGGGCGCCCGCAAACTCCGTCACATCGACGCCTGCCTGCACGGCGCGGTGGAGCACGGCGTACTCACCACGGGCTTCGAGCACTACCGGCTGCCCTACAACGCCCTGACCCAGACCAGCCTGGCCACGATCGACCTGGGTGCCCGGTTCATGGATCATCGACTGGCCGCACCGGTGCTGATCGGCGCGATGACCGGCGGGGCGGAGCTGGCCCGCACCATCAACCGCAACCTCGCCGCCGCCGCGCAGAAACTCGGGGTGGGCATGATGCTCGGCTCGCAGCGGGTGATGCTGGGCGACGAGTCGGCGGCGGTCAGCTTCGACGTCCGCGATGTCGCGCCGGACATCCTGCTGATCGGCAACATCGGGCTGGCCCAACTACCCCGCACCCCGGTGCGGCAGATCGCCGATGCGCTCGCACGTGTCGGCGCCGACGCGCTCGCGGTGCACACCAACCCACTGCAGGAGGCGATGCAGGACGGCGGCGACACCGACTTCACCGGCACGCTTGCGGCCTTGAGCCGGCTCGCGGATGACCTGGGGTACCCCGTGATGGTCAAGGAGGTCGGCCACGGCATCGGGGTGCAGGCCGCCGCAGCGTTGCGCGGCATCCCGATCGCCGCGGTCGACGTCGCCGGCGCCGGCGGCACCTCATGGGCGCGGGTGGAACAGGTGGTCCGCTACGGCGAGGTGCGCTACCCGGCGGCGGCGGACTGGGGTGTGCCCACCGCGCAGGCACTGCTAGAAGTGCGCGACGCGCTGCCGGGCGTGTCGCTGATGGCCTCCGGCGGGATCCGCTCCGGAATGGACGCCGCGAAGGCACTGGCGATGGGAGCCGACGCGGTGGCGGTGGCCCGCCCTCTGCTCGCACCGGCGCTCGAATCGGCGGCCGCCGTCATCGACGTGCTCGGCGGGCTCATCGAGGAGTTGCGGATCTGCCTGCACGGCGCGGGCGCGAGCGATCTCGCGCGCCTGCGCAGGATCGGCGTGCAGCCCGTCTAACCCTGGGCGCTGCCGACCAGGTTCTCGCCGCGCATCCGCTGCGAGATCACCGCCGTGATGCCATCACCCTGCATGCTCACGCCGTAGAGGGCGTCGGCGATCTCCATGGTCGCCTTCTGGTGGGTGATCACGATGAGCTGAGACTGCGTTCGCAACTGCTCGAACAAACCGATCAGCCGTTGCAGGTTCACGTCGTCGAGGGCGGCCTCGACCTCGTCCATCACATAGAACGGCGATGGCCGCGCCCGGAAGATCGCGACCAGCATCGCCACCGCCGTCAGTGACTTCTCGCCGCCGGAGAGCAGCGAAAGCCGCTTGACCTTCTTACCCGGCGGGCGGGCCTCGACCTCGACGCCGGTGGTCAGCATGTCGCTGGGATCGGTCAGCAGCAGCCGGCCCTCGCCGCCGGGGAACAGTGCCGAGAAGACCTGCGAGAACTCGCGTTCCACATCGGTGAACGCCTCGGAGAACACCTGCAGGATCCGCGCGTCGACATCGGCGACCACGTCGAGCAGGTCCTTGCGCGCGGCCTTGACGTCCTCGAGTTGGGTGGACAGGAAGTTGTAGCGCTCCTCCAGCGCGGCGAACTCCTCCAGCGCCAGCGGATTGACCCGGCCGAGTTCGGCGAGATCGCGCTCGGCGCGCTTGGCGCGACGCTCCTGGGTCACGCGGTCGAACGGCATCGGTGCCGGCGCGGTGACCTGCTCGCCCCGTTCGCGGGCCTGCTCGTATTCGGCCATCTCCAGTTCCGAGGGCGGCAGCAGGGCGTCCGGACCGTACTCGGCGACCAGATCGTCGGCCGACATGCCGTACTGCTCCAGAACCATCTGCTCGAGTTGCTCGATGCGCATCGCCGCCTGAGCCTTGGCGACCTCGTCGCGGTGCAGCGCATCGGTGAGCGTGGCGATGGTGGTGGTGAGTGCGGCGACCTGCTCGCGGGTGGCCACCATGGCCTCGGCGCGCCGCTGACGCTCAGCCGCCAGCGCATCACGGGAACGCGACGCCGCCGCCACCACCGCGGCTAGCCGCTCGGCCAGCCGGCGCCCGGCCTCCGACACCGCCCCGGCCACTTCGGCGGCATGCTGACGCGCAGCCCTGGCCTGCTCCGCGCGCAGCCTCGCCTCACGTTCGGCGGCGGCGGCGCGGCGAAGCGAATCAGCCCGGCCCCGCACCGCGTTCGCACGCTCCTCGGCCGTGCGCACCGCCAGCCGGGCCTCCACCTCGACACCGCGGGCCGCCTCGGCCGCTGCCTGCAACTGATGACGTTCTCCGGAGGAGGTGTCGACGACGTTCTGCGACTCCTGCGCGGCGTGCAGCCGGCTCTCCAGTGCGGTGAGTTCCTCGACGGTCTGGGTGCGACCCGACTCCAACTCGTCGCGCTGCGCCTGCAACCGCCGCCACTCCTCTTCGGCGGTGCGTGCCTCCTGGCCGAGTCTGCCGAGCTGCTCGTAGATCGCCGAGATGGCGGCGTCGGACTCGTTGAGCGCGGCCAGTGCCTGCTCGGCGGCGTCCTGACGGTTGGACTGCTCGTCAAGCGCCCCCGCCAGTGCGGCGCTCAGTTCGGCGACCTGATTCTGCGCGACGGTCAGATCGCGGCGGGCCTTGTCGATCTCGGTCGCGATCTCCAGCGTGCTGGGCTTGCGGTCCGAGCCGCCGTCCACCCAGCCCGCACCCACCAGATCGCCGTCGCGGGTGACCGCGCGCAGGGTAGGACGCTGCACCACGAGGTCGAGTGCCGCACCGAGTTCGTCGACGACGGCCACACCGGCGAGCAGCGCCGTCAGGGCACCCTGCAGCCGGGGCGGCGCCTCGATCAGATCCAGCGCCCAGCGTGCGCCGCCGGGCAACCCGCCCGAGTCCCCCCGCGCGGGCGAGGGCCAGTCGGCGAGCAGGATCGCCGCGCGTCCCCCGTCGGCGTCCTTGAGCGCACGCACGGCTGAGCGCACCGATCCGGAGTCCTCGGCGGCCACCGCGTCGGCCGCAGGACCCAGCGCCGCCGCCACCGCGTGCTCGTAACCGGGCGCGACCTTGACCAGTTTGGCGACGGTGCCCAGAAGCCCTGCGCCACTTCGGTTCTCCACCAGCCAGGCGGCGCCGTCCTTGCGCGCCAGACCGACCGAGAGCGCCTCGATGCGCGCTTCCAGCGACGCCACTTCGCGCTCGGCGGCCCGTTCGGCGCTCTGCAACTCGGCGACGCGCTCATCGGCCAGGCGCAGAGCGGCGACCGTGCGGTCGTGGTGCTCGTCGAGACCCACCTCGCCCTCATTGAGTTCGGCGACCCGGTTCTGCACCGTCTCGAATTCGGCTTGCGCGGCCTGCGTGCGGGCGGCCGCCTCTTCGATCGCGACGCTCAGACGCGCGACACCGTCGTCGATCGACTCCACCCGGGCGCGCGCGGTTTCGACGTTTCCGGCCAGCCGCGCCAGACCCTCGCGACGGTCGGCCTCGGCCTGAACCGCCGCCATGTGCGCGCGATCGGCTTCGGTCGCCGCGCTCTCCTTATGGGCGAGGTCGGTGCGCGCCACCTCGAGACGGCCGTGCGCCTCCTGAAGTTCGGCGAGCAGCAGGCGCTCCTGACCGGCCACCTCGTCGGCCTCGGCCTCCAGCGCGTCGGGGTCGGGTCCGGTGGGGGTGGTCTCGGTGTCGAGGTACTGGGCACGCTCGGTGGCGATGCGCACCGTCGCGCTGACCCGCTCGGCGAGCGCGGAGAGCCGAAACCAGGTCTGCTGGGCGGCGTCGGTGCGTTCCGACAGTGACTCCACCGCGGCCTCGTCGGCGGACAACGCCGCGGTGGCCGCTGCCAGTTTGGCGGCGGCCTCGTCGTGTTCGCGGCGCAGCGAGGTCTCGATGTCGTCCACGCCGGCGAACTCGGCGCGGCGGGCCACCAGATCGTCGGCGGCCAGCCGCAGCCGCGCGTCGCGCAGATCGGACTGAATGGTGGCCGCCCGGCGGGCGACTTCGGCCTGCCGGCCCAGCGGCTTGAGTTGGCGGCGCAGTTCGGTGGTGAGGTCGGTCAACCGGGCGAGGTTCGCCTGGGTGGCGTCCAGCTTGCGCAGCGCCTTCTCCTTGCGCTTGCGGTGCTTGAGCACCCCGGCGGCCTCCTCGATGAAGGCCCGGCGGTCCTCGGGGCGCGACTCCAGGATCTGGGCCAGGCGGCCCTGACCGACGATGACGTGCATCTCCCGGCCGATACCGGAGTCCGACAGCAGTTCCTGGATGTCGAGCAGCCGGCAGGCGTTGCCGTTTATCTCGTACTCGCCGGCGCCGTCGCGGAACATGCGGCGGGTGATGGACACCTCGGAGTACTCGATGGGCAGGGCGTTATCGGAGTTGTCGATGGTCAGCGTGACCTCGGCGCGGCCCAGCGGAGCGCGCGAGGAGGTGCCGGCGAAGATGACGTCTTCCATCTTGCCGCCGCGCAGAGTCTTGGCGCCCTGCTCGCCCATCACCCAGGCCAGGGCGTCGACGACGTTGGACTTACCGGAGCCGTTGGGGCCCACGACGCAGGTGATGCCGGGCTCGAATCGCAGAGTCGTGGGCGCCGCGAAGGACTTGAAGCCCTTCAGCGTCAGACTCTTCAAGTACACGACGCGTGAGCCTACTCAGCGTTCGGCGAACCCCGACATCGGCTCGCCGACCTCGGTGAAGTCGGCGACCACGGTGTCCACCGAGCCGGGTGTGGACCCGCTGCGCAGCAGGTCGAGCAGTTCGCGGCAGGTCTGCGACGAACCCTGCGCCACCACCAGCACGCGCCCGTCGGCCTGGTTGGCCGCGTATCCGGTCAGTCCGAGTTCCAGCGCCCTGGCGCGGGTCCACCACCGGAAGCCCACACCCTGGACGTGCCCGTGCACCCAGGCGGTCAGGCGGGTCGCTTCCGAAGTCGTCGCATCGGGCGTCATTGGGGTGGCGTCATTG
>JBAXCK010000105.1:0-11230 GCA_037141465.1 Mycobacteriaceae bacterium | reverse complement strand
ATGACCTCGTCACGCACGGCGGTGCGGCGGGCCTTTCCGGCGTCGTCGCGCAACGGGGTGTCGATGAACTCCACACTGCGCGGCACCTTGTAGTCGGCGAGCCGTTCGGCGATGAAAGCCCGCACCGCGTCCTCGTCGAGGTCGCCGGTCTGCGCGTGCACCAGCGCGTGCGGCACCTGGCCGAGGTCCTCGTGCGGCACCCCGACCACGAGACATGACAGCACCGCCGGATGCTCCGAGAGCGCGTTCTCGATCTCGGCGGGGTAGACGTTGCGGCCGCCGACGGTGAACATGTCCACCCGCCGGTCGGCCAGGTACAGGTATCCGTCGGTGTCGAACCACCCGAGGTCGCCCAGTGAATCCCAGGGGCCGAGGGAGTCCCGGCTGTCGTGCTGTTTGGCGGTGCTGCCGATGTAGCGGTATGTGGGCTTGTCACCCGTCGTGCGCATGTAGATCTCGCCGACCACACCGGGCGGGCACTCGTTGCCGTCGTCGTCGAGGATCTTCATCTCGCCGGAGACCACCCGGCCGACCGATCCGCGGTGGGTCAGCCACTCGGCGCCGCTGATGAAGGTGAGCGCCTGCAGTTCGGTGCCGCCGTAGAGCTCCCACACCACGTCGGGTCCGAGGATGTCGATCCAGGCCTCCTTGACGTTCGGCGGGCAGGGGGCGGCCAGGTGCCACCAGCGCGTCACCGACGACAGGTCGTAGGCGTCCGGGTCCGCCCGGTACACCGGCAGCAGCCGCTGCATGATGGTCGGCACGGTCGCCAGGTAGTTCACCCGGTAGTCGGTGATCAGCCGCAGGAACTCCGCCGGGTCGAATCGGCTCATCAGCACCAGGTGCTGGCCGGTTGCCAGTGCGGTGGTGGCCGAGGTGAATCCGGTGTTGTGGCTCAACGGCACCGACACCAGTTGGGTGTCGGTGGGCAGGTTGCCCATCATGGCCGCCACCACACTGCCGGCGAAGCGGCCGCTGACGCCGGCCTCGATCAGTTTCGGCCGGCCGGTGCTCCCGCCCGAGGCCATCGACTTCAGCGACGGCGACACCGCCTCCGGCAGCGGGGTGTCGGGGATCTCCGGGTCCGGGTGGAAGTCGCCGGGGATCGACGTCACGATGCCGCGCGGATCGGGCCGCCCCACCACCAGTGCGCGCTCGCGCAGTTCCAGCAGACCGGCGTACTCGTGGTCCGGCAGCCGCGCGGACAGCGGTTGGGGAACCGCACCCAGCTTCCAGGTCGCCACGACGGCCTGCACCCATTCGATCGAGTTGGGCAGTGCGATGGTGACGTAATCGCCCTGGCGCACACCGAGTTCGGCGTAGGCCCGTGCCAACCGGTTGGTCGCCGAATCCAGTTCGCGGCGGGTGAGGGTCCGGCCGTCGTGGCTGACCGCCGCGGCGCCCGGGTTCTGCGCCGCGAGCCGGCTCATCGCGGTCCCGATCGGCGGAACGGGGTGTTCGTCCTTGCGCAGGCCAGTCATCAGTAGGCGCCGCCGTGGGTGAAGACCGCGCGCGGGTTGTCCACCAGCATGGTGGTGATCTGCTCCTCGGTGACGCCGCGCTCGCGCAGCGCCGGCAGCACGTCGTTGTGGATGTGCAGGTAGTGCCAGTTGGGCAGGACGAACGGCAGCGCCTCCTCGGGCAGCCAGTCGATGTAGCAGGAGGCGTCGTGGGCGAGCACCATCTTCCCGGCGTGACCGCGCGCGCACATCTTGGCCACCGTGTCGACGCGGTCCTCGAAGGACAGGATGTTCTCCACGCCGAATCGGTCCATGCCGATGTAGGAGCCCGCCGCGATGAGTTCCTCGAGGTAGTCCAAGTCGGTGGTGTCGCCGCTGTGGCCGATGATCACCCGGCTCAGATCCACACCCTCGTCGGCGAACACGCGTTGCTGATCGAGTCCGCGGCGGGTGTGGGCGTGGGTGTGTGTGGTGATCGGCACCCCGGTGGCGCGGTGCGCGCGGGCGACGGCGCGCAGCACGCGGTCCACACCCGGGGTGATGCCCGGTTCGTCGGTCGCGCATTTGAGGATCGCGGCCTTGACGCCGGTTCCCGCGATGCCCTCGGTGATGTCGCGGACGAACATGTCGACCATCGGCTCGGGACCGTCCAGGGCCGTACCGGGTCCACTGAAGTGGAAGTACATCGGGACGTCGTTGTAGGTGTAGACGCCGGTGGCGACGACGATCTGCAGTTCGGTCTGCGACGCCACCCGCTGGATCCGCGGAATGTAGCGGCCGAGGCCGATCACGGTGGGGTCGACGATGGTGTCCACGCCGATCGACTTGAGCGCGTTGAGCTTCTCCACCGCGGCCTGCTCGCGCGCCTGCTCGTCACCCCACCCTTCGGGATAGTTCGCCATGATCTCCGGCGAGAGCACGAAGACGTGCTCGTGCATCAGTGTCACGCCGAGACCGGCGGTGTCGATCGGACCGCGCACGGTCTGCGCTTTCCGGGAGTCGTCGCCCACAGCCCGACCCTACGGCGCGGGCGTTGCGGCGACGCCGGTTTCGCCCGACCGCCGGCTGCTCGGCAGCGCCGACGCCGCGAGCACCGCGACGGTGATCAGTGCGGGCAACTGCACCCAGGACGACTGCCCGATGTAGCCGTCGACCGAACGCCACGGATACCGGGACAGCAGCGCCCCGGCCGCAATCAGCCCGCCGGCCACGACCACTGGTGTCAGGCGGTCCCGCAGCCGCGGCCGGCGGGTGAGCAGACGTCCGGCGATCAGCGCGCCGAGTGCGGCGACCGCACCGGCCGGACCGGCGATCAGCGTCATCCCAACGGCCGCGGCGCACCCCGCGGCCACCGGCGAGGACCACGGGCGCGGCGCGGATCCCGGCGCCCGGGGACGGCGCGCGGGAACCAGCGCCAGCAACAACAGCACCGGCAGCAGCGCCAGACCACCGGTCAGCCAGGCGCGGTAGGTGCGGTTGGCGGGGAAGCTCAGCGTGATGGGTCCGCGCTCGCCGGCCGGGATCACCCAGCCCTGCTGCCAGCCGTTGACGGTGACCGGGTTCAGTGTCGCTCCGGCGGGTGTGTGCGCCACCCATCCGGGGTTGATGCTCTCGGGCACCGCCAGCACCCGGGCGATCGGCGAACGTGTCACGGTGATCTCTCGCCGGTCGGATGACCAGGAGGCCACCTCGGCCGGTGTGGTCGCCGCCGTGGTCAGCTGTGCCGCCAGCGGCCCGTCGAGTTCGACGCCGTCGGCGACGAAGGCGGGTCCGGGACTGATCAGCAGTTCCTGGGAGCCGGGCCGCAACGCGATCGGGGTGGTGTCGCAGGGGCGGGCCGGGATCGGACGGCCGGACGCCAGCGCGTCGACCGTCGTCGACACGGCCGTCTGCACGAAGCGTCCGGAGACGGCCAGCACCGGACCCTCTCCGCAGGCGACCTCGATCCGGCGGACCGAGTTGGCGGCGGCGTCTGCGGTGGCGATCGGCGTGCCGTCGGGCGCCAAGGCGGTCAGCTCCGCGAGTCCGGGCGGTTTGAGTTGGTCGAACCCCAGCGCGGTGCGGTCGATGACGTCGCGCCAGGCCTGCACGCTGACCCGCACGGTGTCGGTCACCCGCGGGTGCAGCTCGACGCTCTGGGGTCCCTCACCGAGTCGGCGCATCTGCGGGCCGTCGCCGAGGTCGATCGCCACCATCGTGGGATGCGTCGGCAGCGCCGAGGCGCTCGGTGTGATGTGCAGCGCGCTCACCTCGGTCGGCCGGGGCAGCGTGAGGGTGATCGTCGCGGGGTTGCGGTGCGCGACCGATCCCTGCGGCGCGGTCCACGACGTCCGGGGATCGCCGTCGGCCGCCGCGTATGCCGAACCCGCGACGTCGATCACATCGGATTCGCCGGTCGCCCGCGCGGCACCGGGTGCGGCGAGCAGGTCAGCCAGCCGAGGTCCCTGCCGCGGCCGCACCCACACCGTCGCGGTGACGTCCATCGCCGTGGGCACGGTCAGCGTCCGGCTCAGTGTGACCGGCTCCTCGGGTGCCACCGCCATGGAGGCCGCACAGTGCACTCCGTCGGGGGAGTCGGCGCACCCGTCGCGGCCGAGTAGTTCCGAGCCGAGGTCCCACGCGGCCACCGGTGTCCCGGCCGGCGGTGCGGGTACCACGACGGTGTGCCGGATGTCGACCGGTTGGGCGAAGCCCGACGCGTCGTACTGCGTGACTCCGATGTCGGTCACGGCGAACTGCACGCCGGAGGATCCGTCGTCGGTGCCGACGGCGGTGACGCGCACCCACGGCGTTTCGCCGTAGGGCAGCGCGACGGTGAGCGGCGTGCCCGGTTTGTCGAACCCGAGTGTGGTGGTCCCGTCGACGGTGGACACCTGAATGCGGCGCACCTGCGCGCCCACCGCGGTGGCGCTGGGTGTGATGGTGAGCGTCGCATTGGTGACCGGACGGTCGAAGTCGATCTGCAGCCACTGACCGATCGCCGGTTGCAGCGAGTTGGACACCCACGCGGTGGCGGTGTCCTTGTCGATCGCGGCCACCGGACCGCTCGCCGGGGCGACGTTGGGCAGCGTGGTGGCATCCGAGGACGAACTCGAGGCGCTGAGCCGCCCTCCCGTCCACCGGCCGTGCACGAGCGCGGCACCCGGCGCGGGATAGTCCGGCACCCGGTTGAAGGTGGTGCGGCGATCGCCCTCGGCGCGGATGGCCGACGAGTGGTCGTCCACCCGGCCGTAGTCGGTCTCCCGATCGGCGGGGGTGTCGGTGACGATCACCCCGCGCCCCGGCGGTGTGTTCAGTCCGGCCCGTGCGGCGTCGGCGGCCAGCAGCATCGGGCCCAGCGGTCGCTGCCCGGACAGGCGCCGGCGTTCGTCGATGCGCAGCAGTGATTCCGGGCCGCCGGCGACGCGCGCCATGTCGGCCGCCGCCGCCAGATACGGCGTGCCCGGGCGGTCGGCGTCGACGCGGTAGATCTCCACCGCCGGGTATAGCGGTCGCAGTCCGCTGTCGCTGATGAATCCCTCCACGGTCCCGGGCCCGACCTTCTCGCCGAACTCGGCGACCTTCTGCAGTCCGGGTGAGCCGTCGACGGCGCGGTGGACCAGTAGTGGCCGGGCCGACCGGGAGGTGTCCGGATCGAGGTCGTTGCGCACGACGACGTAGCCGATCCCCTGCCGTGCCAACGTGTCGGCCAGCCCGGCCGACGCCCGCCCGGCCGCGAAGAGTCGTTGCACCGAGTCCAGCGCGCGAATCGTCTGCGGCGGCGTCAGGGGAATGGAATCCCTGACCCCCCAAGGGAAATCGCCGAGGACCTGCAGCGGCTCGTCGTGACTTGTTCCCCAGGTCTGGGTGGCGAACGGCGCTCCGGGGGCCACCAGGACCCGGCTCGGTGTGGGGCCGGGTTCGCGGTGTTCGGTCAGCCAGTCCGCAGCCTCGTACCAGTAGTGCGGGATCGCCCGGAACGCCCCGGCCGGGGTGAGGCGCCCCGCCCACGCCAGCGATGTGGCCACCAGCAGCGCGGTCAGCACGACGATGCCCACCGCGACCCGCCGGTCGTCCTCGGGGTGTGCGAAGGATCGGATCCACACCCGCCGCGGTGCGCTGCCCGGCAGCGGAATCCGGCTGAGCAGGTGCGCGATGCCCAGTGCGATCGGGATGCGGATCGCCGGTTCGATCTTGTGCACATTGCGTAACGGCGCGCCGGCCGCGTCGAGGAACTGCTGAACCTGATGGGCCAGTGGCGCGCCGAGTCCGCCCGCATAGCCCGCCGTGAGCAGCACCAGACCGACCAGCACCATGGCGACGAGCCGGCCGCGGGCGGGCATCGAGCGCAGCGCGAGTCCGGCCAGTCCGCCGGCCGCCACCAGAACGGTCGCCAGGATCATGGCCGGCTGCGTCACCAGCGACGCGGCGGCAGTCGAGGTGGGCGCCACAAACGGAGTCCAGGCCGACGTGCCGCGCAGCACCTCGGTCAGCGACGTCCACTGGGTGGTGACCCCGGAGGACTCGATGAAATCCAGGAACGGCGGACTGACGCGGCCGAGCAGCACCAGCGCGCCGGCCCACCATGCGACGGCCAGTGCGCACGACAGTGCCCACCACCCGGTGAAGCGCCACCATCTGCGGTTCGGGCGATGGCAGGCCCACCAGATCAGCGCCGGCAGACAGGCTGCCAGGCTGGCGACCGCGTTGACCGCGCCCATCAGTGCCAGTGCGATGCCCGAGCGTGCCGCGAGCACCCGAAGCGACGGCGCCGGCCGCGATTGGAACGCCGCGATCACCGGCAGCAGCACCCACGGCGCCAGCATCATCGGCCACGTCTCCGAGGAGATCGAACCAAGGGTGGTGAGCACCCGCGGCGAGAGCGCGAAGGCGACCGCGCCGATCAGCCGCGAGCTTCGGTTGCCGATGCCGAGGCTTTCGGCCACCCGCAGCAGGCCCCAGCAGCCGGCTGTGAGAAGCAGCGCCCACCACAACCGCTGCACCACCCAGCCCGGCAGTCCCACCGCATCGCCGATGAGAAAGAACAGCCCGTGCGGGAAGAGATAGCCGTACGCCTGGTTCTGCGCCTGCCCGAACGGCAGCTCGCTGTTCCACAATGTCGCCGCCCGCGACAGGAAGCGCAACGGGTTGGCGGTCAGGTCGAGTTTGGTGTCGGGGGAGATCAGCCCCGGGGACTGTGCGAAACACAGCACCAGCGCGGCGGCGAAGACGCCGGCCAGCCAGCGGCGCGACAGCACTGAGTCGGTGGGCGTGCTCAGCTCGACTAGCCGCGGTTGCCGTACTCGACGCGGTTGAGCACAGAGGAGGCCGGGTCGCCCGGCGATACCGGCTGTTTGGTGTCCTGCTGGATCATCAGCGTCACCCCGAACACCGACGCCGCCCCGAGCAGCAGACCCACCAGCGTGCTGGCGGCGGCGGGTACGACGAAGCGGGTCATGACTGCTGAACCTAGCACGCGGCGCACCGGAGCAGCGGGTTCGGTTTCCCCGCGGAAGGCCGCCATGACAGCATGGTCGGATGTTTGATCGCGTGCCCTCTTTTCGCACCCTGACGGCGCTGACCGCGGTGTCGGCCCTGCTTGCCGGATGTTCGTCGGCCACCACCGGAAAAGACGCCTCGTCGTCGCGCGAGGTCGGTGGGGCTCAGAGTGCCGGCGTGACGCCGATGGCCGGTCCCCTTCAGGTTCCCGCGGCACCCGCGCCGCCCGCCTGCGGGAACGGTTCGGCGTTGCTGGCGTCGATGTCCACCCGTGACAAGCTCGCCCAGTTGCTGATGGTCGGCATCCGCAACGGAGCCGATGCGCGCGCGGTGGCCGGCACGTACCACGTCGGCGGGATCATGGTCGGCAGCTGGACCGATCTGTCGATGCTGACCGACGGCACGCTGGCCGACATCTCCAACCTCGGTCCGCTGCCGCTGGCGGTCAGCGTGGACGAGGAGGGCGGCCGGGTGTCGAGGCTGGCCTCACTCATCGGCGCGGCGCCCTCGGCGCGCACGCTGGCCCAGACCCAGACCCCGGACGAGGTCTACCAGCTGGCGCTGGCGCGTGGCCGGCAGATGCGTGGCCTGGGAATCACGGTGGACTTCGCTCCCGTCGTCGACGTCTCCGACCAGGGTGCCGACACCGTGATCGGAGACCGGTCCTTCTCCAACGACCCGGCGACGGTGACCACCTACGCCGGGGCGTTCGCCCGCGGGCTGCGCGACGCCGGTGTGCTGCCGGTGCTCAAACACTTCCCGGGTCACGGGCACGGTTCCGGTGACTCGCACACCGCCGGTGTGGTCATGACGCCGCCGCTGTCGTCGCTGATGAACAGCGACCTGGTGCCCTACCGCACGCTGACCGCCGAGGGGCCGGTGGCGGTGATGATGGGTCACCTCGAGGTGCCCGGCCTGACCGGCAACGATCCGGCCAGCCTCAGCGCCGCCGCGGTGAACCTGCTGCGCAGTGGCGGCTACGGCGGTCCCGGATTCAACGGGCCGGTGTTCAGCGACGACCTGTCGAGCATGGCGGCGATCAACTCGCGCTACGGCGTCGCCGAGGCGGTGCTGCGCTCGCTGCAGGCCGGCGTCGATGTGGCGCTGTGGACCACCACCGATGAGGTGCCCGCGGTGCTCGACCGGCTGGAGAAGGCCGTCAGCGGCGGCGAACTGGCCATGCCGGCGGTCGAGGGCTCGGTGCTGCGGATGGCGGGGATCAAGGGTCCCAGCGCGCGCTGCGGCGGCTAGCAGTGCCCGCCGGTGGCACCAAACGGCTGCCGCGTGCGGTACGCGAGCAACAGATGCTCGACGCCGCCGTCGAGTTGTTCTCCGCCAACGGCTATCACGAGACGTCCATGGACGCCATCGCCGCGCAGGCGCGGATCTCCAAGCCGATGCTCTACCTGTACTACGGCTCCAAAGAGGAACTGTTCGGCGCGTGTCTGAGCCGAGAGCTCACCCGCTTCATCGACACGGTCCGCACCGACATCGACCTCAAGGTGGCCCCGCGGGAGCTGCTTCGCCGCACCATCGGATCGGTGCTGAACTACATCGACGCCAACCGTGCGTCGTGGATCGTGCTCTACAGCCAGGCGACCAGTTCCCAAACCTTTGCGCATACCGTGCGCGAGGGCCGTGAGCGGATCATCGACCTGGTCGCCCGGCTTCTTGAGTCCGGCACCCGGAATCCTCAGCCGGACAGCGACTTCCACATGATGGCGGTGGCGCTGGTGGGGGCCGGTGAGGCGGTGGCGGCACGGGTCAGTGCGGGCGATGCCGACGCCGACGAAGCAGCTGAGTTGCTGATCAACCTGTTCTGGCGCGGCCTCAAGGGAGCGCCCGAAGCTCCCCGGTGAGGTGCGGGTAGCCCTTGCCGATATCGCGCAGGGCCACATCCCAGCCGCCGGCCACCCCGTCGACGTAGACGCCGAGGGCGGCCGGCAGGAACACCGGCTTACCGAAGCGGACGTCGTAGCGCACCGCGTCCGGTAACCCGCCCTCGACGTTGGCCAGAACCGCGGCCGCACTGAACATGCCGTGCGCTATCGGTTTCGGGAAGCCGAACAGCCGTGCGCCGAGCAGGCTGGTGTGGATCGGGTTGTGGTCGGCGCCGATCGATGCGTAGCGGCGGATCTGGCGCTGGGTGATCCGCAGCACCGCGTTGGGCGGCGGCAGCTTCGGCGCCGGCGGCGGTTCCGGTTTGGGTTCGGCCGACAGGCTGGTGCGCTGCTGGTGGAGGAATGTCGTCACCTGTTCCCAGGCGAGTTGGTTACCCACCGACACCCGGCTGATGACATCGACCAGCAGACCCTTGCGGTGCTCGCGCATGTTCTCCGCGTGCGCGGCGACGGCGACGGAGTCGGTCACCGCGATCGGCCGGTGCCGGGTGATCCGGTTCGCCATGTGCACCGCGCCCACAGCCGCGAACGGGAAGTCGAATCCGGTGACCAGCTCCATCACCATCGGGTAGGTGAGGACGAAGGGGTAGGTGAGCGGCACCGTGTCGCCGAACCGCAGTCCCGTGCACGCCGCGTAGGCCGCGACGTTGGAGCCGTCGATCGCCACGTCGGTCGCCGTGACCGTCCGCTCGGGAAGACGGTCACCGCGCGGAATGAACGGCAGCGCCCCGGCGGCTGCGCGCACCATGGTCGGCAGCCGCATCACGCCCCCAGCATGGCCTGGCCGCACACCCGGATCACGTTACCGGTGACGGCACCCGACGCCGGGCTGGCGAAGTAGGCGATGGCCTCGGCGACGTCGACCGGTTCGCCGCCCTGATACAGCGAGTTCAGCCGCCGGCCGACTTCCCGGGTGGCCAGCGGGATGGCCGCCGTCATCGCCGTCTCGATGAAACCCGGTGCGACGGCATTGATGGTGATGCCCTTGCCGGCCAGCCATGGGGCGAGCGCGTCGGTGAGCCCGATCATGCCCGCCTTGGTGGTGGCGTAGTTGGTCTGGCCGCGGTTGCCGGCGATGCCCGCCATCGAGGACAGTCCGATGATGCGGCCGCCGTCGCCGATGACGCCGGCGGTCACCAGACCCTCGGTGAGCCGCAGCGGCGCGATGAGATTGACCGCCACCACCGCGTCCCACCGTTCGGCGTCCATGTTGGCCAGCAGTTTGTCGCGGGTGATGCCCGCGTTGTTCACCAGGATGTCGGCCCGGCCCCCATTGACGTCGCCGTGATGCGCGCGCAGGTGTGCGGTGATCCGCTCGACGGCGTCCTCGGCGGTAACGTCGAGTGTCAGCGCGGTGCCACCCACCCGGGCCGCGGTCTCGGCGAGCGCGTCGGCGGCCTGCTCGACGTCGATCGCGACCACCGTCGCACCGTCGCGGGCGAAGACTTCGGCGATGGTGGCGCCGATCCCGCGCGCGGCGCCGGTGACGACGCCGAGCTTGCCGGCCAGAGGCTTCGCCCAGTCGGCGGGCCGCTCGGAGTCGGCGGAGCCGACCACGAAGACCTGCCCGTCGACGTAGGCGGACTTGGCCGACAGGATGAACCGCAGCGTCGATTCGGCTCCGGTGGCACCCGGCTTCGCATCGGGAGACACGTAGACCAGCGCCGCCGTGGAACCGCGGCGCAACTCCTTGCCCAGCGATCGGGTGAAGCCCTCTAGGGCGCGCTGAGCGATCCGCTCATGGTCCGTGCCGGCCTCCTCTGGCGTCGTGCCGAGCACGACGACCCGCCCGCACGATCCGAGATTGCGCAGCAGCGGTGTGAAGAACTCGTGCAGTGCGCGCAGGCCGGCCGGTTCGTTGATGCCCGTCGCGTCGAAGACCAGAGCGCCGAAGGTGTCGGCCCACCGCCCGCCGAGGTTGTTGCCGACGACGTCATAGTCGCCGGCGAGCATCGCGCGCAGCGGCTCCGCGAGCCGGCCCTCACCGCCGATCAGGAGCGAGCCGTTCAACGGCGGATCGTCGCGGCGGTAGCGGCGCAGTGTCTCCGGCGCGGGAAGGCCGAACTGCTTCGCCAGGAAGGACCCCGGGGCGGAGTTGATCACGGAGGACAACAGGTCGGAAGCCATGAACCTCAACGTACTCCAGAGCAATAGCGCTGCGTAGTATCGAGATTCGGGTACGGCAGTTCGGGGCTCAGCGAGGGTGAGATGACGGGGTCGGCATGACGGGAATAGAACGCCGCAGAGTCGCAATCCTGGGCGGCACCAGGGTTCCGTTCGCGCGCTCGGACACCGCATATGCCCAAGCTTCCAATCAGGACATGTTCACCGCCGTGCTCGCGGGTCTGGCGCAACGGTTCGACCTCGAGGGCCGCGCGCTCGATGCGGTGA
>JBAXCK010000104.1:0-11315 GCA_037141465.1 Mycobacteriaceae bacterium | reverse complement strand
ACGATCTGCGCTCCTTCGTCGTCGACAACCTCAATGCCGACGCCGACGTGGCCGGCACGCAGACGTCACTGATCTTCGAGCACCTGCGGGGGGCCTCACCGCTCTAGGTGTACCGGGACATCTAGGGCAGTAGGCGCTCGGGGTGGTGGTAGTCGTTTGTTCCGGCGGACAGGGGAAGCTGCGGTGGTGGAAGCCATTCGGTGGAACCGTCTCGTAAGGCGGTAAATCGGCAGTAAACCCCACGCCAGCAAGTGCCGATGTGGAACACAACTGCTGTGCGCCAAAATGACAAGCCCGGTGCAGTCGCCGCTCTGACTACGCCTCGCGGAGCTGCTCGATGATCCGCAGGCGATGCCGCACTACGCGGCTGCCGCTGGCCGCCTGGTGGATCTGCTGCTGCGGTTGGGTAAGAGCAGTCACCGCAAGGGCCGACTGACAGCCGTGCGGGATATGACTAATCCGCGCGGCAGCTAGGCGCTGCCGCCGTTTTGGGGATTTGGTCTTCTACCCGGTTCCGCCATTTGCGCCGTCAGCACCGGAATTACCGCCGACACCTCCGGCGCCTCCCTTACCGCCGCTTCCGCCGGTCTTTGTCGTGACGGCTCTCGGTGCCCCGCCGCCGAAGCCGCCGTCTCCTCCGTTGCTGAATGCGCCTCCGACGCCGCCGGACCCGCCAGCGCCTCCGGTGGCCTTGTACGGTGCACCGGGCGTGGCAGAAGGTGCGGTGAAGCTGAAGATTTGTGACAGTGCTCCGCCTCCGCCACCGCCTGTGCCGCCAGCGCCCAGGAAGCCGCCGTCGCCGCCTTGCCCTCCGATGCCGCCGGTGACTCCACCGGAGGTTTGGTTCGTGCTGCCGTCGCTATCGAGATAGATGCCGGGACCGCCGTAACCCCCTTGTGAGCCATCGCTGAACAGGCCGCTTCTGCCGGCGTTGCCACCATTACCTCCGACAGAAGTGCCAGTTGCCGAAGCCGCTAAACCACCACCGCCTTGGCCGCCGCGACCGCCCGCGCCCCAGAAAGCGTTTCCGCCTGCTCCGCCGTTGCCGCCAGTCGCGGTTGAACCGAGGCTTGAGCCAGCAGCACCGCCATTTCCGCCGTGCCCGAGTGTCGAATCGCCACCCGCACCGCCGTTACCGCCGACCGCCGTTTGGCCCGAGAAGACGACGCTAGCGGCGCTGTAATACAAGTTGAGGAAGAAATTGTCTTCATTAAGGTTGGTCGGGCTTTCCAGGTAACCGCCGCCGAGGCCGCCGTCACCACCATTGCCCCAGAGTTGGCCACCGCGGCCGCCGCTTCCGCCGTCGCCACCGGTTGCCTTGGCCGTGCTGCCATCGGCCGGCTTGATGATGCTGCCCAGGAGTGCACCGCCCCCGATACCCCCGGCTCCGCCGTTGCCGAACAGTCCTGTTCCGCCACCTGCTCCGCCTTTACCTCCGACGCTGTCACCTGCGTCGTCGGCGAACAAGCGGCCCGCTCCACCGGCGCCGCCGGGGCCGCCATTGCCGTAGATGAGTCCGCCTCGGCCACCCGCACCTCCGGCGGCACCGGTGGCATTCTTCGTGGTGCTGCCAGTGGGGAACAGATTCGTATCTCCGCCACCTGAGCCGCCTGCACCCCCGTTGCCGAATAACCCGCCATCTCCGCCGTTTCCGCCGGCGGTTGCCGCGCTGATCAGTGCGCCAGTGGTGCTGTTGTAGACGGCGTCGATTCCATCTCCGCCGTTGCCGCCGTCGCCAAAGCCGAGAAAGCCTGCGTTTCCACCGTTGCCGCCATTGAGGCCGTTGCCGCCACTTCCCAGCAGTAGACCGGCGTTGCCGCCGTTGCACGCTTTTTTGGCTGTGCCGGTGAGGCAAGCGCCGGAGCCGCCATCTTCGGTAGGCACGTTGTCGATTGAGCCGCTGTAGCTGTAGCCGTTGCCGATCAACAAGCCAGCGTTGGGACTGGCTGCCGTGCCATTACCGATGAAGATCCCGATAAACGAGCCGATGACGCTGCCTGTCGATGCCGCCAACTGAACGGGCGCATCACTAACGTTGGAACCCAGCTGCGCGATAGGCGTGAAAGGTGCGCAGCTGAAACCCACGGCCGCGATGCCCGCTGTCATCAATGGTGCGATTCCTAGCGGGAATCGCCGAGTGGTGTTGGGAATTGCAGACATGATGGGAAACCCCTTTTCTGCCATCTAGCAATAAACGGGGGCTAAACACCCTTGAAATCAGGAAATCAAAACGAACTGACCAGCGCAGTGTTTTCGGATTTCTGTTGTCTACGCTAAACAGTTGTTTGTTGAATATGAAAAGTGTTCTAAGCTACTGGCTGGCTCCCGTACCGGCAGCTGATCCCAGTCCAGTGCCCCGACTGCCTGGATGGCGGCATCAAGGGAGGCGAAGGCCTCGCCGACCGGGGTCGAAAACATGTTCGAATTCTATGTCGCCACACCGACACGGCACGCGCATCGATGCGCGCCTGTGGATGGGTTCAGCTCTGTGGATACGCTGCCTGTCATGCGGGTCGGGGTCCTGGGCGCCAAAGGCAAGGTCGGTACGGCGATGTGCGCGGCCTTGCGCGATGCCAAGGACCTCACACTGTCCGCCGAGGTCGATGCCGGCGATCCGCTGACCCTTTTCACCGACAGTGACACCGAGGCCGTCATCGACTTCACCCACCCCGATGTCGTGATGGACAATCTGAAATTCCTGATCGGCAACGGGATTCACGCCGTCGTGGGAACGACCGGATTCACCGACGAACGACTCGATCAGGTTCGGACCTGGCTGGCGCAGAGCCCCGGCACCGGTGTCCTGATCGCGCCGAACTTCGCGATCGGTGCGGTGCTGTCGATGCACTTCGCGAGCAAGGCCGCGCCGTACTTCACCTCCGCCGAGGTGATCGAACTGCACCACCCGCAGAAAGCCGACGCCCCCTCCGGCACGGCGATCAGGACGGCGCGACTGATCGCCGAGGCACGAAAAGGCCTGCCACCCAACCCGGATGCCACCAGCACGGGGCTGCCCGGTGCCCGCGGCGCCGACGTCGACGGCATCCCGGTGCACTCGGTGCGGGTCACCGGACTGGTGGCGCACCAGGAGGTGCTGCTGGGTACCGAGGGGGAGACGCTCTCCATCCGTCACGACAGCATGGACAGGACCTCGTTCGTTCCGGGCGTGCTGCTCGCTGTGCGCCAGATCGCAGCCCGACCGGGGCTGACCGTCGGCATCGACGCACTGCTCGACCTGTGATCCTGCGCGTCCAGCTGCTCATCGCATTGCTGTGCGTGGCGCTGGTGATCTACTTCGTGATACTCGGCCGCACCGCGATCGCTCTGCTGCGCACCGGCACGCCGGCGGCCGTCGCGCTCGGCGTCGGTGTGCTCATCCTGCCGCTCGTCGGAGGGTGGGTGGTGGTGGCCACCCTGCGCGCCGGATTGGCACACCAGCGACTGGCCCGGCTGGCGGCGCAGGACGGTATGGAGCTTGACGTCTCGGCACTGCCGAGGATGCCGTCCGGACGGATCGAACGCGACGCCGCCGACCGGTTGTTCGCGACCGTGCGGGCCGAGGTCGACGACAACCCGCAGGACTGGCGACACTGGTACCGGCTTGCCCGCGCCTATGACTACGCCGGTGACCGCGGCCGCGCCCGCGAGGCGATGCGCCGCGCCGTCGACCTGGAGGCGGACCGATGAGCACGCTGCTCGTGGTGCACCACACGCCGTCACCGGCTACCCGGGAACTGCTCGAGGCGGTGCTGGCCGGTACGCGTGCCCCCGAGGTCGCCGGAGTGCAGGTCCTCGTTCGCCCCGCGCTGGCGGCCACCGTGAGCGACATGCTTGCCGCCGACGGGCATCTGTTCGGCACGACTGCGAACTTCGGCTACATGTCAGGTGCGCTCAAGCATTTCTTCGACACGGTGTACTACCCGGTTCTCGATCACGTGGCGGGACGGCCTTACGGTCTGTGGGTGCACGGTAATGACGACACCGGCGGGGCGATCTCGTCGGTGGAGAAGATCGCCGGTGGCCTCGGGCTGGTGAAATCCGCCGACGTGCTGACAGTCACGGGCGCGCTCGACGCCGCCGTGCGTCAGCGGGCCTACGAACTGGGCGGCACCCTGGCCGCCGTCGTGATGAAGTGAGGGTGAGATGCCGGGAATTGCCGAACTTGCGTTAGGAGCGGCGCCGATCGCCGGCGGTGCGTTGGTGGGATTGGTGGCGGGCAACCTCAAGGGCCCGGACTTCCGCGGCATGATCAAATCGGATCTCGAACTGCTGGAGATGATTCCGCCGCAGAACACCTCGCTTAGGGCCGATCTTGAAGCGAGCATCAACCGGCGCATCGGCGACCTCATCGTCAGCACCGACAAGAGCCGCGATCTGCTCCAAGTCGCATCCAGCTACAAGGGAAACTGGCGTGACAGTGTGTTGTTCCTGTGCGCTTTGTTGTTCACCATCGTCTGGTGGAACGTGCCGCACAGCCGGACCAACTGGCTGGTGATGTTCATCGTCTTGATCGCGCTGACCATCGTCGTCGGTCTGTATGCCGGACGCGGGATCCTGCGAGCGTTGCGCAGCGTCGGTAAACGTGCCGAAAATCCGGGCTCAGCGTCCTAGCTTCGCGCCGAAGAAATCGCCCATCGCCTGCCAATGCCGTTCGGCGGCCGCCGCGTCATAGGGGGCGTTGTCAGCTACGGCGAATCCGTGCGCGGCGGGGTACCACTCGATGATGTGCTCGACGCCCGCTGCGGTGAGCGCGGCGTCAAGGATCTCGGATTGCTCAGCGGTGTAGGACGGATCGTCTTCGGCCGCGCCGACGTAGACGGCCGCCCGAATCCTCTCCGCCAGCAGGTGCGGACTGCCCGGGTCGTCGGGGGAGGCCAGTCCGCCGCCGTGGAAGGACATCGCCGCGGCCACCCGTTCGGGGACCCGGCCGGCCACCACCAGGGAGGTGCGCCCGCCCATGCAGTAACCGGTGGTGCCGAAGCTCTCCCCGGCGACATCGGGCCGGGCTGCCAGGTAGTCGAAGAACGCGCGGGCGTCGGACTCCATGACCTCGGGAGTGATGGCCTTCATCATCGCGAACAGCCGGTTGCGTTCGGCGGCGTCGGCGAAGGCGGTGCGCATGTCGAACGGGGCCCATTCGCCGTTGCGGTAGTAGACGTCGGGCACCACCACGACGTATCCGAGCGACGACAGCCGCCGTGCCATCTCCCGGAACGTCGGACGGGCTCCGCCGGCGTCGGGATACATCACCACGGCGGGCCAGGGTCCCGCGCCCTGCGGGGTGCAGACGGTGACCGGGCAGACCCCGTCAGCGGTGAGGATCGAGTCGTCGATGGTCGGCATGGCTTCTGTTCTACCCCTCGCGTCCGCACGTAAGCTGATCGCGTGCCGATCGCGACCCCGTACGAGGACCTGCTGCGGCTGGTGCTCGAGCGGGGGACTCCCAAGTCCGACCGCACCGGCACCGGCACGCGCAGCCTGTTCGGGCATCAGTTGCGCTACGACCTCTCGGCCGGCTTCCCGCTGATCACCACCAAGAAGGTGCACACCAAATCGGTGATCTACGAGCTGCTGTGGTTCCTGCGCGGGGACTCCAACGTCGAATGGCTTCAGCGGCACGGCGTCACCATCTGGGATGAGTGGGCGTCGCCGACAGGCGATCTCGGTCCGGTCTACGGGGTGCAGTGGCGATCCTGGCCGGCGCCGTCGGGCGAACACATCGACCAGATCAGCAACGCGATCGAACTGCTGCGCACCGACCCCGACTCCCGGCGCATCATCGTCTCGGCATGGAACGTCGCCGAATTGCCCAAGATGGCGCTCGCCCCGTGTCACGCGTTCTTTCAGTTCTACGTCGCCGACGGCAGATTGTCCTGCCAGCTCTATCAGCGCAGTGCGGACATGTTCCTGGGCGTTCCGTTCAACATCGCCAGTTACGCGCTGCTCACCCACATGATGGCAGCCCAGGCCGGGCTCGACGTGGGGGACTTCGTCTGGACCGGCGGTGATTGCCACATCTACGACAACCACATCGAGCAGGTGACCGAGCAGCTGCGCCGCGATCCGCGGCCGTACCCGGAACTGGTTCTCGCCCAGCGTGATTCGATCTTCGACTACTCCTTCGGCGACATCGAGATCCGCAACTACGACCCGCACCCGGCGATCAAGGCGCCAGTCGCTGTATGACGGTCGCTCTGATCTGGGCGCAGTCCTCCTCCGGGGTGATCGGCCGTGACGGCGCAATCCCGTGGCAGCTGCCCGAGGATCTGGCCCGCTTCAAGGCGCTGACCATGGGACACACCGTGGTGATGGGGCGGCGGACCTGGGAGTCGCTGCCGCGGTCGGTGCGCCCACTGCCCGGCCGGCAAAACATCGTGCTCACCCGCAACCCGGCCTACCAGGCCGACGGGGCTGACGTCGTCACCTCCATTGAGGCGGCACTGGCTGAACCGCACACCTGGGTGATCGGCGGCTCGGAGATCTACCACCTCGCACTGCCTGCGGCCACCCGATGCGAGGTGACCGAGGTGGAGATCGACCTGCGCCTGGAGGACGACGACGCGCTGGCCCCGGTGCTCGACGAGTCGTGGATCGGGAACTCCGGTGACTGGCGCGACAGCACCTCGGGATTGCGCTACCGGTTTCACAGCTTCCTGCGCCCATGATCCTCAGCGCCGCCGAGGCCCGGCGGGTCGCGGTGGCCGCTCAGGGCTTGGGTACCGCGCGGCCCAGTGCGGTGACACGGGCCGATCTGCGCCGGCTGATCGGCCGTATCCAGGTACTTCAGCTGGATTCGGTGTCGGTGGCGGTCCGGGCGCACTACGCGCCCGTGTTCAGCCGGCTGGGGCCCTACGACCGCGCCGTGCTCGACAAGGCGGCGTGGACTCACAGTTCGCGCGCACCCCGACTGCTGGTGGAGTACTGGGCTCACGAAGCCGCGCTGATGGCGGTGCAGGACTGGCCGCTGATGCGCTGGCGGATGCGGGAGTACGTCCACGGCCGGTGGGGCAGCGAGATCGTGAGGGGCAATCCGCGATTGGCCGAGGACGTGATCGCGGCCGTCACCGAACTCGGGCCGAGCACTGCCGGCCAGATCGAGGCGCACCTTGACAGCGCGACCCGCCGCGGCAAAGGTGCGTGGTGGAATCGCAGCGACACCAAGTGGGTGGCCGAAGCGCTGTTCGCCTCGGGTGTGCTGACGACCGCGCACCGGGCGGGTTTCGCACGGCACTACGAACTGGTGGAGCGCGCGCTGCCGCCGTCGGTCCTCGCCAGGGAGGTCGACGACGACGAGGCGGTGCGTGAGTTGGCGCTGCGGGCGGCAGGCGCGCTCGGGGTGGCCACCGAGGCGGACATCCGCGACTACTTCCGGCTGCGGCCGCAGCAGAGCAAGCCCGCCGTCGCCGCTCTGGTGGCCGATGGGGAGCTCGAGCAGGTGGACGTGGCGGGCTGGAGCGCGCCGGGCTATCTGCGCGCCGGTCAGCCGGTGCCGCGCACCGACCGCGGCACCGCACTGCTGTGCCCGTTCGACCCGCTGATCTTCTTCCGGCCGCGAGTGCGACGGCTGTTCGGCTTCGACTACCGCATCGAGATCTACACCCCGGCGCCCAAACGCGTCTACGGCTACTACGTCTGGCCGCTGCTGCTCGACGGCGAACTCGTCGCCCGGGTGGACCTGAAAGCCGATCGCGCCACCGGAGCGCTGAACGTCTGCGGGGCATTCATCGAACCGGACCGCGATCCGGTGCGCACGGTCAACGCCCTGGTGACGCAACTGCATGCGATGGCCGGATGGCTCGGGCTGCGCAGCGTCACCGTGGGCGATCGCGGTGACCTGTGCCGCGCGCTGGCGCGGGCACTGTGAGCATCAATCGAGGGGCCAGCGGGTAACCTAAAGTCCCGTGAGCAGCAGCGGGTTCGACGCCGGCGCCCGGCTGGGCACCGTGCTGACCGCGATGGTCACACCGCTGACCGCAGAGGGTGAGCTGGACACCGCCGCCGCCGCCGCGCTGGCCAACCGCCTGGTCGACGCCGGCTGTGACGGGCTCGTCGTTTCCGGAACCACCGGTGAATCGCCCACCACCACCGACGCCGAGAAGAGCCGGTTGCTGCGCACGGTGGTCGAGGCGGTCGGGGACCGGGCCCGCATCATCGCCGGAGTCGGCACCTACGACACCGCGCACAGCGTGCATCTGGCCAAGGCCGCCGCCGCCGACGGCGCCGACGGTCTGCTCGTCGTCACGCCCTATTACTCCCGTCCGCCGCAGAGTGGACTCGTGGCGCACTTCTCGGCCGTGGCCGACGCCACCGATCTGCCGGTGGTGCTCTACGACATCCCGCCGCGGTCGGTGGTCCCGATCGCATGGGACACCCTGCGGATACTGGCCCGCCACCGGAACATCGTCGCCGTCAAGGACGCCAAGGGTGACCTCAACGGCGCCGCCCAGGTGATGGCGGAGACCGGGCTGGTCTACTACTCCGGCGACGACGCCCTGAACCTGCCCTGGCTGGCGGTGGGTGCGGTGGGCTTCGTCAGCGTCTGGGGGCATCTGGCCGCCGGTCAGCTGCGAGACATGCTGACCGCCTTCAGTTCCGGCGACCTGGCCACCGCGCGCAAGATCAGCGTCGGCCTCGCTCCGCTCAACGATGCGCAGAACAGGCTCGGCGGGGTGACCATGTCCAAAGCCGGGCTGGCACTGCAGGGCTTCGACGCCGGCGACCCACGGTTGCCGCAGATGCCCGCCACCGCTGAGCAGGTCGACGAACTGGCCGCCGACATGCGAGCGGCCGGCGTGCTGCGGACATGATCGCCGACCTGAAACCACCGCCACCGCTGGCGCCCGGCGCGCTGCGCGTCACGGCACTGGGCGGAGTCGGCGAGATCGGCCGCAACATGACGGTGTTCGAACACCTCGGCCGGCTGTTGATCGTGGACTGCGGCGTGCTGTTCCCCAATCACGACGAGCCGGGCGTCGACCTGATCCTTCCCGACCTGCGCCTCATCGAGGACCGCCTCGATGACGTCGAGGCGCTCGTTCTGACCCACGCACACGAGGATCACATCGGAGCCATTCCGTTCCTGCTCAAGCTGCGCCCCGACATCCCGGTCGTCGGTTCGCGGTTCACCCTCGCGCTGGTGGCCGCGAAGTGTCGTGAGCACCGCATCACCCCCGAGGTGGTGGTCGTGGCCGAGGGCCAGCGCAGCACCCACGGGGTCTTCGAGTGCGAGTACTTCGCGGTCAACCACTCCATCCCCGATGCGCTGGCCATCGCGATCCGCACGGGTGCGGGCATCGTGCTGCACACCGGGGACATCAAGCTCGATCAACTGCCGCTCGACGGGCGGCCCACCGACCTGCCCGGGATGTCGCGGCTCGGCGATGCCGGGGTCGATCTGTTCCTCTGCGATTCCACCAATGCCGAGATCCCCGGCGTCGGCCCCTCGGAGAGTGAGATCGGCCCGACACTGCACCGGCTGATCCGCAACGCCGAGGGCAAGCGGGTGCTGGTGGCCTGCTTCGCCTCCAACGTCGACCGTGTGCAGCAGATCGTCGATGCCGCGGTGGCGTTGGGCCGGCGGGTGTCGTTTGTCGGCCGGTCGATGGTGCGCAACATGGGCATCGCCCGGGAACTCGGATTCCTCACCGTCGACGACCACAACGTCATCGACATCTCCGCCGCCGAGACCATGCCCGCCGACCGGCTGGTGCTCATCACGACCGGCACCCAGGGTGAGCCGCTCTCAGCGTTGTCACGGATGTCGCGCGGCGAGCATCGCAGCATCTCGATCACCGCCGACGATCTGATCATCCTGTCGTCGTCGCTCATCCCGGGCAATGAGGAGGCCGTCTACGGCGTGATCGACGCGCTGTCGAAGGTCGGCGCGCATGTGGTGACCAATCAGCAGGCGCGCGTGCACGTCTCGGGTCACGCCTATGCCGGCGAGCTGCTGTTCCTCTACAACGCGGTGCGGCCCCGCAATGTGATGCCGGTGCACGGGCACTGGCGCCATCTGCGGGCCAACGCCGAACTCGCCGCCCGAACCGGGGTGCCTGATGAGGCGATCATGTTCGCCGAGAACGGCGTCAGCGTGGACCTCGTCGGCGGCAAGGCCGCGGTGGTCGGCGCGGTTCCGGTGGGCAAGATGTTCGTCGACGGCCTGGTCTCCGGCGACGTGGGTGATGCGACGCTGGGGGAGCGACTGATCCTGAGCTCAGGGTTCATCGCCATCACCGTGGTGGTGCACCGCGGCACCGGCCGGGCCGCCGCGGCGCCGCACCTGTCGTCGCGCGGTTTCTCCGAGGACCCGAAGGCGCTTGAGCCGGCGGTCCGCAAGGTGGCCGCGGAACTGGAGTCCCTGGCCGCCGAGAACGTCACCGACCCGGTGCGGATCGCCCAGGCGGTGCGTCGCTCGGTCGGCAAGTGGGTCGGCGAGGCCTACCGGCGCCAGCCGATGATCGTCCCGACGGTCATCGAGATCTAGCCGCTCAGCGCTTGTTGACGAAGCCGGCGTCGACCGGCAGAGCGACGCCGGTGACATAGCGGGCGGCATCGGAGACCAGCCACAGCACAGCGTTGGCGATGTCCTCGGCCTCCAGTGCCTGCACCGGCAGGGCGTTGCTCATGTCCGGCCCGCCGTATTCGGCCTGCGCCATGCCGTCGAGCCAGGAGCGGGTGAACTCGTTGTCGATCATCGGGGTGTTCACTCCGGCCGGATGCACAGAGTTCACCCTGATGTTCCATGCCGCGAGGAAGTTCGCGTACGCGCGCATCAGCCCGACGACCCCGTGTTTGGCGACGGTGTACCCCAGCGAACCGGCGATGGGCGCACCCACGCCCACCAACCCGACCACCGAACTGGTCAGCACCACCGAACCGCCGTCACCCTGTTTGATCAGCGGCCGCATCGCGACGTCGACCGTGTGATAGACGCCGGTGAGGTTGACATCGAGTACGTCCTGCCAGGCGTCCTCGCCCATCATCGGTGCGATACCGGCATTGGCGATCACGATGTCGAGGCGACCGAGTTCGGAGACCCCCTCGGAAAGAGCCGATTTCAGTGCGGATCGGTCGCGGACATCGGCGTGGGTCGCGACGATGCGTGCGCCGGTGTCCTCGACGAGCTTCACCGTCGCAGCGAGATCCTCGGGCGTGGCCATCGGATACGGAACGCTGGCGATCTGATCGCACAGGTCCACCGCGATGATGTCGGCGCCGTGGGACGCCAGTGTCACGGCGTGCGCGCGCCCCTGTCCGCGGGCGGCACCGGTGATGAAGGCGACTTTCCCGGCGAGTGTGCCCTGTGTTCGTGTGCC
>JBAXCK010000103.1:0-11333 GCA_037141465.1 Mycobacteriaceae bacterium | reverse complement strand
GGCCACTTCCGTGGCCCGCTTTCTGAAGCCCGCTGAAGGCTGACCCCCACGGCTGACCCCCAGGCTGCCCCCCAGGGCTGACCCCCTACGGCGTGGGCTGCCAGCGCATGACGCCGCTGTCGGCTTCCAGCGACAGATGCAGTTTTCCGTCGGAGATCAGAAAGCTCCGTACCCGGCCCAGCGCCGCGGCCACCTCGGTGTCCGCCGACGGCTGAGGGCAGAACATCCGGGTGAGTGCGATCGGGCCGAACGTCAGGCTGCCGGAATCCGTGCCGGACACCTCCGCCTGCCAGGCGGAGTTGCCACGGTTGCAGTCCACCGTCAACACCGCTCGGCCGTCGTCGCCGAAGGACACCGTGTACCTGCTGGGATCGGGGATCGTGGTGCCGGGCTGCTCGCCGGGCGCCATCGAATCGATGCCGAGCAGTTGCCACGATGTGCCGGTCAACGGGTCAGAGGCGGCCGCCGCTGCACAACCGGCCGCGGTGAGCGCCAGGGCGGTCCCGAGTACCAGCGTCGTTCGCATACCGGCAAATGTACCGCCGTGCAGGTGAGCGGCGCGGCTCAGCGATACTTGCCGGGTGGGACGCACCGACGCCGAGCTTGCGGCCGACCTGGCTGCCGAGGCGGGTCGGCTGCTGCTGGCGGTGCGTGACGAGGTCGGCCACGACTTCCCGTGGGCGCTCGGTGACGCCGGGGACGTGCACGCCAACGACCTGCTGCTGCGGCGACTGCGTGCGGAGCGACCCGAGGACGCTGTGCTGTCGGAGGAGGCGCACGACGACCTCACCCGTCTGAACGCTGACCGGGTGTGGATCATCGACCCGCTCGACGGGACCCGCGAGTACTCGCTGCCCTATCGGCAGGACTGGGCTGTTCATGTCGCGCTCTGGCAGCGCACGGCCGGATCGGACGGGGTCGACGGCCACGGCGCCATCACCGACGCGGCCGTCGCGCTGCCGGCTCTCGGCGAGGTTCACCGCAGCGATCAGGTCAGCGCACCGCCACCGCCGAATCCCGGACCCATTCGCATCACCGCGAGTTCCAATCGGCCACCCGCGGTGCTGTGGCGGCTTCGCGATCGGCTCGACATCGAGTTCGTCGCGATCGGATCCGCCGGTGCGAAGGCGATGGCGGTGCTGCGCGGTGATGCCGACGCCTACATTCATGCCGGCGGACAGTGGGAATGGGACAACGCGGCGCCTGCCGGAGTTCTGCACGCCGCAGGAATGCACGCCACCCGGATCGACGGCTCACCGCTGCGCTACAACCAGCCCGATCCCTATCTGCCGGATCTTCTGATGTGCCGGGCCGAGATCGCCGAGGTGCTGCTCGACGCGATGCGGGTGAGCACCTGATGCGGGCATGGCCCGACCTCGACGTCCCGGCGCTGCCCGGCCGCGGACCGGCGCTGCGGCTCTACGACACCGCGGACCGACAGATCCGGCCGACAACTCCGGGACAGACAGCCACCATGTACGTGTGCGGTATCACCCCGTATGACGCCACCCATCTGGGACATGCGGCGACGTATCTGACCTTCGATCTGGTCAACCGGATCTGGCGGGACAACGGCCACCGCGTGCACTACGTGCAGAACATCACCGACGTCGACGACCCGTTGTTCGAGCGTGCCGCGCGTGATCGCGTGGACTGGCGTGACCTCGGGAACCGCGAGACACAGTTGTTCCGCGAGGACATGACCGCGCTGCGGGTGATCCCGCCACAGGACTACGTGGGCGCGACCGAGGCGATAGCCGAGGTCGTCGAGGTGGTCGAGAAACTCCTGGCATCGGGTGCGGCCTACGTCGTCGACGACCCGGAGTATCCGGATGTCTACTACCGGGCCGACGCCACCACACAGTTCGGCTACGAGTCCAACTACGACCGCCACACCATGGCGGAGCTGTTCGCCGAACGAGGCGGCGATCCGCAGCGGCCGGGCAAGGCCGACCCGCTGGACGCACTGCTGTGGCGTGCCGAACGCCCCGGCGAGCCGAGTTGGCCGTCCCCGTTCGGCCCGGGGCGCCCCGGCTGGCACGTCGAGTGCGCGGCGATCGCGCTGAGCCGCATCGGTTTCGGATTCGACGTCCAGGGCGGCGGCAGCGATCTGATCTTCCCGCATCATGAGTTCTCCGCCGCCCATGCCGAATGCCTGACGGGGCAGCGGCGTTTCGCACGCAACTACGTGCACGCCGGGATGATCGGCTGGCACGGCGACAAGATGTCCAAGAGCCGCGGCAATCTCGTTCTGGTGTCCCGGCTGCGGGCCGACGGCGTGGATCCGGCGGCGATCCGGTTGGGTCTGCTCGCCGGGCATTATCGCAGCGACCGGTCCTGGAGCGACGACGTCCTGATCGAGGCGCAGCAACGCCTGCGGCGCTGGCGTTCGGCCACCGCACTGCCGGCCGGACCGGACGCCGCCGATCTGCTCGGACGGCTGCGCCGCTACCTCGCCGACGATCTGGACACCCCCAAAGCGCTGGCCGCCGTCGACGGCTGGGTGGCTGATGCGCAAGAGTTCGGTGGACATGACGACGTGGCGCCGCCTCTGGTGGCGGACATGGTGGACGCACTGCTGGGAGTGGCGTTGTGAGGAGTAAGCCTGTGAAGAGATACGTACCTGTCGTGATCGCCCTCGTTTCAGTACTCCTGGCAGGCTGCGCACCGGCGAAGAGGGCCGCCGAGGCGCCGACGACGCCGTCCACCTCGTCAACGGGCGGACCGCCGAGCGTGGAGGAGACCCGCGCCATCGCCAAGGACGCCTACATCTACGGCTTTCCGATGGTCGACAGCTACCGCATCCAGCACGCGTACTTCATCGACCCCGCCAGCCCGGAATACAAGGGGCCGTGGAATCAGGTGCACAACACGGCCCGGGTCTTCACCCCGGCCGACGTGGCCGTCCAGACACCGAATTCCGACACGCCCTATTCGATGCTCGGAGCCGATCTGCGCGCCGAACCGCTGGTGCTGTTCGTGCCGCCGGTCGAGAAGAGCCGCTACTACTCGCTGCAGTTCATCGACGGCTACACCGCCAACTTCGCCTACGTCGGCAGTCGCACCACCGGTAACGACGGCGGGCTGTACCTGCTGGCCGGTCCCGGCTGGAACGGTCAGAAGCCCGACGGCGTGCGCGAGGTCATCAAGTCCGACACCGACTTCGCGCTGGTGGCCTATCGCACCCAGTTGTTCGGCGCGGACGATCTGGAGAACGTGACCAAGATCCAGGCCGGGTACAAGGCCGAACCGCTGTCGACCTACCTCAAGGAGCAGGCCCCCGCCGAGGCGGCCGCCCTCGACTGGCCGGTTCCGCTGAGTCCCGACGAACAGAAGACCTCACTGCGGTTCTTCGACCTGCTCGACTTCCAGCTCAAGTACGCCCCGGTGATGGACTCCGAGAAAGATGTGCGAGCGCGCTTCGCCTCGATCGGACTGACCGGTGACGGCACCTTCGACTCACAGAGCCTGAGCCCGCAGATGCAGCAGGCCTTCACCGACGGGATGGCCGACGCCTGGGCGGAGTTCGCCGCCTTCAAGAAGGACAAGATCGACACCGGCGAGGTGAAGTCCGGCCAGCTGTTCGGAACCAAGGAGTTCCTCAACCGCAACTACCTCTACCGGATGGCCGGGGCGGTGATCGGCATCTACGCCAACTCCAATGAGGAGGCCATGTACCCGGTGCTGTCCACCGACTCGACCGGTGCGCCGCTGAGCGGGGCGAGTGATTACACGCTGACCTTCCCGCCCGGTCAGCTGCCGCCGGCCAACGCGTTCTGGTCGGTGACCATGTACAAGCTGCCGGAGAGCCTGCTGGTCGACAACCCGATCAACCGGTACGTGATCAACTCCCCGATGCTGCCGGACCTGGTGACCAACCCCGACGGAAGCATCACGATCTACGTTCAGCACACCACGCCGGGTGCGGACCGGGAGGCCAACTGGCTTCCTGCGCCCGAGGGGCCCTTCACCGTGTTCATGCGGGTGTACTGGCCCAAGCCCGAGGCGCTGGATGGAACGTGGCAGCCGCCGAAGCTGGTGAAGACCGGCTAGCTACAGAACGGCTGTTCCGTAGCTGCCCACCTGGCCCACCAGATAGCGCAGCTGGTCGGTGGCCGAGCCGAATGTCTGCTCGATGGCGGTCAGTCGTGCCGCGTAGTGCGCAATCGGGTACTCCGCCGTCACGCCGATACCGCCGTGCATCTGGATGGACTCCTCGGCGATGTGCTTGCCCGAGCGTGCGATCTGCAGCTTGGCCCGCGCCGCCACCATGGGATCCAAGCGCCCGTCGGCGACCGACACCGCGAGGTAGTAGTTCATGCTGCGTGCCAGTTCCACCGACACGTACATATCGGCCGCACGCTGGGTCAGCGTCTGGAACGTTTTGAGCGGCACACCGAACTGCTTGCGACTCTTCAGATAGTCCGTCGTCAGCCGCAGCGATTCGTCCATCGCACCCACGGCCTCCGCGCAGAGTGCGGACTGAAACCGGATCACCGCGGCCTCGATGGCGTCCGTCGCGTCCCCACCGGAACCGAGCGGCGTTGCCGCGGCGTTGTCGAGTGCGATCTCCGCACCCCGTTTGCCGTCGAAGGTCCGGTAGCCGTGTCGGGTCACCCCGCTGCTGCTCTGGCCGGCGGCGTCCACCACGAAGAGTCCGCTGCCGCCGCCGGGAAGTGCCGCGCTGACGATCAGGGTGTCGGCACCGTCGCCGGCCAGCACCGGATTCTTGCGTCCGGTGAGGGTCCATGCGCCGCCCTGTTCGGTGGCATGGGTGGTCAGGTCGGCGGCGCCGCGCCGGCCCGGCTCGGTATGGGCGAAGGCCAGCAGTCGCTCACCGGAGGCGACCTCGTCGAGCAGCGCGCGCTGTGCGTCGGAGCCGTGTTCGGCGATCACCGCACCCGGGATCAGTGCCGCCTCGGCGACGGGCTCGGGCGCCAGCCGCCGGCCGATCTCCGTCATCACGACCATCACCTCGGTGGGTCCGGAATCCTCGTCGAATCCCAGACCGAGTATCCCGATCTCGGCCAGTTGGTTCCACACGTCTCGGCTCCAGCCGAGTTCGGTGTCGACCACCTTGTTGCGCGCCTCGGTGTTGTCGTAACTGCGCGCCAGCAGATCTCGGGTGGTGTCGGCGAGCAGCTGCTGTTCTTCGGTCAGGTCGAAGTTCATATCCGCGTGCGGTCCCTACAGTCCGAGGATGGTCGAGGCGATGATGGTGCGCTGAACCTCGTTGCTGCCGCCGTAGATCGAGGTCTTGCGGTAGTTGAGGTAACGCGGGGCGGCGTGCTGCGCCCACTCCGGGGAGTCCACCGTGTCGCCCGCGTCGAACGGCAGCGCATCCGGGCCGGCCACCTCTACCAGCAGATCGGTGACCGCCTGCTGCAGTTGGGTGCCGCGCAACTTCAGGATCGACGACGCCGGGTTCGGTGTACCGCCGGCCTCGTCGCCGCTGACACGCAGCTGGGTCAGCTCCAGGGCGAGCAGTTCGTTCTCCACCTCGGCGACCCGGGCGGCGAACAGCGGGTCCTCCATCAGCGTGCTGGCGCCGATTGGCGTCTTGGCCGCGCGCTCCTTGACCTCGGTCAGCCACACCTTGGTGGTGCCGACCCGCGCGATCCCGGTGCGCTCGTTGGACAGCAGAAACTTGGCGTAGCTCCAGCCGGCGTTCTCCTCGCCGACGAGCTGGTTGACCGGGACCCGGACGTCTTCGAACCAGACCTCGTTGACCTCGTAGCTGCCGTCGATCAGTTTGATCGGGCGCACGGTGATCCCCGGGGTGTTCATCTCGGCCAGGATGAACGAGATGCCCGCCTGCTTCTTGGGCGCGTTCGGATCGGTGCGGGCCAGCAGGAAGATCCAGTCGGCGAACTGGCCCAGGGTGGTCCAGGTCTTCTGCCCGTTGATCACGTAGTGGTCGCCGTCGCGGATAGCGGTGGTGCGCAGCCCGGCGAGGTCCGAACCGGCCTCGGGCTCGGAGAATCCCTGGCACCACCAGATGTCCAGATTGGCGGTGGCGGGCAGGAACCGCTCCTTGATCTCCTGTGAGCCGAAGTGCGCGATCACCGGACCGACCATGGAGGCGTTGAAGGCCAGCGGTTCGGGCACACACGCCATCCGCATCTCCTCGGCCCAGATCTGGCGCTGCAGCGGGGTCCAGTCCTTACCGCCCCACTCCACGGGCCAGTTCGGCACCGCCAGGCCGGCCTCGTTGAGGACGCGCATGGACGTGACGACGTCCTCGGGGTACCTCAGGTTCTCGTTGCGGGCGCGTTCCCGGATGTCGGCGGGGAACTTGGTGGTGAAGAACTCGCGCAACTCGTCGCGGAAAGCCAGATCGGCGTCGCTCAAGGCCAGTTTCATGACAGCACGGTATCGCAGCCGACCAACCGGTCGGGTCGAAGGTCGGGGGAGGGTCGGGGGAGGGTCGGGGGAGATTCGAGCCTAGCCGCGGAAGCCGGGACCGCGCCGGCGCAGATAGCGCTCGAACTCGGCGGCCAGCGCGTCGCCGTCCACCTTCGACAGCGCCTCGTTGACGTCGATCTCGGCGTCGCCGCGGGCCTCCAGGCTGGTCACGTAGTCGGCGATCTCGTCGTCGTCGGCCGTCATCTCGGTGACGGCCTGTTCCCACTCCTCGGCCTGGGCGGGCAGGTCGGCCAGGGGCACCTCGATGTCGAGGACGTCCTCGACGCGGCGCAGCAGCGCCACCGTCGCCTTGGGGTTGGGCGGTGAGGAGACGTAGTGGGGCACGGCGGCCCAGAAGGTGACCGCGGGGATGCCGGCGGCCACGCAGGCGTCCTGAAACACCCCCGCGATCCCGGTGGGACCCTCGTACCGCGACTCCTGTAATCCGAAGAACGCCGCCGACTCCGGGGAGTAGGCCGCGCCGGACACCGGCACCGGTCGGGTGTGCGGCGTGTCGGCCAGTAGTGCGCCCAGGATCACCACGGTGTCGACGTTGAGTTTGTCGGCGATACCCAGCAACTCGGCGCAGAAGCTGCGCCACCGCATATTGGGCTCGACGCCGTGCATCAGCACGATGTCGCGATCCGATCCGGGTGGCCGGCAGTAGGAGATCTGCATCGCCGGCCACACCAGTTCGCGGGTGACACCGTCGACCTGGCGGATCACCGGCCGGTTGACCTGATAGTCGTAGTAGGACTCGTCGTCGATCTCCAGCAGTGGCTGAGCCGCCCAGATGGCGTCGAGGTGCTCGAGTGCGTCGCTGGCGGCATCGCCGGCGTCGTTCCAGCCCTCGAAGGCCGCGACGATGACGGTGTTGTGGAGTTCGGGCAGTCCCGGGTCGGCGCTGCCCGTGAAAACCTCCCGCGAATCCCGCGTCGTCACAGATTCAGACTAAGCCTTGTCCGGCCGCAGTGACGGCTACCCGGGCGACGGCGTAGACTTTTCTCCGTCGAGAGGCGTTGCAACGGGCCCTGCACTCCTCGCCAGGGATCCGCCACGCTCGGCAGAGTTAAGGACGCCTTCCGCTGAGGAAGGAACGTATGCGGGAGCCCGATATCCGCCCTGACTGCACCGACGAACTGACCGCCGCCCTGCGCGAGCGGATCGTGGTCATCGACGGTGCGATGGGCACGGCGATCCAACGGGACCGGCCCGATGAGGCCGGTTACCGCGGTGAGCGCTTCAAGGACTGGCCGAGCGATCTGGTCGGAAACAACGACCTGCTCACCCTGACCCAGCCGCACATCATCGAGGCGATCCACCGGGAATACCTCCAGGCCGGCGCGGAGATTCTGGAAACCAACACGTTCAACTCGAACTCGGTGTCGCTCTCCGACTACGGAATGGAAGATCTGGCCTACGAACTGAACTACGCCGGAGCTGTTCTGGCGCGCACGGTGTGCGACGAGTTCAGCAGCCCGGACAAACCCCGCTACGTCGCCGGGGCGATGGGGCCGACGACGAGGACCGCGTCGATCTCTCCGGATGTCAACGATCCCGCCGCCCGCAACGTGTCCTACGACCAACTGGTGACCGCCTATCTCGAGGCTGCCAACGGTCTGGTCGACGGCGGTTCGGACATCCTCATCGTCGAGACGATCTTCGACACGCTGAACGCCAAGGCCGCGGTGTTCGCCATTGAGACGCTCTTCGAGCAGCGCGGACGCCGGTGGCCGGTGATCATCTCGGGCACCATCACCGATGCGTCCGGAAGGACGTTGTCAGGTCAGGTCACCGAGGCGTTCTGGAACTCGATCAGGCATGCCCGTCCGATCGCGGTCGGCCTGAACTGCGCTTTGGGCGCTCCCGAGATGCGGCCCTACATCGCCGAGATGTCGAGGATCGCCGACACCTTCGTGTCCTGCTACCCGAACGCCGGCCTGCCGAACGCCTTCGGCGAGTACGACGAGTCTCCCCAGCGTCAGGCCGGCTATCTCGCAGAGTTCGCCCGCGACGGTCTGGTCAACCTGGTCGGCGGGTGTTGCGGGACCACCCCGGCGCACATCGCTGAGATCGCGCGAGCAGTGGAGGGTGTGCCGCCGCGTCAGGTGCCGCGCATCCCGGTGGCCACCCGGCTGGCCGGCCTGGAGCCGCTCAACATCAACGAAGACTCCCTGTTCGTCAACATCGGTGAGCGCACCAACATCACCGGCTCGGCCCGCTTTCGCAACCTGATCAAGGCCGAGGATTACGACACCGCGCTGTCGGTGGCCCTCCAGCAGGTGGAGGTGGGCTCTCAGGTCATCGACATCAACATGGACGAGGGCATGATCGACGGCGTCGCCGCGATGGACCGGTTCACCAAGCTGATCGCGGCCGAGCCGGACATCAGCCGCGTCCCGGTGATGATCGACTCGTCTAAATGGGAGGTGATCGAGACCGGCCTGAAGAACGTTCAGGGCAAGCCGATCGTCAACTCGATCTCCCTGAAGGAGGGTGAGGAGAAGTTCGTCCGCGAAGCCCGGCTGTGCCGCAAGTACGGCGCCGCCGTCGTCGTGATGGCCTTCGACGAGGAGGGTCAGGCCGACAACCTGGAGCGCCGCAAAGACATCTTCGAGCGCGCCTACCGGATCCTGACCCAGGAGGTCGGCTTCCCGGCCGAGGACATCATCTTCGACCCGAACTGTTTCGCGCTGGCGACCGGGATCGAGGAACACGCGACCTACGGGATCGACTTCGTCGAGGCCTGCGCGTGGATCAAGGAGAACATCCCCGCCGTGCACATCTCCGGTGGCATCTCCAACGTGTCGTTCTCATTCCGGGGCAACAACCCGGTCCGCGAGGCGATCCATGCGGTCTTCCTATTCCACTCCATCAAAGCGGGCCTGGACATGGGGATCGTCAACGCCGGCGCACTAGTGCCGTATGACTCCATCGACCCCGAACTGCGCGAGCGGATAGAAGACGTCGTCCTCAACCGGCGGGAAGATGCGACCGAGCGGCTGCTGGAGATCGCCGAACGGTTCAACAGCAAGGGCGAGGCGGTAGGCGAGGACGCTCGCGGATCCGCCGAATGGCGCAGCCTTCCGGTTCGTGAGCGGATCACGCACGCTCTGGTGAAGGGAATCGACGCCCATGTCGATGACGACACCGAGGAATTGCGTGCCGCGATCGCCGCCGCGGGAGGGCGGCCGATCGAGGTGATCGAGGGCCCGCTGATGGACGGCATGAACGTCGTCGGCGACCTCTTCGGCGCGGGCAAGATGTTCCTTCCGCAGGTCGTGAAATCGGCTCGGGTGATGAAGAAGGCCGTCGCCTACCTGCTGCCCTACATCGAGGCGGAGAAGGAGGCATCCGGCGCGGCCGATGCCGACGACACCAACGGGACGATCATCATGGCCACCGTGAAGGGCGACGTCCACGACATCGGCAAGAACATCGTCGGTGTCGTCCTGCAGTGCAACAACTACACCGTGGTGGATCTCGGTGTGATGGTGCCCGCCGAGAAGATCCTGAACGCGGCACGGGAATACGACGCCGACATCATCGGGCTGTCCGGACTGATCACCCCGTCGCTGGACGAGATGGTCAACTTCGCTGCCGAGATGGAACGCGAGGGATTGCAGATTCCGCTACTGATCGGCGGCGCGACCACCTCGCGTGCCCACACGGCCGTGAAGATCGCACCTCGCCGGAGCGGCCCGGTGATCTGGGTCAAGGACGCGTCGCGCTCGGTGCCGGTGGCTGCCGCCCTGCTTGATGACAGGCAGCGGCCCGCCCTGCTCGAGGCGACCGAGAAGGACTACGCCTCGCTGCGTGAGCGTCATGCGCAGAAGAACGAGCGGCGGATGCTGACACTGGAGAAGGCGCGCGCCAACCGGACGCCGATCGAATGGGAGGGCTACACACCGCCGGTACCCGCGCAGGGACTGGGAGTACGGGAGTTCCTCGACTACGACATCTCCGAGTTGCGTGAGTACATCGACTGGCAGCCGTTCTTCAACGCCTGGGAGATGAAGGGCCGATTCCCCGACATCCTCAACAACCCGGCGTCGGGCGAGGCCGCGCGAAAGCTTTACGACGACGCCCAGGAAATGCTGGACACCCTGATCAAGGAGAAGTGGCTGACCGCCAACGGGGTCATCGGGTTCTTCCCGGCGAACGCGGTCGGTGACGATATCGAGATCTATACCGACGAGACCCGGACCGAGGTGCTGGCGACGCTGCGCAACCTGCGCCAGCAGGGTGAGCACCGCGACGGGGTCCCGAACCGTTCCCTGGGGGACTTCGTCGCACCCAAGGACAGCGGCCCGGCCGACTACGTCGGCGCCTTCGCGGTCACCACGGGCCTCGGCAGCGGAGTCAAGATCGACGAGTTCAAGGCGGCCAATGACGACTACAGCGCGATCCTGCTGGAGTCGCTCGCCGACCGGCTGGCCGAGGCCTTCGCCGAACGCATGCATCAGCGGGTCCGCAAGGAGTTCTGGGGATATCAGCCCGACGAGCAACTCGACAACGAAGCGCTGATCGGTGAGCGCTACCGCGGCATCCGGCCGGCCCCGGGCTACCCCGCCTGCCCGGAACACACCGAGAAGGTGACGCTGTTCGAGTTGATGGACGTCACGTCCAGGACCGGTATCGAGCTGACCGAGTCGATGGCTATGTGGCCGGGAGCCGCTGTGAGCGGGTGGTATTTCTCGCACCCGCAGTCGCAGTACTTCGTGGTCGGCCGGCTCGCCCAGGATCAGGTCGCCGATTACGCGCGTCGCAAAGGTTGGACACTGCCCGAAGCGGAGCGCTGGCTGGGACCCAATCTGGGCTATAACCCGGAGGACTGAGGCCCCGGGCGTGTCATCATTTGATTTCGGGCGGGGCCTGCGGCTGGAACGGTTCGTACCACCACCAGTCGGCCCGCTCACCGGTCGGCC
>JBAXCK010000102.1:0-11375 GCA_037141465.1 Mycobacteriaceae bacterium | reverse complement strand
TGCGTGGACGCCCGCGTCCTGACGGTGCGGGTCGGACGCGAGGGTGGGCCGGAGGCTGCCGCGCGGACGGCCCGCTATCGAGCGCTGGACGCCGCCCGCGCCGGGGCACCGGTCTTGCTGGCGCACACCCTCGATGATCAGGCCGAGACGGTTCTGCTCGGACTCGGTCGCGGATCAGGTCCGCGTTCGATCGCCGGGATGCGGGCAGCCGACCCGCCGTGGTTCCGGCCACTGCTCACCCAGCGGCGTGCCGACACCCGCGCCGCGTGCGCGGAACTGGGAGTGGTGCCCTTCGAGGATCCCCACAACGTCGACCCCCGCTTCACCCGCGTGCGATTGCGCACCGAAGTGCTCCCGCTGCTCGACGAGGTCCTCGGTGGCGGCGTCGCTGAGGCACTCGCCCGTACGGCGGCCGCACTGCGCGAGGACAACGACCTTCTCGACACCCTCGCCGATGGCCAGCTGGCGCGCGCCTCGGTGGGCGGTGAGTTGGACCTTGCCCCGCTGAGCGATCTGCCGGCGGCTCTGCGCCGCCGGGTGATCCGCGTCTGGCTGCTCAGCGGTGGCGCAGCCAACCTCTCCGATCGGCAGATCCGCGCGGTCGACGACCTGGTGATCTCCTGGCGCGGACAGGGCGGCGTGGCGGTGGGCGGGGCGGTGCCCGAGAGCCGGCTGTTCGCCGAACGCCACGGTTCACGGTTGAGGCTGCGTCGCGAGCCGGTGTGAACGTAGGTGCAGATTGTTGTCAGGCGGGGACCCGTGGCACGCTGTGGGCGTGTCAGCGGATGAGCTGTATGAGGGCGACATCAAATCCGTGTTGTTGTCCGAGGGCGAGATCCGCGAGAAGACCGCCGAACTCGGAGCCCGGGTGGGCCGAGACTACGCAGACGGTCTGAATGGGCAGGACCTGCTGCTGGTGACCGTCCTCAAAGGTGCGGTCATGTTCGTCACCGATCTGGCACGTGCGATACCGCTACCCACGCAGCTGGAGTTCATGGCGGTCAGCTCGTACGGTTCGGCGACGTCGTCATCGGGCGTCGTGCGAATCCTCAAGGACCTCGACCGCGACATCGCCGGCCGCGACGTGCTGATCGTGGAGGACATCGTCGACTCCGGTCTCACGCTGTCCTGGCTGCTGCGCAACCTCGCGACCCGGCACCCCCGTTCGTTGCGGGTCTGCACGCTGCTGCGCAAACCTGACGCGGTGCGCAGCGACGTCGACATCGCCTACGTCGGCTTCGACATCCCCAACGAGTTCGTCGTCGGTTACGGCCTGGACTACGCGGAGCGCTATCGCGATCTGCCCTATATCGGCACACTCGATCCCAAGGTGTACAGCGGCTAGACGAGTTCCCAGACCACCGTCACCGAGAATCCGACGGTCTGCTGTCCCGGTTGCAGCGGAACGTCGGCAGCCATCGGAGCCTTCTCCGGGATCGGTTGCCCGTCGCCGCCGGCGACCTCGGATATCGAGATCACCGTGCCCAGTGAGAGCCCGGACAACTCGGCGTATTGCTGCGCCCGGGTGCGTGCATCGTTGAACGCCCTGGCGCGCGCATCGTTGACGAGTGCGGAGTCGTCGGCGATCGAAAAGCTGACCGAGTTGATCCGGGTCTCATTGCCGCCGGCGCTGACGATCGCGGCCAAATCGCCTGAAGCCGATTCCATTCGGCGAATCGTGACGCCGATAGAGTTGGTCGCCCGGTACCCGGTGATCACTGAATTCTCGCCGTACTGGGGTTGCAGGCTCACCGCGGTGGTGCGAATGTCCTTCGTGTCGATACCGCGGCCCTTGAGCGCGTCGATCACCACTCGCTGGCGCTCGCTGCTCTGATTCATCGCCGCGGTGACATCGGGCGCCGTGGACTCGATGGCCACGTCGGCGCTCAGCGTGTCCGGCACGCCCTGGACCTCGCCGGAACCCACCACCGTCACCTGTCGGGCACCGGTCTGCACCGGTGGTGCGGAATCACAGCCCGACACCGCCGCAGATACGACCGCCGCCATTGCGAACCATCGGATGACGCCTCTCATGTCCACCTCAATTCGGAAAGAAAGCGCAACAACTCCGCGTTGATCTCAGACGGTCGCTCCTGCTGGATCCAGTGCCCCGCCCCTTCCAGCATCACCTCTCGGTACGGGCCCTTGACGACCTCCCGTGCGCGATCGGTCTTGGTGAAGTTCAGCACCGGGTCACAGCCACCGCCGACGAAAAGGGCCGGCACCGTGATCGTCTCAGCGGCCGGTGCGCCCATGATGTGCCAATTCCGTTCGAAGTTGCGATACCAGTTCAGGGCGCCGGTGAAACCGGTGCGGCTGAACTCCTCGGCGTAGTGATCGAGTTCCGGCGCGCCCAGCCAGTCCGGTAACCGGACCGGCTCGCCGAGTCGCTCGATGAACCCGTCCGGTCCGGGTGCGAGCATCCGCAGGGCTGATGCCTCGTCGGTGGGTGCGCGCATCCCGCCGAGCATTCTGCGCAACGCCCGGCGGGGGTCGGCCGCCATCTCGGCGTCGGCCGGACCGGGCTGCTGGAAATAGAGGATGTAGAAGAAGTTGTCGCCGAAGATGCGGCGGAACGCCTCGGTCGGCGGTGTCAGCGGCCGCGGAACCGGCGGCACACTGAGCCCGGCGACCGCGGCCACCCGGTCGGGATGCAGCAGGGGGGTGCTCCAGGCCACCACCGCTCCCCAGTCGTGGCCCACCAGCGCGGCCCGCTGCGCGCCGACGTCGTCGATGAGGCCCACCACATCGGCGGTCAGTGCCGCGATGTCATAGGCCGCCACGTCCGCCGGACGCGAGGATCCGCCGTACCCGCGCTGGTCCGGCGCCAGGACGTGGTAGCCGGCCGCGGCCAGCGCCGGGATCTGATGGCGCCAGGAGTACGCCAGCTCAGGGAACCCGTGGGTCAGCACCACCAGCGGACCGTCACCGGGCCCCGCCTCCAGCACCCGAAGCCGCACCCCGTTGACCTCGATCGTCCTCTGCCGCGGCGGCACCACGTCGGTAGCCAAGCACACCGGCCCGAACCCGGGAGGACGCCGGTCGAAAGCGGGACCATTCGCTGACGGAAACCCTCGGGGCACCGTCGTGCGCCTGCGTAGCGGTAGCCTGGAAGATCGCAGCCGACGGAAGGAATGGGGCCCGATAGCGGGCCGAACGCTTGATGAACCGGAAAAACGTACTCCGAACGCTCACGGTGATCGCCGCGGTGCTGCTGCTCGGCTGGTTGTTCTTCTATTTCAACGACGACACCCGCGGGCTCAAGCCGGTCGACACGTCGGTGGCGGTGTCGCAGATCAACGCCGACAACGTCAAGCTCGCCCAGATCGACGACCGCGAACAGCAGGTGCGCCTGGAACTGAAGACCCCGAACGCCGAGACGGCCAATTCCGCCAAGATCATCGCCAAGTATCCGACCGGCTACGCGGTGCCGCTGTTCGAGTCGCTCAGTGCCAAGGGCATCAAAACCAACACCGCGGTCAACCAGCCCAGCGTGCTGGGATCGCTGCTGATCTACATGCTTCCGCTGCTGCTGCTGATCGCGTTGTTCGTATTCTTCTCCCGGATGCAGACCGGCGGCCGGATGGGCTTCGGCTTCGGCAAGTCCCGCGCCAAAATGCTCAACAAGGACATGCCCAAGACGACGTTCGCCGACGTCGCCGGCGCCGACGAGGCGGTCGAAGAGCTCTACGAGATCAAGGACTTCCTGCAGAACCCGGCCCGCTACCAGGCCCTGGGCGCCAAGATCCCCAAGGGTGTCCTGCTCTACGGACCGCCCGGAACCGGTAAGACGCTGCTGGCGCGGGCTGTCGCCGGGGAGGCCGGCGTGCCGTTCTTCACCATCTCGGGTTCGGACTTCGTCGAGATGTTCGTCGGCGTCGGTGCGTCCCGGGTGCGTGACCTCTTCGAGCAGGCCAAGCAGAACTCTCCGTGCATCATCTTCGTCGACGAGATCGACGCCGTCGGTCGCCAGCGCGGCGCGGGCCTGGGCGGCGGCCACGACGAGCGCGAGCAGACGCTCAACCAGTTACTGGTCGAGATGGACGGGTTCGGTGAGCGCCAGGGCGTCATCCTGATCGCCGCCACCAATCGCCCCGACATCCTCGACCCGGCCCTGCTGCGTCCCGGCCGGTTCGACCGCCAGATCCCGGTCTCGAGCCCGGATCTGGCGGGCCGCAAGGCCGTTCTTCGCGTGCACTCCCAGGGCAAGCCGATGGCTCCGGATGCCGACCTCGACGGGTTGGCCAAGCGAACCGTGGGAATGTCGGGCGCCGACCTGGCCAACGTCATCAACGAGGCCGCACTGCTGACCGCCCGGGAGAACGGCACCATCATCACCGGCGCCGCACTGGAGGAGGCGGTCGATCGGGTGATCGGCGGCCCGCGGCGCAAGGGCCGGGTGATCAGCGAACTGGAGAAGAAGATCACCGCCTACCACGAGGGCGGCCATACGCTGGCCGCCTGGGCGATGCCCGACATCGAGCCGATATACAAGGTGACGATTCTGGCCCGAGGTCGCACGGGCGGCCACGCCGTCTCGGTTCCCGAGGACGACAAGGGGCTGATGACGCGTTCGGAGATGATCGCCCGCCTGGTCTTCGCCATGGGTGGGCGTGCCGCTGAAGAACTGGTTTTCCGCGAGCCCACCACCGGCGCGGTCTCCGACATCGAGCAGGCCACCAAGATCGCCCGCGCCATGGTCACCGAGTACGGCATGAGTTCCAAGCTGGGTGCGGTGCGCTACGGCACCGAGCATGGAGACCCGTTCCTCGGTCGCACGATGGGCACCCAAGCCGACTACAGCCACGAGGTTGCCCGCGACATCGACGACGAGGTACGAAAACTGATCGAGGCCGCCCACACCGAGGCGTGGGAGATCCTCACCGAGCATCGCGACGTACTCGACATCCTCGCAGCCGAACTGCTGGAGAAGGAGACACTGCACCGCGCCGAGCTGCAGGCGATCTTCACCGGTGTGAAGAAGCGCCCGCGGCTCACCGTCTTCGACGACTTCGGTGGACGCATCCCGTCGGACAAGCCGCCCATCAAGACTCCCGGTGAGTTGGCGATGGAGCGCGGTGAGCCCTGGCCCAGGCCGATGCCGGAGCCGGCGTTCAAGAAGGCCATCGCCGCGGCGAGTGCCGCCCACGCCCAGCAGGCCGGGCCGCCCGCCCAGCATGGTCAGCCGGGTAACGGCAACGGCGCGCACCCGGCCGGCGGCGCCCGCCAGCCCGACTACGGCGCACCCTCAGGCTGGCGTGCGCCGGGCTGGCCGCCGCCGCAGCAGGGTTACTGGTATCCGCCGCCAGGTTGGCAGCCCCCGCCGGGCCAGCACCATCCGCCGGCGCACCAGGGTCCGAACCCTCAGCAGCCGCAACACACTTCGTCGGGATCAGGCGGGCACACCGATCCCGGCGATGAGGGCGGGCCCCGCCATCGGGCCCCGTCGGATTAACGGTTCGGCGAAACGGAGCCCACTGGAATGCCGCCCAAGCCCAAGCCCAAGCGCGACTCGGTGACTGTCGACGTGCCTGAATTCGATCAGGCGCGGGCTGAGGCCGCGGTGCGCGAACTTCTCCTCGCGGTCGGAGAGGACCCGGACCGTGAAGGACTCAAGGCGACGCCCTCGCGGGTCGCCCGGGCTTTCCGGGAGATGTTCGCCGGCCTCTACACCGACCCCGACACGGTGCTGGAGACCACCTTCGACGAAGGGCACGACGAACTCGTCCTCGTCAAGCAGATACCGATGTACTCCACCTGCGAGCACCATCTGGTCGCCTTTCACGGAATGGCGCATGTCGGTTACATCCCGGGTGCCGACGGCCGTATCACCGGTCTGTCGAAACTGGCCAGGGTGGTGGACCTCTACGCGAAGCGACCGCAGGTTCAGGAGCGGCTGACCGCACAGATCGCCGACGCGGTGATGCGCAAACTCAAGCCGCGGGGTGTGATCGTGGTGATCGAGGCCGAGCATCTCTGTATGGCGATGCGCGGTGTTCGAAAGGCCGGCGCCATCACCACGACGTCGGCGGTGCGCGGGCTGTTCAAGACCAGCAACGCATCCCGGGCTGAAGCGCTGGATCTGATTCTGCGCAAGTGACCCGGACGTGAGAACCACCATGGTGATGGGCGTCGTGAACGTCACCGACGACTCGTTCTCCGACGGGGGCCGCTATCTCGATCCGGCCAATGCTGTGGCGCACGGTCAGGCACTCGTCGCCGATGGGGCCGACATCGTCGATGTGGGTGGAGAATCAACCCGGCCGGGTGCGGTGCGAATCGACGCCGCGGTGGAAACCGCCCGCGTGCTGCCAGTGGTCAAAGAACTCGCAGCTATGGGAATCACCGTGAGCATCGACACCATGCACGCCGCGGTGGCGAAGGCGGCCCTGGAGAACGGCGCCGCGATAGTCAACGACGTCAGCGGTGGACGGGCGGATCCCGCAATGGCCCCATTGATGGCCGATTCGGGTGCGCCCTGGGTGCTGATGCACTGGCGATCGGTGGGCGGATCGCGCCCGCACGACCCACCGGCTTACGCCGATGTCGTCGCCGAGGTGCGCGAGGAATTACTCGCCGCAGTCGACGCCGCCATCGCCGCGGGTGTTGACGAGAAGAACATCGTGATCGACCCGGGCCTCGGTTTCGCCAAGACTGCCCGCGACAACTGGGCACTGCTGCATGCGCTGCCCGAGTTCGTCGATACCGGCATTCCGGTCCTCGTCGGGGCATCACGCAAGAGGTTCCTCGGTGCGTTGCTCGAGCAGACGGATGGAACACCGAGACCGCCGGACGGCCGCGAGGTTGCGACGGCCGTCATCTCCGCACTGGCGGCACAGGCGGGAGCGTGGGGTGTTCGCGTTCACGACGTACGCGCGAGCGTGGATGCGATGAAAGTCCTCGAGGCCTGGAGCCGCGGTGGCCCGGCGAACGGCGGAAACGATGACTGACCGGATCGAACTTCGCGGTCTGACCGTGCGCGGCAACCACGGTGTGTTCGATCACGAACGCCGCGACGGCCAGGACTTCGTCATCGACATCACGATCTGGATCGACCTGGCCGATGCGGCGGCCAGTGATGATCTCAGCGACACCTACGACTACGGGGTGCTCGCGCAACGCGCAGCCGACATCGTCGCGGGCCCGGCGTGCAACCTGATCGAGACGGTGGCCGCCGCGATCGCCGACGACGTGATGTCCGATTCCCGCGTCCATGCCGCCGAGGTGACGGTGCACAAGCCGCATGCACCGATTCCGCTGAGCTTCTCCGACGTCGCGGTCGTCGCTCGGCGCTCCCGCCGGGGAGGCCGCGGACAGATCGTGCCCGCGGGCGGGTCGCTATGACCGGTGAGGGTCCGTGACGCGCGTCGTGCTGTCGATCGGGTCCAATCTGGGTGATCGGTTGGGTCGTCTGCAGGCCGTTGTCGACGGACTGGGCGATCGCATCATCGCGGTGTCCCCGGTGTTCGAGACACCGCCCTGGGGCCCGGTGGAGCAGGACGCGTTTCTCAACGCCGTCGTCATCGCCGAGGACCCCGCCCTCGATGCACACGGCTGGCTGACCCGGGCCCACCGACTGGAGAACGCCAACGCCCGCGAGCGCACCGTCAGATGGGGTCCGCGCACCCTCGATGTCGACGTCATCACCTGTCACGACGGCGACGAGGAGATCCGCTCGGCTGACCCGGTGCTGACGCTGCCCCACCCGCTGGCCCATGAGCGGGCGTTCGTCCTGATTCCCTGGCTCGCCGTCGACCCGACGGCCCGGTTGTCCGGCCGGCCGGTGTCCGAGCTGCTCGGGGAGATCGACGACGCCCAGCGCGCGGGTGTGCGTCCGACGGCGTTGGTGCTCACCGATGCGGGGCAGAACTGATGGGTCCGACACGGCTTCGGGATGTCGGACTCGCCGTCGCCGCCGTCACGGTGCTGAGTTACCTGGCGATGCACCTGCTCTACCGATACTTCCCTCCGGTCACCGCGGTCACCGGGCTGTCGCTGCTGGCCGTCGCCGCCATGGAGGCCGGCTGGGGCTGGTCGGTCCGCACCCGTATCCGCGAGGGCAGGATCGGGCTGGGCGGCGGGAGGCTCAACCCCCTCGCGGTGGCGCGCACCGTCGCGGTGGCCAAGGCGTCGGTGTGGGCCGGTGCGCTCGCTCTGGGCTGGTGGCTCGGAGTGCTGATCTATCTCTTCCCGCAACGTTCGGAGTTGCGGGTGGCGGCGTCCGATACACCCGGCGTGCTCATCGCGGCGCTGTGCGCGGCGACCCTGACCGTAGCCGCGCTGTGGTTGCAGCACTGTTGTCGATCACCGGACGAACCTGGCGATGAGCCGCCAAGCGGCCCAACGACGGAGCATCTCGAGGCCTGAGCGGGCCGTAGTTTCTCCGATCGCCGCAGCTTGTCGCGTCGGGTCTGGTGTTTTCAGACGGTACAGTCAGCGCCATGAGCGTTCCGCCCCGCGGCGCCAACAACCGGCGCGACGCCAGAAGGCCGGGGTGGCAGTTACTGACGGCGTTGCTGGTTCTGGCGATAGTGGCCAGCGCGACACTGGTCTTCACCAACAAGGTGGAGTTGCTGCGGTTGGCAGTGATCCTGTCGCTGTGGGCGGCTGTCCTGGCCGCTTTCGTCACGGTCATCTACCGCCGCCAGAGCGATTCCGATCAAGCTCGCGCCCGGGATATGAAGTACGTCTACGACCTCCAGCTCGACCGCGAGATCGCTGCGCGCAGGGAGTACGAACTGTCCGTCGAGGCGCACCTGCGCCGCCAGCTGTCCGAAGAGATCCGCTCCCAGGCGGCCGACGAGATGGCGGCGCTGCGCGCGGAGCTCTCGTCGCTGCGCACCCACCTCGAGGTCCTGTTCGGAACCGATCTGGGCGACCGGCCCGCGCTGGATTTCGACCGAGCCGCCGAACCGGTGACGATGGTGATGCCCCCACCTCCCGGCCGTGTCGAAAGCAGCCGCGTGACGGTCGTCGAAGAAGTCACCGTGACGGAGGTGGTTGTCGAGGAGACCGTCGAGAATCCGATCATCGACGTGCCCGAGGAGCCGCTGACACCGCCGGCCCCGCCACCGCCCCCGCCTCCGCCACCACCGGTGCGGCCCGCGGATTATCGCGGTTCGCACCGTCGCGCCGAATCGGGCGGCGTCCCGCCGTTCACCCCGCCGCCGGCCGCGCCCCCGCCTGTCACACCCTGGCGCCCGCCGGAGGCCCAACCCCGCCGCGGACGGCACTGGACCCCTGATGCGGCCGCCACGCCCGCGGCACCGCGCGGCCGGCACTGGGTGGACGCCGCGGCACAGCCGCCGGCCGCTTCTGCCACGCCTGTGCTGCCACCGGAACCCGAGCCCGCTACCGCGTCCGTCGCCGACGAGCCCGATGGTCAGCACACCGGCGGTCAGTCGGTCGCCGACCTGCTGGCGCGCCTGCAGATGGACCGACCGTCCGGCGGCGGCGGTCGGCGCCGTCGCGAGGACTGACCGTCAGCGAGACTGTGAACATGCGTCCGACGCCCGAGGCCCCGGCAGCCCCCGGAGGCTTGCGGCCGGCCCGGCTGAAGGTCGGCATCGTCTCCGGCGGACGGGTGGGAACCGCACTCGGCCGGGCACTCGAGCGGGCAGAACACGTGGTGGTGGCGTGCAGTGCCATCTCCGCGCAGTCCCGGCGGCTCGTTGAACGTCGACTCCCGGACACACCGGTACTTGCGGTGCCCGAGGTGGCGGGCAGCGCCGAGCTGTTATTGCTGACGGTTCCCGATTCCGAGCTTCGTGATCTCGTCGCCGGCCTGGCGGCGACCGGATCCGTTCGCCGCGGCACCATCGTGGCTCACACGTCCGGAGCCAACGGAATCGAGATCCTCGATCCGCTGACCGCCGAAGGGGCCACGCCGCTGGCCATCCATCCCGCGATGACGTTCACCGGATCCGACGAGGACATCGACCGCCTCGCCGACACGTGCTTCGGCGTCACCGCGGCCGACGAAACCGGGTACGCGATCGCGCAATCGCTGGTGCTGGAGATCGGCGGTGAGCCGTTTCGCGTCCGGGAGGACGCCCGGCCGCTCTACCACGCCGCGCTGGCGCACGGCAGCAACCACGTCGTCACGCTGATCAACGACGCCGTGACCGCTTTGCGTGCCGCGCTATCAGGCCAGGAACTACTCGGACAGCCGTCGGTGATCGACGCTCCAGGTGGCCTTGCCGAACGGATCATCGGCCCGCTGGCCCGCGCCGCCCTGGAGAACACCCTCAGCCGCGGCCGGGCGGCACTCACCGGTCCGGTCGCGCGCGGCGACGCCGCCGCGGTCGCCAGACACCTTGACGCTCTCGACGAAGTCAATCCCGAACTGGCGCAGGCTTATTGCGCGGACTCGCTGCGCACCGCGCAACAGGCGCAGGCCCCCGCGCAGGTGTTCGCCGTATTGGAGAGCTGGGCCAGGAAGCGAGACGCATCCCGGTGAGTACGAAGGGTCCTCAGTTCAGCGCCGGGCAACTCAACATCTACCCGACCCCGCACGCGGTGGCCGAGGTGACTCGGGCGCTGCGCCACACCGGACGGCGCGTGATGCTCGTGCCGACCATGGGGGCGCTGCACGAGGGCCACGCCGCACTTGTCCGGGCGGCGAAGAAGGTACCCGGCGCAGTCGTCGTCGTGTCGATCTTCGTCAACCCGCTGCAATTCGGGGCGGGGGAGGATCTCTCCTCCTATCCCCGCACCCTTGACGCCGACCTCGAGATTCTCGGCGGCGAGGGTGTGGAGGTGGTCTTCACGCCGACCCCCGCGGTGATGTATCCGGACGGAACCCGCACCACCGTGCACCCCGGACCGCTGGGGTCTGAACTCGAGGGCGTCTCCCGCCCAGGGCATTTCGCAGGGATGCTGACCGTCGTGCTCAAGTTGCTGCAGATCGTGCGCCCGGACCGGGCGTTCTTCGGTGAGAAGGACTACCAGCAGCTGGTGCTGGTACGGCAGATGGTCGACGATCTCAACGTGGACGTCCGAATCGTTGGTGTTCCGACTGTGCGCGAAGCCGACGGGTTGGCGATGTCGTCGCGTAACCGCTATCTGAGTGCGGAGGAACGCGAGCAGGCGGGAGCGTTGTCGGCGGCTCTGCTGGCCGGGGTGTATGCCGCGTCCGGTGGCGCGGCCTCCGTACTGGACGCGGCCCGGGCGGTACTCGACGAGGTTCCCGCCATCGAGGTCGACTATCTGGAACTGCGTGACACCTGGCTTCGTCCGGCGCCGCTCTCCGGCGCGGCGCGTCTGCTCGTCGCCGGTCGCCTGGGCCGGACCCGGCTACTGGACAACATCGGCGTGGAACTGCCGGGCGGTGAGCCGGCGTTCGACGCCATGGGCGACGAGCATCACGAACTGTC
>JBAXCK010000101.1:0-11406 GCA_037141465.1 Mycobacteriaceae bacterium | reverse complement strand
GGGTCCGGCGGCCGGCACGGCGGCCTCGGCCGCGGTGGACTCGCTGCTGGCCAACAGCGCGGTGCAGAGCCTGATCAGCAGTCTCGCCGGTGACATCGCCGGTGGCACGCCGACGAATGAGATCGCCGCGACAGTGGTCAAGGCCGTCATCGCGACCCCTGCACTTCAGATGGCCCTCGGAACCGCGGTCGGCCAGGCAATCGGCGCTCTGCTGGGCGGCAATCCCGTCGCGGCGGTAGTCGGCGGAGCCGTCGGTGCCGCCGCGACCGTGCTGATCGGTTTGGCATCCGGATTGTTGTTGCTGTTCAACGGATTCAGCGTCGCCACCCCAGCGGCGGCCAGCACCCGCGACTCCGGCTACTTTCTGACGGTGCCGGTCGCCGCCGCGCTGTACTGACCGGCGTGCACCGATTTACCGGACTGATTGTCGCCGCAGCGATCGTCGTCACCGGGTGCGCGCCCGGGGCGACGACGGTCGCCGGCAAGCCCGGCGCCGCGTCATCGCCGATAGCGGGTGGCCTTCAGCCCCCACTGGGTGTCCGCGTGCAGGACGGAAATCTCGAGTTCGCCGCACTCGGCGTCGCCACGACACAGACCGTCGGCGACCCGAAAGAGCCCGGCCTTTCGGTGAACGCGCGCGGCGTGTTCGTCGTCGTCACCGTATCGATCCGCAACACCGGTGACAAAGCGATCACCTTCATCGACAGCTACCAGAGGCTCACCGACAAGCAGGGCCGCACCTTCGAAGCCAGCAACGCCGCCGACATTTACGGAAACCGGGACGTCCCTTCGACGAAGATCCAGCCCGGGGACGGTCTGGTGGTGCGCCTCGCATTCGACGTCCCCACCGACACCGTGCCCGCGACCCTGCTGCTGCGGGAGTCGGAATTCTCGACCGGTGTGACTGCCCGGCTTTAGACCTTTCAACGGATATCGTTGCGCTCGACAGGGGACTTCAGACGAAGGGGTTGACAGGTTGGGAACCAGGGCTTTGCGGATGCTTCTCGCCGTGATGACGGTATGGCTTGCGCCGCTCTGCGTGCCTGCGGTCGCCCATGCCGACACCGGCTCGGACAAGGTCACCGTGGGGGCCTTCATCTACGACATCCAGGACATCGACCTCGCCGCCGACAGCTTCACCGCCGACCTGTACATCTGGTTTCGCTGGAAGGGCCCACGGGTGGACCCGAGTGACTCCATCGAGCCGATGAACTCCAACGGCACGCAGAACACCTCGACCTCGCAGACCGGCGGGGTGACGGGCAAGCAGCTCTACCCGGCGCCGATCGACATGCCGGACGGTTCGCAATATCAGGCCTTTCGTTACCAGGGCGTGTTCAGCAAGAAGATGAGCCTGGAGAGGTATCCGTTCGACGTGCAGAACCTGGTGATCGTCTTCGAGGACCAGAACGAAGACACCCGCAGCCTGGTCTACGTGCCGGATTCGACGCCGGTCGAGATCAGTCCCGCGGTGACGATGCCGGGCTATCAGATCGGTACACCGACTCTGACGGTGGTCGCACACGAGTACCCGACGAACTTCGGCGACATCTCCGCGCCGAAGGATCTCAAGTACTCGCGCATCCTCATCGAGATTCCCGTCGACCGCGACCCGTTGCCGTACATGGTCAAGATCATTCTGCCGATCCTGATCGTCGTGCTGATCACGTCACTGATCTACATTCTGCCCGCAAGGATGGAGGACGCGCGGGCCGGAATCGGTATCACTGCGATGCTGACGATCGTGGCGTTGCAGTGGACCACCGACAGCAACCTGCCCTCCGTCGAGTACCTGATGATGCTCGACGTGATCTACATCGTCTCGTTGCTCTACGTCCTCGTCGCGATGGGCTACACGGTGGTGGCGAGCCGGCGTAACAGACATGAGATGGCCGAGGCGCTCACACGCTCACTCGACCGGCGGATGGGTATCTGGTCGTTGCTGGTCTACATCGTTCTGATTGCGCTGACCATCGCCTTCTACCTCAGTTACCACCGCGCCGAAATGATTGCCTAGAACTAGATCGAGAAGTCCTCGCCGTGCCACACGCCGGCCTCCGGCGGACGGATCACCCGTTCGGTGGTCGGGCCGTTGCCGCGTGCTTCGAGTCGGGATACGCGGGTCAGCAGTGAGTGCAGGCTGACGCCGAGCGGATCGGGCAGATCCGACTGCGAGGCGGGCACCGGCGCCGGCTGGTCGCGCCCGATGATCTGGCCGGGCACACCCACGACCACTGAACCGGGCGGAACCGGTTTGACGACAACCGAATTGGCCCCGATCTGGCTGTCGGCGCCGATGGTGATGGCGCCGAGCACCTTGGCGCCGGCACCGATGATGACGCGGTCACCGATGGTGGGGTGGCGTTTGACCGCGTCGAGACTCGTCCCTCCGAGGGTCACCCCCTGGTAGATGGTGACATCATTGCCGACCTCGGCGGTCTCGCCGATCACCACGCCGGTGGCATGGTCGATGAAGACACCCGTGCCCAGTACCGCCCCGGGATGGATCTCCACGCCGGTGATCTTCCGGACGACCTCGGCGAGGAACCGCGCGGTGAGTTTGGCGTTGCGCTGCCACAGCCAATGGGTGAGGCGGTGACCCCAGACCGCATGCAGGCCTGGGTAACACAGCACGACCGCGGCGGTGCTGCGCGCGGCAGGATCGCGCTCCTTGACCGCCTGGACGTCGCGGAAGAGTGCTGTCAGCACGGTCAGTCGGCCAGATCGGCGAACAGCGCGGTGCTCAGATAACGCTCACCGAAGCTGGGCAGCACGACGACGATCAGCTTGCCGGCGTTCTCGGGGCGCTTGGCCAGTTGCACCGCCGCCCAGGCGGCCGCGCCCGAGGAGATGCCGACCAGCAACCCCTCCTCCCTCGCCAGCCGGCGGGCCATGTCGAAGGAGTCCTCATTGCTCACCTGGATGATCTCGTCGACCAGGTCGGTCGCCAGCACCGGCGGGACGAAGCCCGCACCGATGCCCTGAATCGGGTGGGGCCCCTTCTGCCCGCCGGAGAGCACCGGGGAGGCAGCCGGTTCGACGGCGACGAACTGCACCGAGGGCTTGCGCTCCTTGATCACCTCAGCGACGCCGGTGATGGTGCCGCCGGTGCCGACGCCTCCGACGAAGATGTCGATCTTCCCGTCGGTGTCGGTCCAGATCTCCTCGGCGGTGGTGACGCGGTGGATCGCCGGGTTGGACGGGTTCTCGAACTGCTGGGGTATGAGGTAGCGCTGGTCTGCCTTGGCCAACTCCTCGGCCTTCGCGATCGCACCGGCCATGCCCTCGGGCCCGGGAGTGAGGATGAGGTCGGCGCCGAACGCCCGCAGCAGCATGCGGCGCTCCAGGCTCATGGTCTCGGGCATGACGATGGCGCACTTGTAGCCGCGGGCGGCGCACACCATCGCCAGCGCGATGCCGGTGTTGCCGCTGGTGGGCTCCAGGATGATGGTGTCCTCGCCGATCAGACCGGCTTTCTCGGCCGCGTCGATCATGGCGACCCCGATGCGGTCCTTGACGCTGCCGCCCGGGTTGAAGAACTCCAGCTTGGCGACGACCTCGGCGCCTGCACCGTCCGTGACGTGCCGCAACCGGACCAGCGGGGTGTTGCCGGTCAGCTCGGTGATGTCGTTGGCGATCCTGCTCATATCCCCATTGTCCAGACCTCGTTGCCTACGCTGCGCTCAGCCCGCCGTCGCCCCACCCTCGGCGATGCGCCGCACCGCCGTCAGGAAGACGTCGATCTCGTCGAATGTGTTGTAGAAGGCGAAGGACGGCCGAACCGTCGTCTCCAGCCCCATCCGCCGCAGAATCGGCTGCGCGCAGTGGTGCCCGGCCCGCACAGCGATGCCCTCGGTGTTGAGCGCCTTGCCGACCTCCACCGGGTCATGGCCAGCCAGCACGAAGGACAGCACACTGGCCTTCTCCTGCGCGGTCCCGACGATCCGGACGCCCGGGATGGCGGCCAGTCGCGGCGTGGCGTAGTCGAGCAGGGCGTGTTCGTGGGCGGCGATGCGCTCCACACCGACCTTCTCCACGTAGCGCAACGCCTCGCCTAGTCCAACGGCGTCGGCGATGTTGCCGGTACCGGCCTCGTACTTGTTCGGCGGTCCCTGGAACAGGGCGCGTTCCATGGTCACGTCGGCGATCATGTTCCCGCCGCCCTGCCAGGGCGGGGTTTCGGCCATCGCGTCATCGGTGGCGTACAGCACGCCGATTCCGGTCGGTCCGAAGATTTTGTGGCCGGAGAAGACAAAGAAGTCCGCCCCGCAACCGGAGACGTCGATCGGGATGTGCGGGACGGACTGCGCGCCGTCGATGAGGACGCGCGCCCCGTAGCGGCGGCCCATCTCGACGATCTCGTGTACCGGCGTCACGGTGCCCAGCGCGTTGGACAGGTGTGTCGCCGAGACGATCTTGGTGCGCGGGCCGATCAGGTCCTCGAATTCGCCGAGCAGCAGATTGCCGTGGTCGTCTACGGGAGCCACCTTCAGCACGGCTCCGGTCCGCTTCGAGATCATCTGCCACGGGACGATATTGGCGTGGTGCTCGAGAACGGTGATGACGATCTCGTCGCCGGGGCCGAGGTTCTTCGCGCCCCACGAATGCGCGACGAGGTTGATCGCCTCGGTGGTGCCGCGGACGAAGATGATGTTCTCGTCCCGGGGCGCACCTATGAAGCGGCGGACCGTGTCACGCGCCTCTTCGTATGCGTCGGTAGCCCTCGCCGCCAGTTCGTGAGCGGCACGGTGAATGTTGGAGTTCTCGTGGGCGTAGAAGTACGCGAGCCGGTCGATGACGGCCTGCGGCTTCTGGGTGGTCGCCGCGTTGTCGAACCAGATCAGCGGTTTGCCGTTCACCGCCTCGCGCAGGATCGGGAAATCCGCGCGGATCGCGTGCACGTCGAAGATCTCGTGGTCGCCGCGTAGTTGCGGGACCGGTTCGGCGAGCGGCCGATCGACGACGTCGAAGCCGGCCAGCACGCCCGGCAACTGCGGCACGATCCCGTCGGGGATGGCGAAATCGGTGAATTGGGGGATCACGAACTGCGGCACGGCGAAAGGCATCTCACCCCGCGGCGCGAACGGAGCCGTCTGAGGCGGAACAGGATCCGGTCGGGGTGTGCTCAGCGGCGGGAGGGTGATGCCGTTCCCCGGCAGGGCGCCGGTCGGCACGGTGTACGGCGCCAGACCTGCAGCGGACGCCGCAGCCGCGGCTGCCGAGGTGGTGTCGGGGACGGAGCCGCGTGGGGCCACCGGAACGGTCTGCGGCGGACTATCGTTACCTGGCCGGAAGCCCGCCGCGAAGAAGTCCGCCGCGATCAACTCAGAGGCGAGTGCGGCGAGTTCGGCCTCGCTGATCGGTGCGTAGTCGCTCACTTGTACTCGTGGTACTTGTCAACGGCGGCGCCGTCGAGAACCGCCAGAGCGTCGTCGGTGAGCACAGCCAGTGACGAGTACAGTGTCACCAGGTAGGAGGCGATACCGGAACGGTCGATGCCGGTGAACCGCACCGACAGGCCGGGGGACTGCTCGCCGACAAGGCCCGGCTGGTAGAGGCCCACCACACCCTGGCGCTCCTCGCCGGTACGCACCAGGATGAACTTGGTCTTGCCCTTCTCCACCGGCACCTTGTCACTCGGAATGATCGGGATGCCGCGCCAAGTGATGAACTGTGCGCCGTACATGTTCACCACGACCGGCGGCACACCGCGGTAGGTGGCCTCGCGGCCGAAGGCGGCTACACCGAGCGGGTGGGTGAGGAAGAACGAGGGGGTCTTCCAGACCTTGGTGATCAACGCGTCAAGGTCGTCCGGAGTCGGCGCTCCGCCGATCGTCTTGAGGGTCTGGCCCGAGGTGACCTGAGACAGCAACCCGTACTCCGGGTTGTTGATCAGCTCGGACTCCTGGCGTTCCTTGATGGTCTCGATGGTCAGCCGCAGCTGCTGGGTGACCTGATCGTGCGGGCTGGAATACAGGTCCGAGACCCGGGTGTGCACATCGAGCAGGGTGGAGATGGCGCGCAGCGTGAGCTCACGCGGGCTGGTCTCGTAGTCGACGTAGGTCTGCGGCAGTGGATCCTCGATGTTCTCCCCGCCGATCTCGGCGTGGATGGCCACCCGGTCGGGATTGAGTACACGGTTGACCCGGTAGATGCCGGCCTCGACAGGGACCCAGCTCAGCAGGTGCAGCAGAAACCGGGGGGTGATGGTCTCCAGCTGCGGCACCGTCTTGGTGGCATTGGCGAGTTGCCGTGCCGCCAGGGCGCCAAGGGCCTGCGATTCATTCTGGGCCGACGTCATGATCCTCCATATGGTCTATCTCGCGGCTCCCATCATCCGGCCTCGCCGCCGATCGCGCGAGGTTTGAATCACCCGTGATGTAAATAGTCGCCGGTCGGACAGCGTCCAGTAAGGTTCGTCACATGTCGTGGTCCGCACCGCAGCGCTCTGTCTTCGCGAGCAGCCTTGCCGTGCGTTTCTGTTGTTGTTGATCCTCGCCTCGCCGTAGTTTCCTGCGCCCCGACCGACGCCTGGCCGGCGATCTGTGTCTGCGCTGTTCAAAAAACAGATGAGAGATCAAGCAATGCCCTCCCTGACTTTGCTGGACCAGTTCCGCGCCGCGGTCGTCCTCGACCGCCGGATCCTGCCCACGCCCCTGGTCGACCTGAGCCGGATGACCCATTACCGGGGCGGCACGTACTCGCACACGGTCGACACCATCGTCTTCGCCGACGGCAGCTCGGCCCGCACCGACCTGATCCGGCTCAACCCCAACATCGCCGCATATTCACTTGATTTCAACGCCGTCGCCCCCGCCCGGCCGTCGCGCTACGTCGCGGACAGCTGGGCGGCGGTGCCCCATCTGGCGGCAAGGGCACACGAGGCGGAAGTCGACTGGATCCTGCGCCATTCCCACCCGGTGCTGTCCACGGTCACCCTCAGTGATCGGTTGCGCCGCGCGGGCTATCCGCTCGGACCGCGAAACATCACCGAGCATGAGGCGATCGCGGGGACCCAGGCCGCGATCTGGTTTTTGACCAACGGACTGGAGCTCGATGATCGCCCGCTCGACGTGCCGATCCGCGTGACGCAGCAGGCCGGCGCGGTGGAGGTCGAATTCGACGAGGACGTCCAACTCGGCGGCTACTCGGTCAAGGTCTCGACCTTGACCGGGGCGGTGCTGACACTGCAGAAGTCAGTCGACGGACAGAGCTGGGACGACGTCGACTCATCCACGGTGAGCGTGCCCGCCGGTGGAGCTGTGATCGCCAAGACGCTGGGCGTGGGAAGCACCCTCTCGCACAACCGCTTCGTCCACCGCGGCGTAGGCCACCGGCACTACCGCCTGTTGGTGGAGGGCGACGCCGCGGTGACGGATCCCGAATTCGGTCTCGACGGCTCGGCGCGCTATCGGAACGCCGAGCCCATCGTGCATCTCTACCGCTACCTTCTGGCAGGTGCGTGCGCCGCCCGCGAGGCCGCCCGCACTCCATCGGTGACGGTCGACGACGCGCAGGTCACCGCGGATCTGGTGGGTCCGCTGCGACTAGTGGTTGCGAGCGCGGCGATGGTCACCGCGCCGGAGGGCATCGAGATCGTGCACGGTGGGAAAGCCGCGGCGTCGGCATTGATTGCGCCCGATGGGGAGTTCTTCCTCCACGTCCCACCGGAAGCCACCGGCGCGACGCTGACCGTCGAAGTTCCCGGCGGCGCAGAGGGCTTCGGAGGACGGGTGCTGACCGGAGTGGTGCGCGACCACGCCGACGGTCACTTCACCCCGCTGGCGCTGGCCGTGCCGGTCTCACTGGTGGTCGAGTTCGACGTGAACTGGGGCGCATACTGACGCGCGTGGCACTGCAGGCGCTGTCTACGATCTTGGACGCCCATGGGGGAGTCGATCGCTGGCATGAGATCAGCCAGATCGACGTCGAGATGTCCGCGCACGGCTTCCTCTTCAGCACCAAGCATGTTCCGCGGCAGAACCACGCGCACCTAAGCATCGACACCCGATCGCCGCGGACGGTCATTCACGACTACCCGGCGGCGGGGCTCTCCGGGATCCTGCAGGGTGCTGGCCGGGTGGAGGTCTGCGATGCGAACGGTGGCATCGCAGAGGCCCGGGAACCGGCGCGGACCGAGTTCGATCCTCGGCCCTGGAAACACTGGGATGCGCTGAACTTCGCCTATTTCAGCGGTTACGCCATGTGGAACTACCTGACGTTGCCGTTCCTTCTGCTGGCCCCCGGGGTCGAGGTGCAACAGGTCAGCGAGCGCCGCGCAACCGTGCTCGATGTTCGCTTCCCCTCCGACATCCCCACCCATTCGGAGCTTCAGCGCCTGTACTTCGACGCTGCCGGCCGGTTGTACCGTCACGACTACACCGCCGAAGTGGTCGGCGGCTGGGCGCGGGCGATACACCTGTGCTCGAACTACCGAGAGTTCGGCGGGCTGCAGTTTCCGACAACCCGGCGCGTATACCCCCGCGGGCCGTTCGGCCGCCCGCTTTCGGCGCCGACGCTGGTGGCTATCGACATCCATGACCTGGACCTGAGCTGACGGGATCGGTTCGCACTAGATCGCCGAGTGCAGCGGCGGCGGTGTGCCGTGCAGCACTGCGCGGCCGATGTGCTGATACTTCCAGCGCACCGGGTCGTGGACGGTGTGGGTGCGGGCGTTCCGCCAGAAGTGATCGAGATTGAGATCGGCTGCGGTGCTTCGGGTTCCGGCCACTTCGAACAGGGCGCTGGATACATCGTTGGCGGCGTTGTCGGCCAGAATCTTGGCGGTGGCGACGGTGAGTGACGCCTGGGCTGCGCTGTCCGGACCGGGATCACCGACGGCGGTGTCGACGGCGGCCCCGGCGACGCTCAGTGCAGCCTCGGCGGCGCGAACAGAGACTGCCAGTTCCCCGAAGCGCTGAATGACCAGGGGATCGTCAGCGGCGCGTTCCACCCCGGCTTCGAACCACGGGCGGCTCCGGTCACGGACGAATGCTGCGGCGGCCTCGAGCGCGCCGCGGGCGATGCCGGCATCGATGGCGGCGTGCATCAGCTGGGCGAAAGAGCCGTAGCCGGTCGGCGCGCCTACCGCCGGTGCACGGGCGACCACCTGGTCGGCCTCGACGACGACGCCGTCGAACACGATCGTGCCGCTGCCGGTGGTGCGCTGTCCGAGGGCGTCCCAGTCATCGATGATCCGCACCCCGGCAGTGTCAGCGGGTAGGAACGCTACGTACTGGCCGCCCGGCAGACCGGTGATTCCGTGGGGGTCGTCGAGTCGGGTGAGGACCGCCAAGATGTCGGCGAATAGCGACCCGGTGCAGTAGTACTTGGTGCCGTCGATTCGCAGACGACCGTCCTGCGGCCGCAGGGTGGTGGCGACATCGGCGGCAGTCGGGCCGTTGCGCTCGGCCTGGGCATTGGCGATCAACGCACCGCGCAGGACTTCAGTGCCGTAGCGGCGCGACTGGCTCTCGGACCCGGCCAGCCGTAGCAGGTTGAGGTAGTTGAAGTGGCTGTGCGGTATCTGGGCGATGTTCGGGTCGCCGCTGGCGAGGATCCGGATCACCTCGGCGACGACGCTGAGCGGCAGATCGGCGCCGCCGTGGTCGCGGGGGACGGTGATGGCGAGCAGGCCGCTGGCCGAGAGTCGCTGGATCTCGCGGTGTGGCAGTTCGCGCCGGCGATCCCGATCGGCGGCTCCGACGGCGAATTCGGCAGCCAGTTGCTCTGCGGTCGACGCCGCGGCATCGGCGGTCAGCACGGGACAGTGACCGGCCATCAGGCCGCCACCCCCTTTGCGCGAAGCAGGGGCAAAACACCCTCCGCGAACCAGTACGCCTCCTCAAGATGCGGATAACCGGAAAGGATGAACTCGTCGAAGCCACCCGAGTGGTACTCGATGATGAGGTTCGCCACTTCCTCATGACTGCCTACGAGCGCTGTGCCCGCGCCACCGCGCAACAGGCCGACGCCCGCCCAGAGGTTGGGGTAGATCTCCAGGCGATCGAGCCGACCGCCGTGGAGCGCGGTCATCCGGCGTTGTCCTTCGGACTCGGATTTGGCGTTGAGGCGGGTGGCTGCTTCGACGTCTGCGGGGTCGAGCTCGTTCAGCAGTTTCTCGGCCACTGCCCAGGCCTCGGCGGAGGTATCCCGACTGATGGTGTGCAAACGGATGCCGTAGCGCAGGCTGCGACCATACTGCTCGGCGAGGGAGCGGACCTTGGCGACCTTGGCCGTCGCGGCCTGGGGAGGCTCGCCCCAGGTGAGGTAGGAGTCCATGTACTGCGCGGCGATGGGGAGAGCGGCCGGCGAGGAGCCGCCGAAGTACAGCTGCGGCAGTGGGTCCGGCGGTTCGGAAACGCGCCCGTCGCGGATGCGGTAGTGCTCCCCTTCGAAGTCAACGGAGTCGTTGGTCCAGATGTCCTTGACGATCTTGATGAACTCGCCGGTTCGGGCGTAGCGCTGATCGTGATCCAGCCAGTCGCCGAACCGTTGCTGTTCGGCGTCTTCGCCGCCGGTGACCACATTGAGCAGCAGTCGTCCCTCGGAGAAACGCTGCAGGGTCGCAGCCTGCTGCGCAGCCAGCGTCGGCGGGACAAGGCCCGGCCGGAAGGCCACCAGGAACTTCAGCCGCTCGGTTTCGGCCAGCAATGCCGAGGCGGACAGCCAGGCGTCTTCGCAGAACGTTCCAGCCGGGGTGAGCACACCCTCGTAGCCGAGCCGGTCCGCGGCGCGGGCGACCTCGGCCAGGTAGCGCCGACTCGGCGGCCGGTATCCGTTGGGGATCGACTGGTGCGTCGCGGTGTGGGAGAGGCCGACGATGGAGCGGCTGTCGCCATTGGTGGGGAGGAACCAGAAGAACTTCGCGGTCATGTGACTCCCTCTGCGGCCGCGGCGGTTTTGATGGCGTGGCTGACTACTTGACGCAGCTTCTGATATTCCGAGGTGAGCCGTAATTCGTCGGTATCGATGTCGGTTCGCGGCAGATCGACGGGGAGATCAAGTGCGACGCGCCCCGGTCGTGCGGTCAACACGACGATTCGGCTGCCGAGAAACACCGCCTCGTCGGCACTGTGTGTCACGAACACCGTGGTGCGTCCGGACTCGGCGCTGACTGCCCGGACGTCCTCCTGAAGGCGCTCCCTGGTGAGTGCGTCCAGTGCGGCGAACGGTTCATCAAGGAGCAAAAGCGAATTCCCGCTGCTTTCGGAAGCCAGCGCGCGGGCGATCGCGACACGTTGCTGCTGGCCGCCGCTGATCTCCCAGATACGACGGTGGGCCAGTCCGTCGAGGCCGACCCGGTGCAGCAGTTCGTCGCGCCGCCCCACCCGGTGCTCCCGGGACACGCCGGCGTACTTCAACGCGAGTTCCACATTGCCGCCGACGCTGCGCCACGGGAACAGC
>JBAXCK010000100.1:0-11470 GCA_037141465.1 Mycobacteriaceae bacterium | reverse complement strand
TGGCGTTCGGGTCACCCGGGTCGGTCTTGGCGAAGATGATGTCCAGCGAGCCGTCAGGCCCATAGACCAGTTCACCCGGGCGGCTGCTGCTCACGCTGGACTGCCCGGCGCTGTTCTGCACCGGTTGGCCGGCGGCGTCATAAACAGTGATGGACCAGAACGAATCGGCCGGCGGCAGTTGACCCGCATTGAAGTGCAGCTTGTAGGAGCTGAACCAGCCATTCAGCGGCAGATACGACGAGTCAAGAACACCCGCTTCATACATGGCCTCATCCTGGGTGTTGGCCAGCAGCCCGACTTGGGCGACTCCCGCACGGAAAACATAGTCCGTGCCGTACTCGCCGATGTTCGCGTTCGGGATCGCCCAGCCGTGGTTCTGCAGAGCCGACACGGTCTGCTGCAGTTGTGCGAGCGCGGGGAGAATGGCGGCAGTCAACTTCACCGCAACGTCCACCGCGATCGTTGACAGGATCCCGAGGTTGGCGTCGGCCACCTGCAATCCGGCGCCGACACCGATGCGCGCGATCCTGGCGAGGATGTCCGCATCCGCGGCCGGCGGCGGATTCTGGGTGATCGCGTCGCTCATCGCGTTGAGGTAGGCGATACCCGAGGAATTGGCCGGCAGGATCGCGTCATTCGGCGGGTTGAATCCGGCCGGCGGCGTCAGGGTGTACTGGTTGATCAGGCTGATCGCGGTCTGCTGGTCGGCGGTGTCACCGGCAAGGGTGCGGCCCAGCATCAGCATGCTGGCATAGGGCACCTCGACGACCGTTGCGCCCACCGGGATGGGACCCTGCGGACCGCCGGTCCAGGTGATCGCATACGTGCCCGGTCCTGATCCGTAGGTGCGGGAGTTGATGTAGCCGGTGACGTTGGTGTACGGGTCGGTCAACTGGAAGCTGTAGTAGCGGCTGCCCATGGCGGGGATCGACAGCACGACCGGACCATTGCTGAGATCGAGCTCAGCCAGCGAATAGAAGGTGTCGGTGTTCGGCCGGATTACCAGATCCGGATTATCGAAGGTCGTCCGGTTAATCAGAGTGTTCAACGTCGGCGCCGCGGCACGGACCCGCTCGTACTCCATGAGCGGGTAGCCATAGATGTAGGCCTGCGCCGCGAGGATCGCCGACATGATCGGACCGGGCGGGAGATTGAACAGACTCGGCGCGGCCGTCGCTGTGGCGGCGGGCGTCGTGACGACAGACCCCGTCGCTGCGGCGCCTAGCGCCGTCATCTGCCGCGCGACTGATGGCGGATTCTCCGTCGCGCTGACCGGAGACGCGGCCGCGGCGGCAACGTCGACAGCAGCCGGGGAGGGTGCGGTCTGCGGGGAGCGGGTCGCCGCGGGCGCGGCAGTCCGGCTGGCGGTTCGTGTCGTGGCAGCTGCCCGTGCCGGACTGCCCCGGTCCGCGGATCGCGGAGTCGCAACGCCAGCGGTTCGCGGGGCGGTGACGCTCGCGCTCCGGCTTGCTGCGCGTGACGGAGCGACGTCACTTGACGAATCGCCTCCGGCCGGCGTGGCGGAGGCCACGGAAGCGCCGCCTATCAGCGCACCGCCCATCCCCGTCGCCACGGCGCCGGCCAACAACCACCCGCGAACACTCACCTCGGCCATCGGGCGAGTGTAATAAAGAGTGAGCGGTCAACGAGAGGACATCTGACATGGCAGTGGATCCGACCGGTGCGGACCTCAAGCGGCTCCTCGACGAGGACGACGGAGGTCCGCTGGTGATGCTGAATCTGCTGCGGTTCGCCGACGGCAAGCGCGGCAGCTACGAGGAGTACATGCGGCGGTTCGCCGAGACCTTCGCGCAGCGCTACGGGGTGCAGGTGATCTTCGCCGGCGAGGGGTCGACGGTCCTGGTGGCCGAGCCGGGCCAGGATTGGGACGCGGTGCTGCTGGTCCGCTACCCGAACCGGGAGGCGTTCAGCCGGATGGTGGCCGATCCGGAATACCGGGCCATCACACACCTGCGCAGCGATGCGCTCACCGAAGCCGTACTTCAGGCGACGGTTCCGCTGACACCCTGACGACTACGTGGGCAGGGTGATGCCGAAGACTCCGGCTACCGCTTCGCCGAGCACCAGTGCCTCCACCAGGCCGGCGACGGTGATAATGCCGACATCGGCGGCGATCGGCCGGCCGATCGCGTTGACGATTCCGTTGACGACGTCGCCGGACAGTGCCTGCCCGATGCCCTGCAGGAACAGGTCGTAGTTGTAGGCCGGCAATACCGTCACGATCGCATTGAGGATGTCCAGCGTCGGCAGGATCGCCGAGTAGGCCGACGCCAGTGCGCCGGAGATCCCGGTGGCGATCGCGGTCACCAGGGTCTGCCCCGCCGCACCCGGCGCGGCGAGCATCGACGACATGGCCGACACCTCGGTGGCGATCGACCCGCCGGGCCCGAAATCGGCGACGAAGTCGCTGACGCCCTGTTGCAGACCGGCTACGAAGTCGCCTACCACCTCGGCGGGATCGACCTGTGGGAACACTCCGAACGGCACCAGCACGTTGGCATTCGGCTGCACACCAGTCTCGAATCCGTGCGCAGGATCGCCGTAACCGAGGTTGACGAGCACCTTCAGAGCAGGCTGGATCAGGTCGGCGATCGGATTACCGATGAACGGGATCAGCCGCAGCGGCGCCAGCAGCGGAAGGTTCTTCGTCGGCATGAAGAAGTACTGCTGGCTGGGGTCGGTGGTCGGCAATTGGATCGCGGTACCGCCCGCCGAGATGGGCGTCACCGTGGCCGCAGTGATCAGGTTCGGGTTGTCGTACTGGGTGTGGACGAACACGATGCCGAGGCCGGCATTGAGATCAGCGAGGAAGTTCAGCGGATAGCGCGGGAAATCGGCGAACCCGTCGTATTCCAGCGTGTAATTTCTTGTCGGATAAGCGTTCTCGGGTGTCGCACCGTAGAAGGTGAGACCCAGGCTGGGCAACTGGAGTCCAACGAACCGCGACAGCAGGCCGCCGTTGGGGTTCATCTCATTACCGACGAACACGAAGCTGATGAAGTCCTGCAGACCTGCCGGGATGGTCGGCGGAGGGTACGGCGACTTCGGCGGGTTGTAGCCGGCCTGCAGCAGTGATCCGATGATCGCGCTCTGCGAGTAGCCGAACACCGTCGTCGGAGTGCCCGGCGCGATGCCGGCCAGCGTCCTGGACAGAATCGTCATGCCCTGGTCCACCGAGGTGTTCAGTGGGAGGCTCTCGACACCGGTGATCGGGTACAACCCTTCGGGGGTGAACACCACGATGGGCTGCGGATCGGCGAACGGCGGCACGCTGCCCTGCCGCACGTAGAGGTTCATGACCTCGTCGACGTACTTCTCCGACGGAATCGGCACACCGCTGGGTCCGAGGATCACCGGTTGGGCTAACGCGGCTGCGGCGGGCGCGACCACCGCGCGGGCTGCCGGGGACTGACGGCGCGAGACCTCCAGCGCCGTCCCCGCCAGAGCATTGCCCGCCGGGACGGCGCCGGAGAGATCAGGCAGAGCCGCCTGGGACACGGTCGCCGCGGCGGTGCGTTTCACCGGAGCGGTCGCCTTCACCGCGGCCGGTGCCGCTGTGGCTCGGCGAATGCCGGCAACCGAGGACTGCGACGTCCGCGCGGACGTCGACGGGTGTGCGGAGCGCGCCGGAGTGCCGGCCGAGGAACCCGCGTCGGGATTGGCCGGCGCGCTGTCGGCCCACGAGACCGCGGTGCCGCCGAGGACCGCGGCACCCACTCCGAAGGCGATGGCCAGGCCGCCGACTCGGCCGATGAACCAGCTTGCACGCATCGAGTCCTCCGTAAACCTGAAAATCAGCTGAGCCGACGATAGCTGACGTGGAGTCACTTGTGCGGCTGTCGGAACGTTTGGAGTGCAGCGCTTAGAGTCTGTTCATGACGCAGACACTCGACTCTCGACTCGACCGGCATTCCGCCACCGTCCTCGGCGTCTTCCGGATCGTCATCGGTCTGCTGTTCGCACTGCACGGGTCGGCCAAGCTGTTCGGCTGGCCGGCAACCAAGACGGGAACGGTGCCGATGGGCACCTGGCCCTACTGGTGGGCCGGTGTGATCGAGCTCGTCGTCGGCGTGTTGCTGGTCACGGGTCTGTTCGCCCGTCCGGCGGCGCTGCTGGGATCCGGAGTGATGGCCTTCGCCTACTTCACCGAGCATCAGCCCGACGGCTTCTGGCCGATTCAGAACGGCGGTGAACTGGCGGTGCTGTACTGCTTCTCCCTGTTCCTGATCGCCTTCGCGGGCACTGGGGCGTTCGCGCTGGGTACACGCCGAGCCGACTGATCGTCCTCCGATCGGGGGACACCGGGTTCCCCCCTCGTTCGGCCCGCTGGGAGGACGGTTTCCGATCGTCGGGGCGGCGAGGCTGGTGTCATGACGAACACCCAGACAGCCCCGCCCGCCCGGACCGCCACCATCCCGGCGGACCCGGCGTACTTCACCCACAGCGGTGCGGACACCTTCTTTCCGACCAAGGCCGCCGGCGGCTACTGGGGCGAAGATCTCCTGAGCGGTCCCGCCGTTGCCGGGCTGGCGGCGTGGGCCCTGGAACGCGACTTCGCCGAAGCCGGGTTCCTGCCGGCGCGATTCAGCATCGACCTGCTCAAGCCTGCCCGTAAGGAAGCGCTGCGGACGCGTACCCGGGTCGTGCGCAGTGGCCGGCGCGCCCGCTACACCGAGTGCGAGATCGTGCAGGGCGATGCGATCGTCGCCCGCGCCACCGTCGTCTTCTATCAGCAGTCGCACGCGCCGCAGGGACAGCAGTGGAGTCCGGCCACGGAGTTCACCGGCCCGCCCAGTGCGCGCGGCGACGAGCTGATCGTCGGCAGCGACAGTGCCGGCTGGGGCGCACTGGGCGCCGCACACCAGAACACCAGCCGCAAGCGCGCGTACTACGGCGGCCTCGACGTGGTCGCCGGCAGCACCGCAACACCGTTCGTGCGCTGCGTCGTCGTCGCGGAGGCGGCCACCAACATGGTGGTCAATCTGGGAACGCGCGGCATCGGCTACATCAACGGCGACCTGACCGTCACCCTCTTCCGGCTACCGCGCAGCCAGGCGCTCGGCGTTCAGGGCGACACCCACTTCGCCGCCGACGGCATCTCGATCGGCAGTGCCACCCTGTTCGACGACGACGGTCCGGTCGGCACCGCCTCGGTGACCGCACTGGCCAACCCCGATGCGCAGATCGACTTCGCCGAGGCTCCCCGCAACGACGCACCCGGGGTGGAGTTGTTCACCGCGGCGGGGAACCGATGAAGATCTGGTTCATCACCGGCGCATCGCGCGGGCTGGGTCGGCAGTGGACGATCGCTGCGCTGCAGCGCGGTGACCGGGTGGCTGCCGGCGCCCGTGACATCGCCGCGTTCGACGACCTCGTGGCCGACTACGGCGCAGCGATTCTGCCCTTGGGGCTCGACGTCACCGACCGCGCAGCGTGCTTCGCCGCCGTTCGAAGCGCCCACGACCATTTCGGTCGCCTCGACGTGGTGGTGAACAACGCCGGCTACATGCAGAACGGATTCGTCGAGGAGCTCTCCGAGTCCGAAGTCCGCGCACAGATGGACACCAATTTCTTCGGCGCGCTGTGGGTGACCCAGGCGGCGCTGCCGTACCTGCGCGCACAGGGCGGCGGCCACATCATCCAGGTCTCCTCCATCGGCGGGATCACCGCGTTCCCGAACCTGGGCGGCTATCACGCCTCCAAATGGGCGCTGGAGGGCATGGCCCAGTCGCTGGCAGCCGAGGTTGCCGGCTTCGGCATCCATGTCACCCTGATCGAACCGGGCGGATTCGCCACCGGCCTGGTGCACGACGCACCACAGGCTGCACCGCTCGCCGCCTACGACGACGAGCGCGCCCGCTTCGACGTGGCGAAGGCCGAACGCAACACCTCCCCCGGCGATCCGGAAGCGTCACGGACGGCGATCCTGAAGATCGTCGACGCCGAGGCGCCGCCGCTGAGGGTGTTCTTCGGCGACCGCTGCCTGCAGTGGGCACAGGACGACTACGCACGCCGATTGCAGGTGTGGGAGCAGTGGCAACCGCTAGCCGTGGAAGCGCAGGGCTAGGCGCTTACAGACTCCAGGCCATCCGGAACCTGTCGGTCAGCTCTTCGGGGGCCAGACCGCCGTAGTGATCGTGTTCGTAGCGGCGGACAGCCACCAGTGCGTCCACGGCCGCGTCGCCGAGGATCGCACGGATCTGCGCCGAGTGGTCCAGCGCCTCGATGGTCTGCGCCTGTGCGCCGGTCAGCTGCACCACCCCGGCACTCGCGCGCTGGGTCTCGGTCAAGGTCGCGGGGTCGACGGTGATCTCCGGCGGCAGCGGTGCCGATTCGGCGATCCCGCGCAGCGCCAGTCCGAGTATCACCGCACTGGCGAAGTAGGGGTTGGCCGACGGGTCGACGATTTTGACCTCGACGTTGGCGCAGTGGGGGTTGCCCTGAGTGGCCGGCAGGAACCGCACCGCCGCCTCCCTGTTCTCAGCGCCCCAGCAGATGTGGGCACCGGCCCAATTCCCCGGCTTCATGCGCAGACCCGACACGATAGATCCGCACAGCACCGACTGAGCCTCGAGTAATCCAGCGAGGACCCCTCCGATCGCGGCCTGTCCGTCGCCGGCCATACCGTGCGGGCCGTCCCCGCCGGAGAACACGTTCCGGTCCCCGCGCCACAGTGAGAAGTGCTGGTGCGCACCGCACCCCACGCTTCCGGCGAACGGAACCGGCGACATGCTCACCCGCACCCCGTACTGCCGCGCAACCCTGCCGAGGATGATCCGCATCAGCACCAGCGCATCAGCCGCGGCCACCGGCGAGTCCGGCGCCAGCGAGACCTCGAACTGATTGACGCCGTACTCCGGGTGCAACTGTTCGATGCGAACTCCCGCGGCGGTGGCGGCCGCGGTCACCTCGCGGATGAAGCTCTCGTGTTCGAGGACACCCGCCAATCCGTATTGCGCCCAGAGGTCACCGGGTAGCCGCGAGCCGTCGGGTCCGACGAGAAGGAATTCGATCTCATGACCGACCAGTGCCGTCACACCGGCGGCGGCCAGATCGGCTTCGACCCGTGCCAGGGTTCCGCGTGCACACGCGGGCACCGGATCACCGTCCTGGTCGAAGAACGACGCCGGTGCCCATGCCAGTCCGCCGCCGAGGGAACGCAGCCCGGCGGGGTCGATACGCAGTCGTTCGTCGCCGACCACACTGATGTCGTCGGTGAACGCGATGCCGCTCTGATCGGTGGCGAAGACGTGCCATACCGGGCTGGCACCCAGGCCCGGGTTCGCGAACGCCGTCGCGCGGCGCAGCGGAACGGTTTTGGCCAGTGTCAGACCGGCCGGGTTGACGACGGTTCCGACGAGGGTGCCGACACCGTTGGCTTCCAGCTGGGTCAGCACCGCGCCCAGTTCAGCGGCCGGCTCCGGCGCACGGCGGACCGCCATCGCCCTAGCCGACCTCGACCGAGATCGAGGGCCATCCGGTGGCGCCGTCGGGCATCGGGCTGGCCTGCTCACCGGTCTGCACCGCGCCGGTGTTGTCGGTGGCGCGCACCGTGATGGTGTGGGTGCCCGGTGAGGCCTGCCAGTCGAAGGTCCACAACCGCCAGGTGTCGTTGGAGTACGCCGCACCCATCTGGGCCGGCTGCCAAGGCCCGTCGTCGATGCGGACCTCCACCGCCTTGATGCCGCGGTGCTGCGCCCAGGCGACACCGCCCACCGCGGTGCGTCCAGCCGCGATCCGCTGTCCCCTTCGCGGCACGTCGATGCGCGACCCCGTCTTGATCGGGGCCTGCGCCGACCAGCCGAGCCGGCTCCAGTACGCCTGCGCCCTGTCGAACCGGGTCAACTCCAGATCGACCACCCACTTGGTGGCGGAGACGAAGCCGTAAAGCCCCGGCACCACCATGCGGGCGGGGTAGCCGTGTTCGACGGGCAGCGGTTCGCCGTTCATACCGATCGCCAGCATTGCGTCGCGGTCGTCGGTCAGCGCCTCGACCGGGGTGCCGATCGTGAAGCCGTCCACCGAGGTCGACAGCACCATGTCGGCATCGGTGTGCACCCCGGCGTCCTTGAGCAGATCGCGCATCCGATAGCCGGTCCAGATCGCGGTGGAGATCAGGTCACCGCCCACCGGATTCGACACGCACATCAGCGTGACGGCCTTCTCCAGAGGCGGGAAGCGCTTGAGGTCCTCGAAGCCGTAGGTGATCTCGCGGTCCACCATTCCGTGGATGCGCAGCATCCAGTCGGTGCGAGACACCTGCGGCGCGGTGAGCGCGGTGTCGATGCGATAGAAGTCGGCGTTCGGCGTGATGAAACTCGGCAGGGCGACGCCCTTGGGCTGCACCTCCGGGGGTATCGGCGGGGCAGGCTGCGGCACTGCGGGTAACGCGAGCGACTCCCGTTCCCCGGAGACCGAGTGCAGCCGACGGCCCAGCAGCAGCCCACCGACGCCGGTGGCGGCACCGATCCCGAGGAACCCGAGGGTCTGCAGCGAACGGCGACGGCTCGGATCCGGTTGAGCCCCAAGGGATTCGGGACCGCCTGATTCGGCCGTTCCGGCAAAGACCGAGGATTGACGTGTCAGAACCCTCAGCGTCGCGACTCCGGCCGCGGTGCCGAGCACGGTGGGGATCACGTCGAGGGGCCGCGCGCCGGTCTGGACCAGGACGGCGACGCAGCCGGCGATGCCGGCGGCCAGCAGAGTCAGGGTGCCCAGCCGGCGGGATCGCTCCCAGATGGCGCTGATCGCGGCCAGCGCGCAGATCACGACGAGGACGTTGATGGTCAGAAACGTCTTGTCCGAGGTACCGAAGGTCTGGATCGCCCATTCCTTCACCGGGCCCGGAGTCAGGTTCACCACCGCCGAGCCGACGGCGTTGCGGGCATCGCTGGCCGGCCCCACCACCGCGGCGGCCAGTTGTGTCACACCGAGGGAGATCGCGGCGGCCGCCAGGCCGGCGGCCATGCGCGCGGCGGCGGTCGGTTGGGTCAGGGTGTCCATGGCCGTCAACCTACCGCCGTCGGCACACAAACATCTGTCCGGCGATCGGGGGATGCGGGGGATGATGTGCGGATCGACCGATCGGTGGAGAGGAAGTCATGCCGTCTGCAGATGGGCTGGGCGGGCGCCGGTTCCCGCTCTGGGTGGGACTTGCGCTGTCAGTCGCCACCGTGGGACCGACACTGGCCATGGCCGGCAACGGCCAGGGACTGGTGCCCGCCGTGGGCAAGGCCATCCCGCTGGTGTTCGTCATCGGACTCCTCGGGGTGTCACTGGTCGGCTACAGCTTCGTGCGCCTCACCCGCCACCTGAACCATGCCGGATCCGCCTATGCGCTGGTCGGGGTCACCGTCGGTCCCCGGGCAGGGTTCTGCGCCGGATTCGCGATGCTGGGCGCCTACGGGGGGTTCTGCATCGGAACGTTGGCGTTGACCGCGGCGTTCGCCAATTCCCTGCTGGCCGAACTGAATCGGGCATCGGCCCATCCGCACCAGGTTCCGTGGCTGGCGATCGTGATCGCCGGCGGCGCGGTCTCATTCGTTCTGACCGGCCGTGACGCACGATTGCTGGCGCGGATCCTGCTCGGCATCGAAGGAGTGGGGATCGCCGCCATGCTCGTGCTGGCGGCGGTGATCATCGCCCGCGGCGGCGCGCCGACAACCGGAGTGGACTTCGGGACCTTCACCGCATCGGGGATGTCCGCGGGCGCGGTGCTCGGTGGTGTGGTCATCGCATTCCTGTGCTGGGCGGGTTTCGAGGCCTGCGCATCGATGGGCGAGGAGACCGACGATCCGCGGCGCGACATTCCACGCGCCATCGCCGGCACCCTCATCCTGACCGGCGTGCTGTTCGTGCTCGTCATGTTCGCCCAGACCATCGGGTTCGGCACCGATCGCGCGGGCCTGGACGCCTTCGAACACTCCGCGAACACCCTCGGCGATCTGGGCAACAGCTACATCGGCGAGTGGTTCAGTCTGCTGATCATCCTGACCGCGACCATCGGCGCCTTCGGCTGCCATATGGCCACGGCGGCGACGTCGGGCCGCATGCTGTTCGCTTTCGCTCGCGATCGGATGGCCCCGCACTGGTTCGCGCACGTCGACGAGACCACCGGCGGACCGCGACGGGCGGTGTGGCTGATGGTCGCTGTTGCGATAGCGGCGAACACCCTGTGCGGTCTGTCCGGTTGGCCTCCCGGAGATACGGGTGATCGCGCACTGGACACCTACTTCCTCTTCGCGACCGCCGGGTCGGTGTGCCTGATGGTCTGCTATCTCCTGGTCGAGATCGCCACCGTGTGGTTCGTCGGCGCTCCGAAATTTCTCCCGGTGCACTCCGGCACGGGACGAATCGCCGGGATCGTCCTACCCGGGGCCGGCGCAGTGGTGATCGCCGTGGTGCTGTGGTTCTCGGTCAAGGACTCGGGCGATCCGCTGGCCGCACCGGTGCTCGGGTTGTACTGGTGCGCAGTCGGTTTGGCCGTCGCGGTTGCCGCCTCACACAGAGCGAAGCAGATGGGCGCCTCGCTGGCGGCTGAGGTGGCCTACACAAGATAGTCGAACGTGCTGCTCATCCCCGCTTCAGCGTGATAGGTGTTGTGGCAGTGCAGCGGCCAGTATCCGGGGTTGTCCGCCAGGATCGCGATCTTCACCGACTGGTTCGGAATGACGATGACGGTGTCCTTCCGTGCACCCAGGGTGCCGTCGGGCTTGTACACCGCGAAGGTATGCCCGTGCAGGTGCATCGGATGCCACATCCGTGTCTTGTTCGCGAAGGTCATCGTCGCCTGCTGGCCTTGGAACACGGTGAAGGGCTTGTTGTCGGGGAAGGGTCCGTTGATACCCCACTGGTAGGCCGTGTCCGATGACGTGAGGTCGGCCACCATCTCGGTGTCGGCCTTGGTGAACTTCAGCGCCACCTCGGGCGCCGGCGAGAACATGTCGACGGTGCCGACTGTCCCGTTGAGTTCCGACGGCCGGAAGTCCGCCGCCGGGGCACTGCCCACACCCGTGGTCAGCAGTGCGCGCGCGACCGCATTCTTTCCCTCGGCCAACGCCACCAACGGGAACACCCCGTCCGCGGCGGTGACGATCACGTCGTAGCGTTCGCCCATGCCGATGAGCAGCGCATCAACATCAACCGGAACCACCGGGAAACCATCGGTGTGGGTGACCTTCATCCGGTGGCCTGCCAGGGCGACCCGGAACGCGGTGTCGGATCCGGCGTTGATGAAACGGATCCGGATCCGCTCGCCGGGCTTGGCGCGGAACGTCGACGGCGCCTCGGGAATCCGGCCGTTGACGACGTAATAGGGATACGTCACGTCGCCGGGATCGCCACCGAGCAGCGTGTCGCCTCCGGAGGCACCCATCTCGCCCATGGAACCCTGCTCGCCCATCGAACCCTGCCCGCCCATCGACCCCTGCGATCCCGAGCCGCCCATGGC
>JBAXCK010000099.1:0-11577 GCA_037141465.1 Mycobacteriaceae bacterium | reverse complement strand
CGGATCGCCGAACTCCTCAGCAGCTCGCTCCGCTGCGCCGCATCGTCGTCCGGCTAGCCCTCCAGCTTGTAGCCCAGCCCCCGCACGGTGATCAACCGGACCGGGTTGGCCGGGTCCGACTCGATCTTGGAGCGCAGTCTTTTGACGTGGACGTCGAGAGTCTTGGTATCACCGACGTAGTCCGAGCCCCAGACCCGGTCGATGAGCTGACCGCGGGTCAGCACCCGGCCCTTGTTGCGCATCAGGTACTCGAGTAGGTCGAATTCCTTGAGCGGCAACGAGATGTGCTGCCCGCCTACGCTCACGACGTGCCGTTCGACGTCCATCCGCACAGGGCCGGCCTCGAGGATCGCGTCGACCAGACCGCTCTCCTCGGCTTCACCCCCGCGGCGCAACACGGCGCGAATCCTGGCGATCAGTTCGCGCGCGGAGTACGGCTTGGTGACGTAATCGTCGGCGCCGAGTTCCAGACCCAGCACCTTGTCGATCTCGCTGTCGCGCGCGGTGACCATGATCACCGGGACGCTCGAGCGCCCGCGTAGCTGCTTACAGACTTCGGTGCCGCTCATCCCGGGGAGCATCAGATCCAGCAGCACGATGTCGGCACCGGAGTCATCGAACTCGGCCAGGGCCGCGGGTCCATCGGTGACAACCGTGGCCTCGAACCCCTCTTTGCGCAGCAGAAATGCCAGCGGGTCGGCCAGGGACTCCTCGTCCTCGACGATCAGCACCCGTGTCACCGCACCTCCTCGGACTCGTCGTTGTCGTCATCGGCCGCGTTGCCGACGAAGGCCGGAATGGTGAGCGTGAACGTCGACCCGGTGCCGGGGCGGCTCCACAGCCGGATGCTGCCGTTGTGATTAGCGGCGACATGCTTGACGATGGCCAGTCCGAGTCCGGTTCCGCCGGTCGCGCGCGAGCGCGCCTTATCCACCCGGAAGAACCGCTCGAACACCCGCTCCTGGTCGGCCAGTGCGATACCGATGCCCCGATCGGTGACGGCGATCTCGATGTCGTCGCCGTTGCGGCGCCGGCTGATCGACACGCTGGAGGAGTCCGGCGAGTACGCGATCGCGTTCGAGATGAGGTTGGCCACCGCGGTGACCAGAAGCGGCTGATCGCCCAGAACCCGCAGACCGCTGGGCGCATCGGTCTGGACGGCGATGTCGGCGTTGTCGGCGGCCACCTTGTGACGCGAAATCGCCTCCTGGACAACGCTGTCCACGTCGACCTCGACCAGATCGGGCAATCGCTCGGCACCCTGCAGCCGGGAGAGTTCGATCAGCTCCCCCACCATTCCGGCCAGACGCTTCGACTCGGCGTGCAGCTTGCGCGAGAAGCGCTGCACGGTGTGCGGGTCGCCGGCAGACTCCAGTAGCGCCTCGGCCAGAACACCCATCGCCGCGACGGGAGTCTTGAGCTCGTGGCTGACGTTGGCCACGAAGTCACGCCGACTGGCCTCCATCCTGGCCTGCTCGGACTGATCGTCGAGATAGACCACGACGAAGCGTGGGTGTGCGTCGTTCAGCAGTCTGATGTGACCCCGCACCGACACACCGGCGCGGCCGGGTGCGGCTCCGCGCGGTGCGACCAGATCGATCTCGACGTCCTCGCCGGTGGACAACGTGTGCTGGGCGGCTGCCCAGATGCGATCGTCGAGCAGCCTGTGGCGCACCAGCCCCGACTCGTCCGCCCGATCGTTACTGGCCACCACATCACGCAGGCCGTCGACCACCACCACACCGATCGGTGCCAGCGCGACGGTGCGCTGAAACATCTCAGAGATGGTCATACCGGTCTCGGTGGCGGCGTGGCGGCGAAGACGGTCGGACTGTTCCGGCGCCGCCAACCTGGCGATCGCCATACCGAGAACCACGCCGGCCAACCCGACGACGCCGGCCAGCAGGGCCGCCGCACCCGAACTCACGTCGAAAGCGTACGCATCGCGCGGGCGTCACCCCAACACGATGCGACGGAGGTCGGCCAGGTCAGGTGCGCCACGGCGAGAGTTCGGCTGTCGTTCACCGGTTGTTTGTCTTCCGGCTTTACTTCGCGCCCTGGTTGGCGACGGCGGCCGCGCCCGCGGCCGCCGCGGCCGGATCCAGATAGGTGCCGCCGGCGACCTTCGGCTTCAAGTCGCCGTCGAGGTCGTAGCGCAACGGGACGCCGGTCGGGATGTTGAGTCCGACGATGTCCGCGTCCGACATGCCGTCGAGGTACTTCACCAGCGCGCGCAGCGAGTTGCCGTGAGCGGCGATCAGGACCGTCTTGCCCGCTCTGAGGTCGGGTGAGATGACCGTCTCGTAGTAGGGCACGAAGCGCGCCACCACGTCGGCCAGGCACTCCGTCAGCGGGCCGCCGCCGATGTCTGCGTAGCGCGGGTCGGTGTCCTGGCTGAACTCGCTGCCCGGTTCGATCGGCGGCGGTGGGGTGTCATAGCTGCGCCGCCAGGCCATGAACTGCTCCTCGCCGTACTTCGCCTTGGTCTCGGCTTTGTCGAGGCCCTGCAGGGCGCCGTAGTGCCGCTCGTTGAGGCGCCAGTCGCGATGCACCGGGATCCAGTGCCGATCAGCGGTGTCCAACGCCAGGTTGGCGGTCGTGATCGCCCGCCGCAGCAGGCTGGTGTAGAGCACATCGGGCTGGCGGTCGCCGGCTGCGATGAGTTCTCCGGCGCGCACCGCCTCGGCGCGGCCCTTGTCGGTGAGGTCGACGTCCACCCAGCCGGTGAAGAGGTTCAACGCGTTCCACTGGCTCTCGCCGTGGCGCAGCAGGATCAGTGTGGCCATGGCGCGAAGTCTCTCACGGTCTCCCCGGATGCGAACTGCCGTTGGGAGGCGCATCACCGCTGCTGCCGTCAGGATCCTCGTCGATCAGATGCTCGAAGGCCTTCAGGTTCTTCAGCGACTCCCCGCGTGCGACCCGCCATGCCCACTCCTTGCGGATGGAGGTGGCGAAACCGAGTTCGAGCAGGGTGTTGAAATCGTTGTTGACCGCCTCCACCACCTGACCTAGCACCCGGTCGATCTCCTCGGCGTTGATCACGTCGAGTGCGATGCGTCCGATGAGATAGATGTCACCGATGTTGTCCAAGGTGTAGGCGACACCGTAGAGGCGCCTGTTGCGCTTGAGCAGGAACCGGTAGACACCCTCGTGATTCTCGTCGGGTTTGCGGCAGACGAAGGCCTCCACGCGCACCGAGTGCTCACCGATCGACAGCAGGGTGTTGGTGGTGAGTTTGCGTTCGCCGGGTAGTTCGACGATGACGCCCGGCAGTCCGCCGTGCGCGCCCTGGTAGCGGGTGAAGGTGAGTCCGTGTTCGTTGAGGGTCTCCTCGACGAGGCGGGCCACTGTGTTCTCACTCGAGCGTGGGTCGGTCATGCCCGCACTCCGGGTGTCTTCGGGGGGGTCTTGGGCGGCTTCGCGGGGCGACGCACGCCCCAGCGCCGGCCCGGGCGCCGGGCGACCAGGTCGATACCCGCGCTGCGGCGGTGCGCCGCGCCGTAGTCGGCGACGGCCCGCCCGTAACTCGCCAGCAGGGCGTCCACCGTGCTGTCCCAGGAGAACCGCTGCGCATGCGCTATTGCCGCGCGACCCAGCGCGGCCTGGTCCCCGTCGAGCAGTCCCGCGATGGCGCGAGCCCAGTCGGCCGGGTCGTGTCCGTCGACCAGCGTCCCGCTGCGCCCGTCTGCCACCGCGACCGGCAGCCCTCCCACCGCGGCGGCGACCACCGGGGTGCCGCAGGCCTGCGCCTCGACGGCGACCAGTCCGAAGGACTCCGAATAACTCGGCACGGCAACGAGATCCGCCGCGCGGTAGACCTCGACGAGGTTTTCGCGCGACTGCGGCGGCAGGAACCTCACCCGATCGGCGATACCGAGTTCAGCGACGAGGCGCATCAGGCTGTCCGGCTCGGTCACTCCGCTTCCGGACGGGCCACCGGCCACGAGCACGTGGACGCCGGGCAGCAGCGCGGCAGCGCGCACCAGGACATCGGGCGCCTTCAACGGTTGGATGCGCCCGATGAAGGCCACCACCTTCTCGCCGGGTGGCACACCGAGTGCGGCCCGGGCGGCCGCGCGGTCGCCGGGCGTGAAGGTCGTCAGATCGACGCCCGGATGCACGACGTCGATCCGGTCAGGAGCGGCACGATGCAGCGAAACCAATTGCTGCGCTTCGGTTTCGGTGTTGACGATGAGGCGGTCCGCCTCATCGACGACCTGCTGTTCACCGACGGAGCGCAATGGAGGTTCCGGGGTATCCCCGGCGGCCAGCGCGGCGTTCTTGACCGCCGCCAGCGTGTGCGCCGTGTGCACCAGGGGCACGGCCCACCTGTCCCGCGCGAGCCAGCCGACCTGCCCTGAGAGCCAGTAGTGCGAGTGCACGATGTCGTAGTGACCTGGATCGTGGTTGGCCTCGGCACGCAGCACGCCGGCGGTGAACGCACACAGCTGGGTGGGCAGGTCGTTCTTGTCCAGGCCCTCGAAGGGACCGGCGACGATGTTGCGGACCAGCACACCGGGAGCCACCGGAACCACCGGCTCGTCGGAGGAGGACGTCGCCCGGGTGAAGATCTCCACCTCGACGCCCCGGCGGGCCAGGTGCAGTGCGGTCTGCAGTACGTAAACGTTCATCCCCCCCGCGTCACCCGTCCCGGGTTGAGCCAGCGGGGAGGTGTGCACCGACAGTACGGCCACCCGTCGCGGAGTCACGCTTTCATCTATACACGGCTACACACGGGCGGCGGCCCTCCGGTGGCTTGCCCGCCGCACCGCGCTGAGCGGATCGGCGTAGATACTGCTCAGCGAGACCACACCCGCTCCCGCCTCCTGGACGCGGTTGCCGAAGGCGGTGACGCGGATGTCTCGGGCGCCCAGCAGCGATCGCGTCGCGTAGGCGGCGCGAACCTCGGCCATACCGTCGGGGTACTCGGTGAAGGCCTGTCCGCCGACCACCAGATCGTCGGGGTTGAGCATGTCGCGCAGCAGCGCCACGGCGCCGCCGAGCACCCGGGCCCGCTCGTCGAGAAGTTGGCGGGCGGCGGCGGCACGCGGCGCATCGGCCGTGCGGGCCATCCGGAGTAGCTCGGCGATCGAGGACTTCGGACCGGATGTCGCAATGATGGCGGCGGCGCGGGCGGCGGCCACCACGGCCTCGTCACTGACCGTCGACTCCAGCGTGCCGCCCTCGAGCAGATCCGAGTGCACCGGCAGGCCTGCCACCGTGCCGGGTCCGCCGGCGGGAATGTGCACGCGGCCGTCGATCACCTGCGCGAAGCCGACGGTCTCGCGCGCATAGACGTACAGACTGCTGCCGCCGCCGGTCCTGCCCGGTTCGCGACGGCCGACCAGCAGCTCCGCGCCGGCCATCGCGTCGACGTGCGAGGCGACCGATACCGGCAGGGCGAGCGCTGCGGCCAGGGTCGGGCCGATCGGAGCGGCCTTCCAGCCCAGTCGCGGATGGTCGACGGTGCCCGCGGCGCTGTCCACCACGCCGCCGACCGCCACTCCGGCCCACAGCGCGCGACGGCGGTGCCACCGGCTCAGGTAGCGGCGCGCACTGTCGGCCAGCGCCGTCATCGCCGGACCGACGGCGCCGGTGGGCGTCGGCGTCTCCACCGCGTCGAGGGTGCGGCCCAGCAGGTCGCTGGCGACGATGCTCGTGGTGCGCGCGCCGACGTGAACGCCGATCGTCAGATACGGCTCGTGATTGACCTCGACCGGAATCCGCGGCCGGCCGATCGCGCCGGCTGCTGCCAGATCCGGGCGTTCCCGCAGCAGCGACGCGTCCAGCAGAGCGCTCACCTGCCGGTTCACGGTGGCGATCGAAAGCCCTGTCGCCGTGGCGATCACGTCCCGCGCGACGGGGCCGCGGTGCCGGACGGCGGCGAACACCACGGCAGCGGCGGATTCCGGGATGCGAAGGGCCGGAGCGACCACATGCGGGGACGCCGGCGGGGCCGTCCTGGCGCGCAGCGGATAGACCCGGGCGGTCGGTGCGAGTGCGGGAGTGCTCACGATGATTCCTCTGGAGGTCGGGGGGCTGGGGCTGTTGAAGCCGCACCGACACCGGGAAAAGAAACGCGAACGGGTCAGGCGCAGCGGACGGCGCGACAACAACACGCACCGTTCGCGGCCATCACGTTGGCCCGCCCGAGGAGACTCACGCGGGGAAAGATAGCACGTCATTAGAGTCGAGGGCGATGAGTACCCGACCAGATGCCCATTCCCGGGTCGCGGTGGTGACCGGCGCCAGTTCCGGTATCGGCGCAGCGACCGCCCGTGTTCTGGCCGCCGGGGGCTTTCACGTCGTGGCGGTGGCCCGCCGCTTCGACCGGATCTCCCGGCTCGCCGACGAGATCGGCGGGACGGCGATCGTCGCCGACGTCACCGACGACGACGCGGTGGCAGCACTGGCGGCCGCGCTGCCGAGGGTGGACGTTCTGGTCAACAACGCCGGCGGCGCCAAGGGACTCGAACCGGTCACCGAGGCCGATCTGGACAACTGGCGCTGGATGTGGGACACCAACGTGCTGGGCACCCTGCGGGTGACGCGGGCACTGCTGCCCAAGCTCATCGAGTCCGGTGACGGCCTCATCGTCACGGTCACCTCGATCGCGGCCATCGAGGTCTACGACGGGGGCGCGGGGTACACCGCGGCGAAGCACGCCCAAGGTGCGCTGCACCGGACGCTGCGCGGGGAGCTGCTCGGGAAACCAGTGCGGCTCACCGAGATCGCACCCGGCGCGGTGCAGACGGAGTTCTCACTGGTGCGCTTCAGCGGAGACGAACGCCGCGCAGAGTCGGTCTACGCCGGAATCACCCCTTTGCAGGCCGACGACGTCGCCGAGGTGATCGGATTCGTCGCCTCCCGGCCGGCTCATGTGAACCTCGACCAGATCGTCATCCGGCCGCGGGATCAGGCCAGCGCCAGCCGATACAACCGCCGGACCTGATCGGTCTTTCTCACAGGGTTTCTTGTCAGAGGGCGCACCCCACCAGCACCGGTTCGGGGACCAGCGTGACTCCGAACGCCGCCCGGACGCCATCGCGGACGGTTCTGGCCAGCGCCAGCACATCGGCGGTGGTGGCGTCGCCGCGGTTGGTCAGCGCCAGCGCGTGTTTGGTGGACAGCCGGCACGGACCGGAGCCGGGAAACCCCTTGCCGAAGCCGGCCTGTTCCACCAGCCATCCCGCAGCGAGCTTCACACCGCCGGGCGCGGGGTAGTTCGGGACGGCCATCGCAGCGGCGTCCCGGAGTGCGGCGAACCGCTCCGCGCTGACCACCGGATTGGTGAAGAACGAGCCCACACTCCAGGTGTCGTGGTCGGCGGCGTTCACCACCATGCCCTTGGCGTTGCGCAACGCGAGCACCGCGTCGCGGACCCGGGCGGGTGACACTTGGTCACCGACGGACACACCGAGTGCGGAGGCGAGTTCGCGGTAGCGGATCGGGGCGGAACGCCCATCGGTGTTGAGGCCGAACTCCACCTCGAGCACGATCGCGTCCGCGGCGCCCTTCAACACACTGTGGCGGTATCCGAACCGCAGTTCGTCGGTCCCGACCCAGCGCGTTTCGAAGGTGCGGCGGTCCAGCAGCCGCACCCGGCGCAGGACGTCGGCCACCTCGACGCCGTAGGCCCCGACGTTTTGCACCGGTGTCGCGCCGGTGGATCCCGGTATGCCCGAAAGACATTCCAGACCACCGAGACCGGCCGCGATCGCGGCGGTGACGACGTCATCCCAGTCGACGCCGGCCTGTGCGCGCAGGACCCCACCGTCGACGGTGACGCCCTGACTCGCGATGCGCACGACGGTGAGTCCGGTGATGTCGTCGGCGATGACGACGTTGGAGCCTCCCGCGAGCACGAGGACATCGGCGTCTGGACCGAGGGCGCGCAGGGTTGTACCGACCTGCTCACCGGTCACGCAGGTGATGAGCCGACGCGCGATGGGGCCGACCCGCAACGTGGTCAGCGGGCCCAGCGGCACGTCCTCGGCGACATCCGCGCCGCCGAAATCATCCAAAGCGGGCGCCACGACGGGTAACGGTAGCCTCACCAGCTATGCCACGTTCATTCGACATGGCCACCGACTACGACAGCGGCGTCGGCGAAGTCCATGCGGCGCTCAGCGATGAACGCTACTGGCTGGCCCGTCTTGCACGCTCCGGCGCGGACGAGGCCAGACTGGACGCCATGACAGTCGGCTCCGACGGCGGTATCGACGTGGTGACCACCCAGGTGCTGCGATCCGATCGGCTGCCGTCGGTGGTGTCGCAGTTCCACCGCGGTGATCTTGAGATCCGGCGCGAGGAGACCTGGAGTCCGCTGCAGGGCCCCCGCGCCGATGCGACGGTCAGCGGCGGTATCGCCGGTGCCCCGGTATCGCTGGCGGGCACCGTGGAACTCAGCGGCGACGACGAACGCTGCACGCTCGCTCTGCGCGCCGACGTCGAGGTCCGGGTGCCGCTGGTCGGTCGTAAGCTGGAGAACTTCATCGGCAATCAGCTGAGGGAACTGCTCGTCGCCGAGCAGCGCTTCACCACCGCCTGGATCGCCGGAGAGTGCTGAGATGCCGCGGACGATGGTCTACGACATCGACGTCGCCGTGCCCGCGGCCGATCTGCACCGCGACTTCACCGGGGTCGACTATTGGGAGCAGTTGGTCGGTTTCTACGAATCGAATGGTGCGCGTACCGAACTGGCGCACTTCCAGTCCAGCGATGCCGGCACCGACATCGCCTTCTCACACATCCTCACCTCCGCTGATTTTCCCGCGGTCGCGCGCCCGGTACTGCCCAGTACGTTCGTTGTGACCCGCGAGCAGCATTTCGATCCGTTCGAGCCGTCCGCCCAGCGGGTCAACGGTAGCTACCGCGCGGTGGTGCCGACGGTTCCGGTGGACATCCGCGGCGAGTACCTGCTCAGCGACACCGCCACCGGCAGCCGCATGCGGTTGCAGACGCAGTGCACGGTGCGGGCACCGATCATCGGCGGCCAGATCGAGCAGTTGATCCTGGGCGGGATGCGCACACTGTTCGCCGAGGAGGGCAGGTTCACCTCCGAGTGGGTGACGCGCCATAACCCGTAGACGGCCCCAGCGCCCGGTCGGCGTGCCGACCCGGGGCACCACCGGCGCCAACCGCCTGCGACGGGCCGACCGCTGGATGGCCCGGTCACCGCGGGTCCGCGCGGCGCTGGCCTCGCAGTCCCCGCCGCTGGCGATCGACCTCGGCTACGGACGACTGCCGGTGACCACGCTGGAGTTCGCCGCACGACTCCGCGCCGTCGCACCCGATCTTGCGGTGGTGGGTCTGGAGATCGATCCCGAACGCGTCGAAGCCGCCGGCGGCGCCGGGGTGCGATCCGATGTGAGCTTTGCCCTCGGCGGCTTCGAACTCGCCGGTCTGACGCCGGTCCTCGTCCGGGCGTTCAACGTGCTGCGGCAATACCCCGAGGATGCCGTGGCCGGTGCCTGGCGCACCATGCAGTCCGCACTCGCACCGGGTGGCGTGATCGTCGAGGGCACCTGTGACGAACTGGGCAGACGGTGCTGCTGGGTGCTGCTGGACAGCGACGGGCCGGTGAGTCTCACTCTGGCGTGCGATCCGCGACACATCGAGCGTCCCTCGGATCTGGCCGAGCGGTTACCGAAAGTGCTTATCCACCAGAATGTTCCGGGGTGCAGCGTGCACGATCTGCTCACCGCCGCCGACCACGCCTGGGCCGCGGCGGCCGGCCAGTCGGTGTTCGGGCCGCGCACCCGGTGGCGAGCCATGCTCGAGGCACTCCGCGCCGCCGGGGTGCCCGCCGAGCCGCAACGCCGCGGACGCGGGGACGCGGAGCTCACCGTGCCGTGGTCATCGGTGGCCCCGTAACCTTTAGTGCATGCGGCCTGTCACGATGCGGATCGCCGTGGCGCAGATCCTCTCCGGCACAGACCCGGACGCCAACCTGACACTGGTCGCCGATTTCACCAAGCGCGCCGCCGACGCCGGAGCGCGACTGGTCGTGTTCCCGGAAGCCACCATGTGCCGTTTCGGCGTGCCGCTGGCCCCGGTGGCCGAACCTCTCGACGGGCGCTGGGCCGATGGCGTGCGAGCGGTCGCACATGAGACCGGTCTGACCGTCTTCGCCGGCATGTTCACGCCGAGCCCGGACGGACGGGTCTTCAACACCGTGCTCGCGACCGGCGGTGGCGTGGAGGCCGGCTACGACAAGATCCATCTCTATGACGCCTTCGGATTCACCGAGTCGCAGACGGTCGCGCCGGGCCACCGGCAGCTGGTGGTCAGCGTCGACGGTGTCGGTGTGGGAATCACGTCGTGCTACGACGTCCGCTTCCCCTACCTCTACACCGAGTTGGCGGATCTCGGTGCCCAGGTCATCACCGTCAGCGCCTCGTGGGGCGCGGGTCCGGGAAAACTCGAGCAGTGGACGCTGCTCACCCGGGCGCGCGCTCTGGACTCCGGCTGTTTCATCGCCGGCGCCGGTCAGGGCTATCCCGGAGCCGAACTCGCCGCAACGGCACCGACCGGCGTCGGTGGATCGCTGGTGTCCTCCCCTCTCGGCGAGGTTCTGGCATCCGCGGGTGCGCAACCGCAGCTTCTGGTCTGCGATCTGGATCTCGGCGGTCTCGCCGCGGTCCGTGACGCGGTCGGGGTGCTGCGCAACCGCGCCGGAGACCGCACCGCGCGATAGGGCACAATCGGCACGGTGACGATCCCGCCGCCGGAACCGCCGCCGCACGGGTTCCCCGAGCCGCCGACACAGCACGTCCCGGTACCTCCCTCGGATTCGGAAGCACAGCACGAGCAGACCCCCGACCGGCTCTCGGCCCTGCTGATCGGTGTGATCGTGGTGGCACTGGTGCTGGCCGGCCTGCTGGGTGCCGAACTCTATGCCCGCCACGTCGCAGACTCGATCGTGTCCAAGGCCGTCAGCTGCGTGGTGCAGGACGGTTCCAAGGTCTCCTTCGGCCTGCGCCCCTTTCTGATCCAGCACCTCACCCACAGCTATCGCGACATGGTGGTGGACACCGCGGGAAACCAGATCCGCGAAGCCAAGGGCATGACACTTCATCTACGACTCGACGACATCCGGCTCGAGAAGACCGCCGACGGCGCGGGAACGCTGGGCGCATTGGACGCCGACGTCTCCTGGAGCGCCGACGGCATCAAGCAGACCGCGCAGACCATCATCCCGTTCCTGGGCGGTCTGGTCAGCGGCGTCAACACCGACCCGGGCAACGGCACCATCGAACTGCAGGGTCCGCTCGGGACGGTGACGGTCATGCCCACGGTGTCGCAGGGCCAGCTGCAGTTACAGGTAGCCGGTGTCAGCGGGCTGGGATTCGCGCTGCCGCGCGAGACCGCGCAGCCGGCGCTGGACGCCTTCACCACAGCCCTGACCGCCAACCTGCCGATGGGGATTCACGCCGAGAGCGTGGCGGTGACCGACGGCGGCGTGACCGCGAGGTTCATCGCCCGCGACGCCACCATTCCCAACGGTCAGGCGGATCCCTGTTTTCAGGGAATCTAGTTTTCAGGGAATCTAGTTTTCAGGGAATCTAGCCGCGT
>JBAXCK010000098.1:0-11641 GCA_037141465.1 Mycobacteriaceae bacterium | reverse complement strand
CGTTGATGCCACGGGGCCGGCCGGGCAGCGTGCCCTCCGACGGTTTGACCACACGGCAGCGCCGCAGCCTGCCGGTGCTGGCGGTGCACACCGGCGATGGCAAGGGCAAGTCCACCGCCGCGTTCGGAATGGCGCTGCGGGCATGGAACGCCGGAATGAACGTCGCGGTCTTCCAGTTCGTCAAGAGCGCGAAGTGGAAGGTGGGCGAAGAGACCGCGTTCACCGAACTGGGCCGGCTGCACGAGGACTCCGCCACCGGCGGTGCGGTGGAGTGGCACAAGATGGGACAGGGGTGGTCCTGGATCAAGAAGGCCTGCTCGGATCAGGACCACGCCGCCGCGGCCGCGCAGGGATGGGCGGAGATCGCCCGCAGACTGGCCGCGCAGCAACACGACTTCTACGTCCTCGACGAGTTCACCTACCCGCTGCGCTGGGGATGGATCGACATCGGTGAGGTCATCGAGACGCTGGCGAACCGGCCCGGCCGTCAGCACGTGGTGATCACCGGTCGCGGGGCGCCCGCCGCCCTGATCGACGCGGCTGATCTGGTCACCGAGATGACCGGCGTCAAGCACCCGATGGATTCCGGTCGCAAGGGTCAACCCGGGATCGAATGGTGAGAACCGGATCGTGAGCGCAGTCCCCGCCGTCGTCGTCGCAGCACCGTCATCCGGGAGCGGAAAGACCACCATCGCAACCGGTTTGATGGCCGCACTGCGCCAGGCCGGACACCGGGTGGCGCCGTTCAAGGTGGGACCGGACTTCATCGATCCGGGTTATCACGCGCTTGCCAGCGCGGCGCCCGGTCGCAATCTCGACCCGGTGCTGGTGGGCGAGGATCTGATCGCTCCCCTCTACCGGCACGGCAGCGACGGCGCGGACATCGCCGTGATCGAAGGAGTGATGGGCCTCTTCGACGGCCGCATCGACGACTGGTTCCGGTTGCCGGCCCGCGGATCCACCGGTGAGGTCGCCGGACTGCTGGGCGCGCCGGTGGTGCTCGTCGTCGACGCCCGAGGCCAGAGTCACAGCATCGCTGCTGTGCTGCAGGGCTTTTCGACTGTGTCGCCCGCTGTCCGAATCGGCGGGGTGATCCTCAACCGCGTCGGATCCGCCCGCCACGAACAGGTGCTGCGGCAGGCCTGCGAGTCGGTGGGCGTGCCGGTGCTCGGTGCGGTTCCACGCAACGAGGCGCTGTCGGTGCCGTCGAGGCACCTCGGTCTGGTGACGGCCGTCGAGCACGGCGCCCGGGCGCGTTCCGCGGTCGCGGCGATGGCGGCCCTGGTGGCACGCCACGTGGACCTCGCCGCGGTGATTCGGATGGCCCGCTCGTCGGTGACCGCTGCACCGTGGTCACCGGGTGAGGCGGTGGGCGCCGAACCGTCCGCGGTGCGACCGGTGGTGGCGGTGGCGGCCGGGCCGGCGTTCAGCTTCGGTTACGCCGAACGTGACGAATTGCTGCGTGCCGCCGGAGCGGAACTGGTGGCGTTCGATCCGCTGGACGACGCGCTGCCCGAGGCGACCCGCGCACTGGTGCTGCCGGGCGGATTTCCCGAGCAGTACGCCGCTGAACTCTCGGCCAACTCGGCACTGCGCGAGCAGATCGGCACGCTCGCCAGGACCGCTCCGGTGCACGCCGAATGCGGCGGACTCACCTATCTCATGGACGACCTCGACGGCACGCCGATGTGCGGGGTGCTCGCGGGCAGCGCCCGCTTCACCGAGCGCCTCACCATCGGGTATCGCGACGCCGTCGCCGCGACCGACTCACCGCTGTTCACCACCGGTCAGCGGGTCATCGGCCACGAGTTCCACCGAACCACGGTGGATTTCGCCGACCCGGTTCGGCCGGCCTGGCTGTTGGCCGATCGCGCAGGCGAACACGTCAATGACGGCGCCGTGCGGGAGGGTCTGCACGCGGGATACCTGCACACCCACCCTGCCGCCCACCCGCACGCGGTCCGCAGATTCGTCGAGCGGGCCACGCTTTAGGCTCGGTCGGTGACACCGAATGGCTACCTCGTCGGCCTGCGCCTTGCCGGTAAGAAGGTCGTCGTCATCGGTGGCGGCACCGTCGCACAGCGCCGGGTGCCGGTGCTCATCGCCAACGGCGCGGTGGTTCATGTGGTGGCGCGGGCCGCCACCCCGGCCGTCGAGGCGCTCGCGCACCAGGAACCGGGCATCACACTGGAGTTGCGCGACTACCGCGACGGTGACCTCGAGGGCGCCTGGTACGCGATCGCCGCCACCGACGATCCGGAGGTCAACGCCACTGTCGTGGCCGAGGCGGAAAGCCGCCACATCTTCTGCGTGCGTGCCGACGCCGGCCGCGAGGGCACCGCGGTGACACCGGCCTCCTTCGACTACGAGGGGCTGTTGGTCGGGGTGCTCGCCAGCGGGGAGCATCGGCGCTCGGCGGCAGTGCGCTCGGCCATCCGCGACGCTTTCGCGCAGGGCCGGATCGCGCCGGACATCGTCGCCAGTTCCTCCTCCGATGTGATACCCGGGGGGGTGGCGCTGGTCGGCGGCGGTCCGGGCGATCCGGAACTGATCACCGTGCGCGGACGCCGGCTCCTGTCGTACGCCGACGTCGTCGTCGCCGACCGGCTCGCCCCGCCGGAACTGCTGGCCGAACTGGCGCCCCACGTCGAGGTGATCGACGCGTCGAAGATTCCCTACGGCCGTGCGATGGCCCAGGAGGCGATCAACGAGGTCCTCATCGACCGCGCCCGCGCCGGTCGGTTCGTGGTCCGGCTCAAGGGCGGCGACCCGTTCGTGTTCGCCCGCGGCTACGAGGAGGTGATCGCCTGCGCGGAGGCCGGGATCCCCGTCACCGTGGTGCCCGGTGTGAGCAGCGCCATAGCTGTTCCCGCCCTGGCGGGCGTCCCGGTCACCCATCGTGCGGTCAACCACGAATTCGTCGTGGTCAGCGGACACCTGTCACCGCAGGACCCGGAATCGCTGGTGAATTGGGACGCGTTGTCGAAAATGTCCGGGACGATCGTCCTGCTGATGGCCGTCGAGCGCATCGAACTCTTTGCTGAGGTCCTGATGGCCGGGGGCAGGTCCGCCGAAACCCCTGTTCTGGTGGTGCAGCACGGCAGCACCGCGGCCGAGCGGGTATTGCGGGCGCGGCTGTCTGACGTCGCGCAACGGATCCGCGACGACGCCATCCGGCCGCCGGCGATCATCGTGATCGGCCCGGTCGCGGCATTCGAGACGTTATCGAGACTTTAAAGTTCTCTTAATATTCAGGTAGGGTTAGCCGCTATGACGGCGCCAATGCGTTCACGCTCGGGCGACGCCGGGGCCGCCGTTGCGCTCCCGGCGCGGCGGACGCCCGACTGGATGCCCTCGACCCGGTTCCTGGCCGCGGTGGTCGCCATCGGCGGGATGCAGCTGCTGGCCACCATGGACAGCACGGTCGCCATCGTGGCGCTGCCGAAGATCCAGGACGACCTCAGCCTCTCCGACGCCGGGCGCAGTTGGGTGATCACCGCCTATGTGCTGACCTTCGGCGGACTGATGCTGCTCGGCGGCCGGCTCGGCGACTCCATCGGGCGCAAGCGGGCCTTCATCTCCGGCGTCGCACTGTTCACCATCGCCTCGGTGCTGTGCGGCGTGGCCTGGGACGAACCGACCCTGGTGATCGCCCGGCTGCTGCAGGGCGTCGGTGCGGCGATCGCCTCGCCCACCGGACTGGCGCTCGTCGCGACGACGTTCCCCAAGGGGCCCGCCCGAAACGCGGCCACCGCCGTGTTCGCCGCCATGACCGGCGTCGGCTCGGTGATGGGCCTGGTGGTCGGCGGCGCACTGGTGGAGGTGTCCTGGCGGTTGGCGTTCCTGGTGAACATCCCGATCGGCCTGCTGGTGATCCATCTCGCGCGCACCACGCTCACCGAGACGCACCGCGAACGCAAGAAACTCGACGCCGCCGGCGCTCTGCTAGCCACAGTCGGCTGCACTGCAGCGGTGTTCGGCTTCGCCCAGGGCCCGGAGAACGGGTGGCTGCGGCCGATGACGCTGCTCTCCGCCGCGGTGGCCATGTCGGCGTTCGCGGCTTTCGTCTTCGTCGAACGCCGCGCGGCCAACCCGGTGGTCCCGTTCGCACTCTTCGGTGACCGCAACCGGCTGGCCACCTTCGCCGCGGTCTTCCTCGCCGGTGGAGTGATGTTCACCCTCACCGTGCTCATCGGCCTCTACGTGCAGGACATCATGGGATACAGCGCGCTGCGCGCCGGTATCGGATTCATCCCGTTCGTCGTCGCACTCGGGTTCGGCCTCGCCGTCTCGTCACAGCTGGTCAACTACTTCCCACCGCGGCTGCTGGTGATCGCCGGCGGCGTGCTGGTGCTCGCCGCGATGATCTACGGCTCCACACTCGACGCCGGGATCCCGTACTTCCCCAACCTGGTGATCCCCATCGTGGTCGGCGGAGGGGGCATCGGCATGATCGTCGTCCCCCTGACCGTGTCGGCGATCGCCGGCGTCGGCCACGACCAGATCGGTCCCGTGTCGGCCATCGCGCTGATGCTGCAGAACCTCGGCGGCCCGGTCGTGCTGGCCATCATCCAGGCCGTGATCACCTCCCGCACCCTGTACCTGGGCGGCACCACCGGTCCGGTCAAGAAGATGAACCCCGCCCAACTGCACGCGCTCGACCAGGGCTACACCTACGGTCTGCTGTGGGTCGCCGGGGTGGCGGTGATCGTGGGCGCGGTCGCGCTGTTCATCGGCTACAGCGCACAGCAGGTCGCGCACGCCCAAGACGTCAAGGAAGCGATCGACGCGGGAGAGCTTTAGCGCTCGGTAGGGTAGGCACCCATGGCTGGCGCGAGCGTTCCCGAACCGCCGGCCCGCCCGCTTGCCTCCAGTGTCCTGGGGATCGCGATCATCGCGATCACCGGCATGCAGTTGATGTCCACCCTGGACGGCACCATCGTCATCGTCGCGTTACCCCGCATGCAGGCCGACCTGGCCCTGTCCGACGCCGCGAAAAGCTGGGTGATCACCGCCTACGTGCTGACCTTCGGGGGCATGTTGCTCCTCGGCGGACGCGTCGGTGACGCGATCGGCCACCGGCGCGCCTTCATCTCCGGTGTCGGAGTGTTCACCATCGCCTCGATGGCCTGCGGCCTGGCCACCGACGGCCCGCTGCTGATCGCCGCCCGCGCGGTTCAGGGCATGGGCGCCGCAGTCGCCGCCCCGACCGGTCTGGCACTGATCGCCACCACATACGCGGTCGGTCAGGCCCGAAACCAGGCGATGGCGATGTCGGCCGCCATGCAGGGTCTCGGATCGGTGCTGGGCCTGGTGCTGGGCGGCGCGCTGACCGTCATCTCCTGGCGGCTCGCCTTCCTGATCAACTTCCCGATCGGCGCGCTGATCATCTGGATCGCGCTGACCCGCCTGGACGAGACCCGCCACGAACGGCTCAAGCTCGACGTCACCGGCGCGCTGCTGGCCACCCTGGGATGCACCGCGGCGGTCCTGGTCTTCACCCAGGGTCCGCCGCGCGGCTGGTCGGACCCGTGGGTCATCGGCGCGGGCGTGGCCGCCGTCATGCTCATCGGTGCGTTCTTCTTCACCGAACGCACCGCCGAGCACCCCCTGGTGCCGTTGTCGCTGTTGCGCGACCGCAACCGGATGATGACGTTCGTCTCGCTGTTCCTCGCCGGCGGTGTGCTGCTGACGCTCACCGTGATGATCGGCCTCTACGTGCAGGACGTGCTGGGCTACTCGGCACTGCACGCCGGAATCGGCTTCATCCCCTTCGCCCTCGCGCTGGGCTTCGGCAATCTGCTGACCGCCCGGCTGGCGCCCTATGTCGCGCCGCGCTGGCTGATCATCGGCGGCGGGCTGTTCGTGCTCGGCGCCATGATCTTCGGCTCGACGCTGACCAGGACCATCCCGTATTTCCCGGATCTCCTTCTGCCGATCGTCGTCGGCGGCTTCGGTATCGGCGTCATCTCGGTGATCCTGCCGCTGTGCGCGGTGGCCGACGTCGGTCCGCGCGAGATCGGACCCGTCAGCGCCATCACGCTGATGGTGCAGAACCTCGGCGGCCCGATGGTGCTGGTGGTGATCCAGGCGGTGCAGACCTCCCGCACGCTCTACCTCGGCGGCACCACCGGGCCGGTGGCGAAGATGACACCGGCTCAGCTCGACGCACTCGACGCCGGCTACACCTACTCCCTGCTGTGGGTGGCCGCGGTGGCGGTGCTCGTCGGGATCAGCGCGTTCTGGATCGGGTTCACCGCACAGCAGATCGCCACCGCGCAGCACACCCGCGAGGCCGTCGAGGCCGGTGAGTTGTGAGTCCCGGCTAGCGGCGCGGTCACATTGCGCTGCTGGACGAACCGGTGGCTTAAGCTTGCCCGCTGTGATCACCCGCATGTCCGAACTGTTCCTGCGCACCCTGCGCGACGACCCGGCCGATGCGGAGGTTCCGAGCCACAAGCTGCTGATCCGGGCCGGATACGTCCGGCCCATCGCGCCGGGTCTGTACAGCTGGCTGCCGCTGGGTCTGCGGGTGCTGCGCCGCATCGAGGAGATCGTTCGCCAGGAGATGGTGGCGATCGGCGGTCAGGAGATCCTGTTCCCCGCCCTGCTCCCGCGCGCACCGTATGAGACCACCAACCGCTGGACCGAATACGGCGACGGAGTGTTCCGGCTCAAGGACCGACGCGATAACGACTATCTGCTCGGACCCACCCATGAGGAACTGTTCACCCTGACGGTGAAGGGGGAGTACAGCTCCTACAAGGACTTCCCGCTGCTGCTGTTCCAGATCCAGACCAAGTACCGCGACGAGGCGCGCCCGCGCGCCGGCATCCTGCGTGGCCGCGAGTTCATCATGAAGGACTCGTACTCCTTCGACGTCGACGACGACGGCCTGAGGCAGGTGTACCTCGCCCATCGCGGCGCGTATCAGAAGATCTTCGAGCGGATGGACATCCGCTACGTGATCGTGTCCGCGGTCTCCGGTGCGATGGGGGGCAGCGCATCCGAGGAGTTCCTCGCCGAAAGCGACATCGGTGAGGACACCTTCGTGCGATGTGTCGCCTCCGGCTATGCCGCCAACGTGGAGGCCGTCACCACCGCGCTGCCGGATCCGGTTCCGCTCGACGGTCTGCCGGAGGCGGCGGTCCACGACACCGGTGACACCCCGACCATCGCCTCGCTGGTCGACTGGGCCAACTCGGCACTGCGCAGGTCGGTGACCGCTGCGGACACGCTCAAGAACGTGATGGTCAAGACTCGCGTCCCCGGCGGCGAATGGGAACTGTTGGGAATCGGGGTGCCCGGTGACCGCGAGGTCGACGACAAACGTCTCGGTGCCGCCCTGGATCCGGCGGAGTACGCACTGCTCGACGATGCCGACTTCGCCAGGTACCCGTTTCTCAAGAAGGGTTACATCGGCCCGAAAGCTCTGCTGGCCAACGGGGTTCGCTACCTCGTCGATCCGCGTGTCGTCACCGGGACGTCCTGGATCACCGGTGCCGACGAGACGGGCAAGCACGTGGTCGGTTTGGTGGCCGGTCGCGATTTCACCCCCGACGGAATCGTCGAGGCGGCCGAGGTACGCGACGGGGATCCGTCACCGGACGGCGGCGGAGAACTGGTGAGTGCGCGCGGTATCGAGATCGGGCACATCTTCCAACTCGGACGCAAGTACACCGACGCCTTCGCCGTGGACGTCCTCGGCGAGGACGGCAAACCGGTGCGGCTCACGATGGGCTCCTACGGAATCGGCGTTTCCCGGCTCGTCGCGGTGATCGCCGAGCAGCATCACGACGAGTTCGGGTTGCGCTGGCCGGCGTCGGTCTCGCCGTTCGACGTCCACGTCGTGATCGCCAACAAGGACGATCAGGCGCGTGCGGGTGCGGAGTCGCTGGCGGCGGATCTGGACGGCCGGGGCTACGAAGTGCTCCTCGACGACCGGAGCGCCTCGCCGGGGGTGAAGTTCAAGGACGCCGAACTGCTCGGGGTGCCGTGGATCGTGGTGGTGGGCCGCGGCTGGACCGATGGTGTGGTGGAACTGCGCAACCGATTCACCGGTGAGCAACGCGAGATCGCCGTGCACGGGGCACTCGAGGCACTCGCCGACGCCCTCGCCTGAGACCGATCCGCCCGGCTACTCGCCCCCGCCGGGGAAGGCCTCGGTCGTGGGCCACGCGCCGAGCACCCTGCGCCAGCGTGCGGCCATCACGGCGCTCTGCGTCAACGCCGTCAACGCGAACCTGCGGTCCTCGTCGGAGGATGCCTGCTCCATGACGGCGCGCCACGCGTCGGCGCAGTCGCCCTCCATCCGCACCGCCAGTCGAGCCGCATCCGCGGGGGTGTCGAGGGCCATCGGCAACTGGTAGCCCGCCGCCGGCAGCGGGACCTTGACCGAGCGTTCGGTGAGTGTGGCGATCACCGCCTCGCGGCGCTGCCGATGCTCGGCCAGCGCCGCCGACACCAGTTCGTTGTCGTCGACGGTGCTGTGCGCCGAAACCAGCCCATAGCCGTAGATCGTCGCGTGCTCGGTGAGCAGTGCGTCGAACAGCGCGCCGGTGTCGGGTTCGGAGGGCCGGTCGGGATCCGGTGCGGGCTCTGAGGTGGGCGGCGTCGGGGAGGTCATCGCGGTGCCTCCTGCCCGGTGGGCTGTCCGGCCCGCTCCGGCTTGTCCGGCAGTGCGACGGTGTAGAACGTCGTGCAGGCCGCCGCGATCGAGCCGATCAACCCCGCGCGGTACCCCGACAGGGTCGGCGCGAGCGCGGCTGCGCTGTCGGCTGAGCGCCGCAGCGCGGCGACGACGTCGCGCAGCGTCGGTGGGGGCGAGGCGGGCTTGGCCGGTGTCGGGGCGGGGGAGGCATCGGACGAGGCCGTCTCCGAGGGCGTCGGCTTTCCGGCGGCCCTGGCCAGCTCCTCGATCAGGGCGGTTGCGTGCCGGCGGCGCTGATCGGCGACGACCAGCAGGGCCGGCGCCAGATCCGGCGCGGCGGTCTTCGCGGCCCCCGCGGCCAGGTCGGCATCACCGCGGGCGGACGCCAGCTGGGCCTCCAGCGGATCGGGCTCGGGTGCCCTGTCCGAACCGCAGGCCGTGACGGTCGCGCCGGACACCGCACCCAGAGCCGCTGCCGCCAATGCCGCACGCAGGCCCGCGGTCAACACCCGGCGCCGGGTGAGCCGGCCGGGCGGCCTCGATTCCGGGTGAAGCACGCCAACATCCTGCCATTGCGCCTTCGATCGCAGGCGTATCGTGGCTAGCTGGCGCTCCCGGGAAATTCGGGGGGAAGTCCCGGCGCGCCTCTGCGCAGCCACAACTCAAGACGAGGAGCTCGCCGTGACGTCCGGTGCCCCAGCCCAACGGCCCGCGGGACTGCCGTCTGCGGAGCAGGTGAGCGAGCTCCTCGACAGCGAGTTCGCCCGCGCCGGGTACGAGGTCGAGGCCGTCACCGTCGATGCCCGGCGCCGCCCGGCACACATCACCGTCGTTGCCGACGGCGACGTTCCGCTCGACCTCGACTCCATCGCCGAACTGTCCCGGCTGGCCTCGGAGCGTCTGGACGCCCTCGACACCGGCGAGGCCGCCTATGTCCTGGAGGTCACCTCACCGGGCGTCGAGCGCCCGCTGACCGCCGAGAAGCACTTCCGCCGTGCGCGGGGACGCAAGGTCCAGATGCGTCTCGCCGACGGCTCGGCACTGACCGGACGGATCGCCGCCGCCCGCGACGGCACGATCGACCTGGTCGTGCCGCAAGCCCGCGGCTGGGGCTTGCGCACCGTCTCGCTCGCGGAGGTGGGCAATGCCGTTGTGCAGGTGGAGTTCTCGCCACCGAAGCCCCCGGAGCTCGAACTCCTCGATCGGACGGAGGATCAGCGATGAACATCGACATGGCCGCACTGCACGCAATCGAGGTCGACCGTGGAATCTCGGTCGACGAGTTACTCGAGACCATCAAGACCGCGCTGCTGACCGCCTACCGCCACACCGAGGGTCATCAGGCCGACGCCCGCATCGAGATCGATCGCAAGAGCGGCGCCGTCACGGTGATGGTCAGGGAGACCGACGAAGAGGGCACCGTCGTGCGCGAATGGGACGACACCCCGGAGGGTTTCGGCCGCGTCGCGGCGACCACCGCGCGGCAGGTGATGCTGCAGCGCTTTCGCGATGCGGAGAACGAACGCGTCTACGGCGAGTTCTCCGCACGCGAGGGCGACATCGTCGCCGGCGTGGTGCAGCGCGATGCCCGGGAGAACGCGCGGGGCAACGTCGTGGTGCGGCTCGGCAGTGAGACCAAGGGATCGGAGGGCACGATCCGGCCCGCCGAGCAGGTTCCCGGCGAGACCTACGAGCACGGCTACCGGCTGCGCTGCTACGTCGTCGGAGTCACCCGCGGGATGCGCGAACCACGCATCGAGCTCTCTCGCACCCATCCCAACCTGGTCCGGAAACTGTTCTCCCTGGAGGTTCCGGAGATCGCCGACGGCTCGGTGGAGATCGTCGCCGTCGCGAGGGAGGCCGGCCACCGGTCCAAGATCGCGGTGCGGGCGAAGCCCGGCGGTCTCAACACCGGTCTCAACGCGAAGGGTGCCTGCATCGGGCCGATGGGCCAGCGGGTGCGCAATGTGATGAGTGAGCTCTCCGGGGAGAAGATCGACATCATCGACTTCGACGAGGACCCCGCCCAGTTCGTCGCCAACGCGCTCTCCCCGGCCAAGGTCGTCTCGGTCCAGGTCGTCGACGCCGCCGCCCGCGCCGCCCGGGTGATCGTGCCGGACTTCCAGCTGTCCCTGGCGATCGGCAAGGAGGGGCAGAACGCCCGCCTGGCGGCCCGGCTGACCGGCTGGCGGATCGACATCCGCAGCGACGCCGCCGAGCCCGACGGCGGGGGCGGTCCGGGCGGGGTTGCGGGGCAGGTTCGTTGATCAGGGCAGGTGGCGGGTAGACTCAGCCGTGATCCAACGCGAGATTCCGGCGGCGCCGGTGCGAACCTGCATCGGCTGCCGGAAGCGAGAGTTGGCCGTCGAATTGCTCCGGGTGGTTGCGGTGCCGGCGGGGAACGGTCAGTCGGCCGTCGCCGTGGACACCGCCGGTCGCCTCCCGGGCCGGGGTGCGTGGTTGCACATCGACCCCCGGTGCCTGCAGGAAGCGATCCGGCGGCGAGCCTTCACCCGCGCGTTGCGCATCACCGGTTCACCGGACACCTCCGCGGTGGTCGAGCACGTCACACGGCTCGCCCGCCCGGCAACAGAACAGGTAAACGAAGAACATGAGCACACCGTGAAGTCCCGATGACCATGCGTCATAGCTGAACCCGAGGCGCGGCCTAACCACCGCTGACGCCTCTAGAGATGGAGATGTAGTGGCAGGCAAGGCCCGCGTACACGAGTTGGCTAAGGAACTCGGTGTCACGAGCAAGGAAGTACTCGCCCGGCTGAGCGAACAGGGCGAGTTCGTCAAATCGGCGTCCTCGACGGTGGAAGCGCCCGTCGCGCGCCGTCTGCTGGAGTCCTTCGGCGGTGCACAAGCACCGGCCGCCAAGAAAGCCCCCGCGAAAGCCCCCGCGAAGAAGGCCGCCGCACCCGCGGCGCCGGTGGCCGAGGTGGCCCCCGCGGCCCCTGCCGCCGCCCCTCCGGTCGCAGCGCCGCC
>JBAXCK010000097.1:0-11687 GCA_037141465.1 Mycobacteriaceae bacterium | reverse complement strand
AGATCGCGGGGGACAGGACCGCGGCCCCGACCGCGACGACGACGGCGATGGCCGAGGTGGCCGTCGCGGCCGCCGGTTCCGGGACCGTCGCCGGCGCGGCGACCGCCCCGGTGGTGACGGCGGTCCCGACACCGAACTGCGCGAGGACGACGTCGTCCAGCCGGTCGCCGGCATCCTCGACGTGCTCGACAACTACGCCTTCGTGCGCACCTCCGGCTATCTCGCCGGACCCAACGACGTCTACGTGTCGATGAACATGGTGCGCAAGAACGGTCTGCGCCGCGGCGACGCCGTCACCGGTGCGGTGCGTGTGCCCCGCGAGGGTGAGTCGGCCAACCAGCGCCAGAAGTTCAATCCGCTGGTGCGCCTCGACAGCGTCAACGGCGGCCCGGTCGAGGCCGCCCGGAACCGCCCCGAGTTCGGCAAGCTGACGCCGCTGTATCCGAACCAGCGGCTGCGCCTGGAGACAAACCCCGAGAAACTGACCACCCGCATCATCGACTTGATCATGCCGATCGGTAAGGGGCAGCGAGCGCTGATCGTGTCGCCGCCGAAGGCAGGCAAGACGACGATCATGCAGGACATCGCCAACGCGATCACCAAGAACAACCCCGAATGCCACCTGATGGTGGTGCTCGTCGACGAGCGCCCCGAAGAGGTCACCGACATGCAACGCTCGGTCAAGGGTGAGGTCATCGCCTCGACCTTCGACCGGCCGCCGTCTGACCACACCCAGGCCGCCGAGCTCGCCATCGAGCGGGCCAAGCGTCTCGTGGAGCAGGGCAAGGACGTCGTCGTCCTGCTCGACTCGATCACCCGCCTGGGCCGCGCCTACAACAACGCCTCTCCGGCGTCGGGGCGCATCCTCTCCGGCGGTGTCGACTCCACCGCGCTGTACCCGCCGAAGCGATTCCTCGGCGCCGCCCGCAACATCGAGGACGGCGGCTCACTCACCATCATCGCCACCGCGATGGTGGAGACCGGCTCGACCGGCGACACGGTGATCTTCGAGGAGTTCAAAGGCACCGGCAACGCCGAGCTCAAACTGGATCGCAAGATCGCCGAGCGCCGCGTATTCCCGGCCGTCGACGTCAACCCGTCGGGTACCCGCAAGGACGAGTTGCTGCTGTCGGCCGACGAGTTCGCCATCGTGCACAAGCTGCGCCGGGTGCTCTCCGGACTGGACTCGCATCAGGCGATCGACCTGCTGATGAGCCAGTTGCGCAAGACCAAGACCAACTACGAGTTCCTGGTCCAGGTCTCCAAGACCGCTCCCGGTGCGGGCGACGCCGACTAACGGCACTGATGTTCAAGGGCAACAAGGCGAGTCTGCCGAGCAAGCCCTGCGCACGGTGTGAGCGTCCGATGACCTGGCGTAAACGCTGGGCAAAGAACTGGGACGACGTCAAATACTGTTCGGAGCGCTGTCGCCGGGAGGCCCGCTGAACACCGGCCGGCCCTGATATGGCCGACACCGTCCAGCAGTTGTTGCGTGAGCTCGTCACCAACACCGGCATCGCGATCACATACGAGGACCGCGTGTGGACGTGGGCCGAGCACCTCGACGAGGCCGCCGGTCAGGCCGCCGCGCTGATAGCCATGGCCGACCCGACCCGGCCTCTGCACGTCGGAACACTGCTCGGCAACACCCCGCACATGCTCACCGCGATGGCCGCAGCCGGACTCGGCGGGTACGTGCTCTGCGGGGTCAACAACACCCGCCGCGGCACCGCACTGGCTCGCGACATCACCAAGGCCGACTGCCAGATCCTGCTCACCGATGCGCACCACCGCGGTCTGCTCGCCGGATTGGACCTGCCCGGGGTGCGGGTGATCGACGTCGACGCCGACGACTGGGCCCAGAGGCCGGCCGGCACCGGTGAATTCACCCCGCACCGCGAAGTGACGCCGACCGACATCTTCATGCTGATCTTCACCTCCGGGACCAGCGGCGAGCCCAAAGCGGTGCGTGTCACGCACATGATGGTGCCGTTCTCCGGAGTGGCTCTGGTGCAACGCTTCTCGATCACCAGCGACGACGTCTGCTACCTGTCGATGCCGCTGTTTCACTCGAACGCGTTGATGGCCGGATGGGCCGTGGCGCTGTCGTCGGGAGCGGCCATGGCGCCCGCCACCTTCTCCGCATCGCGACTGCTCGACGATCTGCGACGCTATGGCGCCACCTATATGAACTACGTGGGCAAGCCGCTGGCCTACGTGCTGGCCACCCCCGAGCGTCCCGACGACCACGACAACCCGCTGCGGGTGGCCTTCGGCAACGAGGCGGCCGAACGCGACATCGCCGAATTCAGCCGCCGCTTCGGCGCCACCGTGTGGGACGGATTCGGATCCACCGAGGGTGCGGTGATCATCACCCGCGACGGTGACTGCCCACCCGGTTCGGTCGGCCGGGGTTTCCCCGGCGTGGCGATCTACGACCCCGAGACCCTGACCGAATGCGCCGTGGCGCAATTCGACGCCTCGGGTGCGTTGGCCAACCCGCAGGAGGCGATCGGCGAGATCGTCAACACCACCGGCGCCGGGTTGTTCAGCGGTTACTACAACGACGACGGCGCCACCGGCGAGCGACTGCGACACGGGATGTACTGGTCGGGCGATCTGGCCTACCGGGACGCCGACGGGTGGATCTATCTGGCCGGGCGCAGCGGCGACTGGTTGCGGGTGGACGGTGAGAACCTCGCGTGCGCACCCATCGAACGGATCGTGGCGCGCTGCGAGCCGGTGAGCCGGGTCGCGGTGTACGCCGTGCCCGACGAGACGGTGGGCGACGCCGTGATGGCGGCGCTGGTCCTGCGCGACGGCGCGACGCTGACCCCGGCCCGGTTCGGCGAGTTCCTCGCCGCCCAACCCGACCTCTCGCCCAATGCCTGGCCCCGCTACGTCTGGATCGCCGACGATCTACCGATCACCGCCACCAACAAGATCATCAAGCGGGAACTGCGCGAGCGCGGCACCGCCGTCGAGGGCGGTGCGCTGTGGACCCGGGACCCCCGCGGCCGCGAGTACTCGCCGGACATCACCGCGCCGGCGCGCTGAACCTAAGATCCGGCAGGTTGACCGGCGGCGTCACCGCTGGCCGGGGACCGCGTCCCCGGCGGGATGCTCGTCGTTCCCTTGACAGGGAGGTCAACCGGCAGGGCGTCAGTGCGCCGGCGTCGGCTGCACCCACCGGGTACCCCATTGCGCCGGCGTTCACACCGGCGCGTTTGGGCTGGTGGGGGCGAAACTGGCATACTTGGGGCCATGAAGACCGGCATTCACCCCGCCTACGTCGAGACCACCGTGCTCTGCGGCTGCGGCAACAGCTTCACCACCCGCAGCACCAAGGAGAGCGGCCACATCACCGTGGAAGTCTGCTCGCAGTGCCACCCCTTCTACACGGGCAAGCAGAAGATCCTCGACAGCGGCGGCCGCGTGGCCCGCTTCGAGAAGCGCTACGGCAAGCGGGCGGCCAAGCCGACCGACGCCGAGACCTCCGACAGCTAGCTTTCTCTCCGACGCCCGTTGCTCGCCGTCCGCGGCGGGCCCGGGCGTCGGCCTGTATCTGATGCACGACGGTGTCCGGCATAAGGAGCGGCGATGACCCAGGGCGCGCCCGCGGACGCGATCGAGGCCATGCTGTCCGAACACGCCGAACTGGAACGACAGCTCTCTGATCCGGAACTGCACAGCGACGCCGCCAACGCCCGGCGGGTCGGGCGGCGGTTCTCCCAACTCGCCCCCATCGCCGCGACCTACCGCAAGCTGGCGGCCGCGCGCGGCGACCTGCAGGCCGCCCGCGAACTCGCCGACGACGATGCGTCGTTCGCCGAGGAGGTCACCGAACTCGAGAGCCGCGTCGCCGAACTGGACGACCAGCTGACCGACATGCTCGCGCCGCGCGATCCGCACGACGCCGATGACATCGTGCTGGAGGTCAAGAGCGGCGAGGGCGGCGAGGAATCCGCGCTCTTCGCCGCCGACCTGGCCCGGATGTACATCCGCTACGCCGAACGCCACGGGTGGACGGTGACGGTCCTCGACGAGACGTTCTCCGATCTCGGCGGCTACAAGGAGGCCACCATCTCGATCGCCTCCAAGGGCGACTCGGCCGACGGCGTATGGGCACGGCTGAAATGGGAGGGCGGCGTGCACCGCGTCCAGCGCGTGCCGGTCACCGAGTCGCAGGGGCGCGTGCACACCTCCGCGGCCGGGGTGCTGGTGTACCCCGAACCCGAAGAGGTCGAGGCCGTCGCGATCGACGAGTCCGATCTCCGCATCGACGTCTACCGCTCCTCGGGCAAGGGCGGGCAGGGTGTCAACACCACCGACTCGGCGGTGCGCATCACGCACCTGCCGACCGGCATCGTCGTCACGTGCCAGAACGAACGCTCCCAGTTGCAGAACAAGGCCCGGGCCATGCAGGTGCTGGCCGCGCGCCTGCAGGCACTCGCCGAGGAGCAGGCGCAGGCTGACGCGTCCGCCGACCGGGCCAGCCAGATCCGCACCGTGGACCGCTCCGAGCGCATCCGCACCTACAACTTCCCGGAGAACCGGATCGCCGACCACCGGATCAACTTCAAGGCACACAACCTCGACCAGGTTCTCGACGGTGATCTCGACGCACTGCTCGACGCCCTCGCGGCCGCCGACAAACAGGCCCGCCTGCAGCAGAAGCCATGAGCATGCTGCGCGAGGCCATCACCAGCGCCGCGGCCAGGCTCGCCGAGGCCGGCATCGACTCCGCGCGCGCCGACGCCGAGCTGCTGGCCGCACACGCGGCCGGAACCAGCCGCGGCCGGCTCGCGCTTCTCGACGTCGCCGACGATGCGTTCCTCGATGCGTTCCTCGACCGATTCGGCGACGCCGTCGCGCAGCGGGTGCGGCGGATCCCGCTGCAGCACATCACCGGAACCGCCGCCTTCGGCCCGGTCGAACTGCAGGTCGGTCCCGGAGTGTTCATCCCGCGGCCGGAAACCGAGTCGCTACTGGAGTGGGCGCTGGCACAGAGCCTGCCCGCCGATGCGGTGATCGTTGATCTGTGCACCGGATCCGGTGCGCTGGCCATCGCGTTGGCCACAGCGCTGGCCGCCGAACGGCCCGATGCCCGGGTGATCGCGGTGGACGACGACCCACGCGCACTGGACTACGCGCGGCGCAACGCGTCGGCGACCCGGGTGCGGCTCATCCAGGCCGACGTCACCGACCCTGGGTTGCTGCCCGAACTCATCGGTACCGTGGATCTCGTGGTCGCCAACCCGCCCTACATTCCGGCCGGTGCGCAGCTCGAACCCGAAGTCGGCCAGCACGATCCGCCGCACGCACTGTACGGCGGCGCCGACGGCATGGCGGTGATCGGACCCATCGCCGTTCGTGCCGCGGACTTGCTGCGCCCGGGGGGACTGCTCGCCGTCGAGCATGACGACACCACCTCGCAGGCGACGGTGGGCGTCATCACCGCGACGGGCGCCTTCGATGACATCACCGCGCACCGGGACATGGCGGGCCGGCCGCGCTTCGTCACCGCACGCCGGAATGCACGCCGATGACGCAGTTCCTCGACTGCCGCAACCCCGACGCCCGGTCCGAGGCGATCGCCGCCGCGGCCGCGGCGGTCAAGAGCGGGGGACTGGTGGTGCTTCCCACCGACACCGTCTACGGCATCGGCGCCGACGCGTTCGACGCCAGTGCGGTGGCCGCGCTGCTGGCCGCCAAGGGCCGCGGGCGCGATATGCCGGTCGGAGTGCTGGTCGGGTCGTGGCACACCATCGAGGGACTCGTGTACACCATGCCCGAGTCCGCACGCGAACTGATCCGCGCCTTCTGGCCGGGCGCGTTGAGCCTGGTGGTGCAGCAGGCGCCGTCCCTGCAGTGGGACCTCGGGGACGCGCGCGGAACGGTGATGCTGCGGATGCCGCTGCACCCGGTGGCCATCGATCTGCTGCGCGAGACCGGCCCGATGGCCGTCTCGAGCGCCAACGTCTCCGGCCGGCCGGCGGCCTCCACCGCCGAGGAGGCCCGCACCCAACTCGGCGACAGCGTGGACGTCTATCTCGACGGCGGCACGGCACCGCAGCAGGCTGCGTCGACGATCCTCGACCTCACCGGCTCCACGCCGCTCATCACGCGCGAGGGTCCGGTGAGCGCCGCGGCGATCGCGGAGGTGCTCGGCGTCGACGCCGAGACGCTCACCTCGTGAGTGCCGACCGGTACCGTTTGGGCTGATGATCGTCGATCACATGCTCGGGCTGTCCGACCGTGGCGCGGGCGTGCCGTTGCGGGAGCTCGCGCTGGTCGGCCTGACCGCCGCGATCGTCACCTACTTCGCCACCGGGGGCGTTCGGCTGCTGGCGTTCCGGGTCGGCGCGGTGGCCTACCCCCGCGAGCGTGACGTCCATCGCCGCCCCACCGCGCGGATGGGCGGGCTGGCGATGTACCTCGGCGTGGTCTTCGCCGTGTTCACCGCTTCTCAGCTGCCCGCGTTGACCCGCGGCTTCGTCTACTCCTCGGGCATGCCCGCGGTGGTCATCGCCGGCGGGCTGGTGCTGGCGGTCGGACTGATCGACGACCGCTGGGGCCTGGACGCACTGACCAAGTTCGCCGGGCAGATCACCGCCGCCAGCGTGCTGGTCACCATGGGCGTGGCATGGAGCGTCCTGTACATCCCGTTCGGCGGGATCGGCACCATCGTGCTCGACCAGGCCAGCTCGATCCTGCTGACGCTCGCGCTGACCGTCGCGGTGGTCAACGCGATGAACTTCGTCGACGGGCTCGACGGTCTGGCCGCCGGCCTGGGACTCATCACCGCCATGGCGATCTGCATCTTCTCGGTCGGTCTGCTGCGCGATCACGGCGGCGACGTGCTGTTCTATCCGCCCGCGGTGATCTCCGTCGTATTGGCCGGTGCCTGTCTGGGATTCCTGCCGCACAATTTCCATCCGGCCCGGATCTTCATGGGTGACTCGGGCTCCATGCTGGTCGGCCTGATGCTGGCCGCCGCGACGACGACGGCGGCGGGACCCATCTCGCAGAGCGCCTACGGTGCCCGCGACGTCTTCGCGCTGCTCTCGCCGTTCCTGTTGGTGGTCGCGGTGGTCTTCGTGCCCGCCCTGGACATGCTGCTGGCGATCGTGCGCCGCACCCGCGCCGGGCGCAGCCCGTTCAGTCCCGACAAGATGCACCTGCATCACCGACTGCTGCAGATCGGCCACTCGCACCGGCGCGCGGTGCTGCTGATCTATCTGTGGGTGGGCCTGGTCGCCCTCGGTGCGGCCAGCACCATCTTCTTCGACCCCCGCTACACCGGGGCGGTGATGCTGGCGGCGATCGCGGTGGCCATCGTCGTGACCGTGATCCCGTTGATCCGCGGCGGTGCACCGGCCGGCGCAACCGAGGACGACGCCGATCTGACGTTGCTGGCCGACACCGTCGGAAGCGGCCGTCACGAGCGCCCCTACGACGGGGAGTAGTAGGGGCGTTTATGCCCGTTTACCCTGTGGTACCGTGCCGATGCGTGGGCCTTCGGGCGAGTCGACCACGCGATTAAGAGCGCAGAGATTGTGGGTGAAAGTGTGACGACGCCAGCGCCGGATGCGCCGTTGGTGTTCCCCTCCGTCACGTTTCGCCCACTGCTCCTTCTCGGGGTCTGCGGTGTCCTCTCCGTCGTGGCGATCGGACTGTCCGCCTGGGCCGGCCACGTCATGTTCGGCGTCTTCTTCGGCATCGGGCTGGGCCTGGGCCTCATCAATGCGCTGCTCGTGCAGCGCTCCGTCGCCTCGATCACCGCTGACCCGCACCCGGTCAAGCGCAAGATGGCCGTCAACTCGGCCACCCGGCTGCTCATCATCACCACCATCGGCCTGGCCATCGCGTTCGCCTTCCGCCCGCTGGGCCTCGGCGTGGTGTTCGGTCTGGCGCTGTTCCAGGTGGTGCTGGTGTTGAGCACGGCCCTTCCGGTATGGAAGAAGATCCGCACGGGTGACCCCGAGATTTCCTCTATTCCCGCCTCAATTCCCGCCGAGATACCCAAGGATTGAGCACCATGACCGAACAGATCCTCGCCGAGGGCGCCATCGAGGTCGGCCATCACACCACGGCCACCTGGCTCGGTATGACGGTGAACACCGACACCGTGTACGCGACCGCGGTTGCCGCCGCGATCACGCTGGCCCTGGCGTTCTTCCTGCGCGCGAAGGTCACCTCGACCGGCGTCCCGGGCGGAGTGCAGCTGTTCTGGGAGGCCATCACAATCCAGATGCGCGGTCAGATCGAGCAGGCGATCGGGATGAAGATCGCCCCGTTCGTGCTGCCCCTGGCGGTGGCGCTCTTCGTGTTCATCCTCATCGCCAACTGGATCTCGGTGTTACCGGTCCAGTACGGCACAGCCGCCGGCGGAACCCATGAGCTCCTCAAACCGCCGGCCTCGGATATCAACTTCGTGCTGGCCCTGGCGCTGTTCGTATTCCTCTGCTACCACGCCGCGGGCGTCTGGCGCCGCGGCATCATCGGCCATCCGATCAAGGTCCTCAAGGGCCACGTGGCGTTCCTCGCGCCCATCAACATCGTCGAGGAGATCGCCAAGCCGATCTCGCTGTCGCTGCGACTCTTCGGCAACATCTTCGCCGGCGGCATCATGGTCGCGCTGATCGCGCTCTTCCCGCCCTACATCATGTGGGCGCCCAATGCGATCTGGAAGACCTTCGACCTCTTCGTCGGCCTCATCCAGGCGTTCATCTTCGCCCTGCTGACAATTCTGTACTTCAGCCAGTCCATGGAACTGGATGAGGAGCACCACTAGCTCGACCACCACTAGCGCACCACAGGCTCTGGTAGACCCCTACCAGTCATCAAGGAGGAAAGTAATGGCAGACCCACAAATCGTTGCCGGCGCGCTGATCGGCGGCGGACTGATCCTGGGCGGCGGCGCCATCGGCGCGGGCATCGGCGACGGTATCGCCGGCAACGCGCTGATCTCGGGCATCGCTCGCCAGCCCGAGGCACAGGGCCGGCTGTTCACCCCGTTCTTCATCACCGTCGGTCTGGTGGAAGCGGCCTACTTCATCAACCTGGCATTCATGGCGCTCTTCGTGTTCGCCACGCCCGGCGCCTCCTAACCAACGATGGTCTCAGCAATCCGAGAAGCCGGCGTCACGCTGCTGGCGGCGGCGCAGGAGGGTGGCGGCACCAGCAACTTCCTCATCCCCAACGGCACCTTCTTCTTCGTGCTGGCCATCTTCCTGATCGTCCTGGGGGTGATCGGCACGTTCGTCGTGCCGCCGGTGCAGAAGGTGCTCGGCGAGCGCGAGCGGATGATCGCCAAGACCGCTGAGGACAATCGCACCGCCGCCGAGCAGGAGGCCGCCGCCAACGCCGACTACGACAGGGAGCTGGCAGCCGGACGCGCCGAGGCCGCCGCAATCCGCGACGAGGCCCGAACCGAGGGCCGCGCGGTGATCGACGCCAAGCGCGGTGTCGCCGGCGAGGAGGTGGCGGGCACTCTCGCGCAGGCCGGTGAGGAACTCAAGCTGAGCAGCGAGGCCATCGCCGGGGATCTGCGTTCCTCGGTGGAGTCGCTGTCTGCCACGCTCGCCAACCGCGTGCTGGGCGTTCCGGTTTCGGGTGCAGAGGCCTCGGGACGGTAATCCATGTCAACCTTCATCGGACAGCTCGTCGGCTTCGTGGTCCTCATCGCCATCATCTACAAGTTCATGGTGCCGCCGGTGCGCAGGCTGATGGCCAACCAGAAGCAAGCGGTGCGCGATCAGCTCGACGAGAGCGCCAAGGCCGCCCGGCGCCTTGCCGAGGCAGACCAGCACCACGCCCAGCGGGTCGCGGAGGGCAAAGCCGACGCGCGTCGGGTGGTCGAGGAGGCCCGCGCGGACTCGGTGCGCATCGCCGAGGCGCTGCGCAGCCAGGCCGACGTCGAGGCTGACCGGATCAAGGTTCAAGGCGGCCAGCAGGTTTCGCTGCTGCGCGCCCAGCTGATCCGCCAGCTCCGCGGGGAACTGGGCAGTGAGTCGGTGGCGCGCGCGGGTGAGCGTATCCGCGCCTACGTCGCCGATCCGGCGGCGCGGGCCGGCACGGTCGACCGCTTCCTAGACGAACTGGAGTCGATGGCGCCGGCCGCGTTCGCCGCCGAGATCGGTCCATCTGACCTCCGGTCGGCCAGCCGCGATGCCCAGGCCGCCGTGGTGGCGCGCTTCGACTCGGTGGCCGGTTCACTGAGCGCCGATCAGCTTTCCGCGCTCTCCGATGACCTCGCATCGGTGGCAAGGCTGCTGCTGCGCGAGCCCATCCTGGCGCGTCACCTCGCCGAGGCCAGCGGCCAGACCGACGCCAAGAAAGCGCTCCTGCAACAACTTCTCGGCGGCAAGGTGGGCGCAGCGGCCCTCGATCTGCTGGATGCGGCCGTCTCGATCCGCTGGTCGACGACGGCGGATTTCGTGGACTCCGTCGAACATCTCGCCCGGCTGAGCCTGATGGTCCGCGCCGAGCGCGAGAGTCAGGCCGAGGAGGTCGCCGAACAGCTGTTCCGGTTCAGCCGGGTTCTGGAGTCGCAGCCTCAGCTCAACACCCTGCTCAGTGACTTCTCCGCCCCGGCCGACGGGCGGGTGTCGCTGCTGCGCAGTGTGCTCGGCTCCGGCGCCGGCGACACCGCGGGCGCGCTGCTGGCCCAGACCGTGGAGCTGCTGCGCGGTCAGCGTGCCGACGACGCGGTGGCCCAGCTCGCGGAGCTGGCGATCACCCGGCGCGGTGAACTCGTCGCCGAGGTGAGTGCGGCCGCCGATCTGACCGAGTCGCAGCGCACCAGGCTCACCGCAGTGCTGGCCCGCATCTACCACCATCCTGTTTCGATTCAGCTAAATGTCGATCCCGCGCTGCTCGGCGGTCTTGCCGTCACCGTCGGCGACGAGGTGATCGACGGCACGCTGTCAGCCCGGCTGACCGCTGCCGAGAACAAGTTGCCCGACTAGTCACCACCGATATAGAGGAAGACGAAAAGCCATGGCAGAGTTGACAATCTCCGCTAACGACATCGAAGGCGCCATCGCGAGCTATGTCTCGAGCTTCGAGGCGGGAACGGGTCGGGAGGAGATCGGCTACGTCATCGACGCCGGCGACGGTATCGCCCACGTCGAGGGCCTGCCCTCGGTGATGACCCAGGAACTGCTGGCGTTCGAGGGCGGTGTGCTCGGTGTCGCCCTGAACCTCGACGAGCACAGCGTCGGCGCGGTCATCCTCGGTGACTTCGAGAAGATCGAGCAGGGCCAGCAGGTCAAGCGCACCGGTCAGGTGCTCTCGGTGCCGGTCGGTGACGGGTTCCTCGGTCGCGTGGTCAACCCGCTGGGTGTGCCGATCGACGGCCGCGGCGACGTGGCCTCGTCGAAGACGCGTGCGCTGGAACTGCAGGCGCCGTCGGTGGTGGAGCGCAAGGGCGTCAACGAGCCGTTGCAGACCGGTATCAAGGCGATCGACGCCATGACCCCGATCGGCCGCGGCCAGCGCCAGCTGATCATCGGCGACCGCAAGACCGGCAAGACCGCGGTGTGCGTCGACACCATCCTCAACCAGAAGGAGGCCTGGGAGACCGGCGATCCGAAGAAGCAGGTCCGCTGCGTCTACGTCGCCATCGGCCAGAAGGGCACCACCATCGCCAGCGTGCGTCGCGCGCTGGAAGAGGGCGGCGC
>JBAXCK010000096.1:0-11711 GCA_037141465.1 Mycobacteriaceae bacterium | reverse complement strand
ACCCCTCGCCGTAGTATCGCGTCGATGGCGACCGAGGCGACACCGTTGTGGCTGTTCGCTGATCAGCTGGGTCCGCACTTTCACGGCGGCGAGCATGCGCATCGCCCCGTTCTCCTGGTCGAAGCCTCCTCCGCGCTCACCAGACGGCGCTATCACCGCCAGAAGCTTCACCTCGTCCTCTCTGCACTGCGGCACGCGAAAGCCGGTCTCGGCGAACGCGCCACACTGATCGCGGCGCCCACCTACTCGCAGGCTTTGCACGACTACTCCGGCCCCGTCATGGTGTACGAGCCGACATCGTTCGCAGCCGAGCGATTCGTCACGCGCCTGCGTGACGAAGGACGTATCACCGAGATACTCCCCACCCCGGGGTTCGTACTGTCACGCGAGGCCTTCACAGTCTGGGCGCAGGATCGCAAGCGATTCCGGCTCGAGGACTTCTACCGCGAGCAGCGCAAGCAGTTCGGTGTTCTGATGGACGGCGAAGAGCCCGCAGGCGGCCGGTGGAACTTCGATGCCGACAATCGTGAACCGCCGCCGGGGGGCCGCAGCGAACTCGATGTGCCACCGCCCTGGTTTCCCGCTGAGGATGAGATCGACGCCGGCGTCCGCGCCGATCTGGACGCGATGGGTCTGGACACGGTGGGTGCCGATGGGCCGCGGCTGTTCCCGGTGACCCACACCGAGGCGCAGGACGCGTTGCGCCGGTTCATCGACGATCGGCTGGAACTGTTCGGCCGTTACGAGGACGCGATGATGGGCGCCGACTGGGCGATGGCGCATTCACTGCTCTCGGTTCCCTTGAACCTTGGTCTGCTGCATCCACTGGACGTCGTGCACGCGGCGGAGTCGGCCTACCGCGACGGATCTGTGCCACTGGCTGCCGCGGAGGGGTTCATCCGCCAGATTCTCGGCTGGCGCGAATACATCTGGCATCTCTATTGGCACTTCGGCCCCGGCTACCTCGACGAGAACCACCTCGGCGCGCACACACCGCTGCCGCGGTGGTGGTGCGACCTCGATGCCGGCGCCGTCCGCGCGGAGTGCCTGCGCGTCGCTCTCGGCGGCGTCGCTGAGCGAGGCTGGGCCCACCACATTCAGCGGCTGATGATCCTCGGCAGCCACGCGTTGCAACGCGGCTATGACCCCCGGGCGCTCAACGAGTGGTTCGCGACCGCCTTCGTCGACGGCTTCTCCTGGGTGATGCCGGCCAACGTGATCGGGATGAGCCAGCACGCCGATGGCGGCCGGATGGCAACCAAGCCGTACACCTCCGGCGGGGCGTACATCAACAAGATGAGCGACCACTGCCGCACGTGCTGCTTCGACCCGAAGAAACGGCTCGGCGACGACGCCTGTCCGTTCACCGCCGGCTACTGGCAGTTCACCCACCGCCACCAGAATCTGCTCGCCGCCAACATGCGCACCTCCAAGGCGGTGTCGTCGATGAAACGCCTGGCAGACCTTGATGCGGTCCTCGAGCAGGAACGCACCCGCGACGCCTTCTGAGACGCTGACGGTCGGTACGGGCTATCGTCGAAACGTGCCCAGAGCCGTCCGATCGCTCTCGTTCTGCACCGCCGCGCTGGCGGCGGGGTCGGTGGCCGCCGCGCTCAGTGCGGGTCCCGGTCAGGCCGATCCGGGTGCGGGCGGCACCCTCAATGTGGTCGGCGAGCCGTACGCGAAGGCGGTGGCCATCCTCCGCGCGCAGGGGGTGCCGAGCTCGTTCGGCGGATCGGTGGGCAGCGACGTTCCCCAGGCGCAGTGCATCGTCAAGAGCGAGAAGATGCTCGGCAGCAAGATTCAGCTGATGCTCGACTGCACCGCCGAAGCTCAACCTGATGTGCCCAGCGCCCCCGCGGCGGGCTCGGGAGGTGCGGGCGGTGCCGGCACCGGCGGGCAGAATCCGGATGCCGGACGCCCGACGCCGGGTGCTCCGGGCGTCGTGACCGTGGTGCCGACTCGCGTCGGCTGAGAAACGACCTACCGTATCGAGACTCGCTGATACGCCGCCGACGCCACATCGCCCTGTCGAGGTCGATCCGGGGCCGGTACTGATCCAGGCCCGCTCCGGCTCGATCTCTGATCAGTCGGTGTCCCAGGCTGAGGCAACCTGATCGGCGACGTCGATGATCTTCGCCTTCTGCGACGCCGGGCTGTCGATCTCCTCGGCCACATAGGCGGCGACGAAACGCCGGATCTCTGCATCGACGCCGCCGATGATGCGCAGTATCTCGCCCCTGATGGACTTCGAGGTCACATGCACGGCGATGTCCGACGGGCGTGGTTTGGCCACATCGATCACTATCGTCAGGGGTTCGGCTGCGCGGGCGGCGGCGCGCAGCGCAATGTCGCCATCGACGGTGAAGCGCTGCTTATCCAGCCAAAGATCCACGATGAGTTCGATCACCAGTGGGATGCGGACGGCGAAGGTGATCGTGTCGGCCAGTGTTCGGCGCACGATCGGCTGCTGTATCGCGACATTCGCGCTCACCTTCGCCAGGCCCGCCGGCCCCTGATTCATCGGACCCATGTGGAACTCGCTCCCGGCGATCTCGGCGAAAGCCGCCGCGACGCGGTCCTCGGTGACGGCGATCTCGAAGAACCGTCGGCCGAAGTCCTCGTATGTGACGAAGGTGTGCGTGTGCATGAGGGTCTCCAGTCTCTCGCCTGCAGGTAGATCGCAGAACGCGGACCGGTAACGAATCGGTGGCCGATCAGAGCTCCAGCAGTACGGTGACCGGCCCGTCGTTGACCGACGCAACGTGCATGTGTGCGCCGAAGACACCGGACTGCACCCGGGCGCCGAGGTCGCTGAGCGCATCGGCGAAGGCGAGCACGACCGGCTCGGCGACCGGGCCCGGAGCTGCCGCGTTCCAGGACGGGCGCCTCCCCTTGTCCGTATTGGCATAGAGGGTGAACTGGCTCACGACCAGTACCGGCGCCCGGACGTCAGCAGCGGAGCGCTCTTCGTCCAGGATCCTCAGCGCCCAGAGCTTTTCGGCCATTCGCCGGGCGACGTCCGCGTTGTCGGTGTGCGTGACGCCGACAAGCGCGAGCAGACCTTGCGATTGCGGGATGATCTCTGCCACCACCGCACCGTCGACCGATACCGAGGCGGACAGGACGCGCTGAACCAGGACCCGCATGAATCAGGCGCCGGCGTCCTTTGTGGCGTAGCCGACGATGCCTTTGGTCTCAAGGAACTCGTGAAATCCGAATTCGCCCCACTCGCGGCCATTACCGCTCTGCTTGTATCCGCCGAAGGGCGCTGCGATGTCGATGGCGTGATTGATCGATATCGTGCCGGCGCGGATCCGCCGCGCCACCGCGCTGGCCTGGTCGACATCCGCTCCGGATACGTAGCCGTACAACCCGTAGTCGGTGTCGTTACCGATCTCCACGGCGTGATCGACGTCGTCGTAGCCCAGGATGCACAGGACCGGCCCGAAGATCTCCTCCCGCGCGATGGTCATCGTGTTCGTGACGCCGGCGAAGACGGTCGGCCGTACGTAGTAGCCGACGTCGAGGCCGTCGGGCCGGCCGATCCCGCCGGCGATGATCTCGGCGCACTCGTCCAGGCCGGTCTGGATGAGTCGCTGGATCTTGTCGAACTGAACCCGAGAGGCCACCGGTCCGATCGCGGATGGATCGGCAGGGTTGCCCACCTTGACCGATTCAGCGGTGGCCCGGGCCACCGCGACCGCTTCGTCCATCCGGTCGCGCGGAACCAGCATTCGGGACGGGGCATTGCAGCTCTGTCCGGAGTTGAGCATCATCGCCATCACGCCGCCTGCCACGCTCTGGGGAAACGCGGCATCGTCGAGAACGATGTTGGGACTCTTGCCGCCGAGTTCCTGCGTCACCCGCTTGACCGTTGGTGCCGCGTTCCGCGCTACTTCGATACCGGCCCGGGTGGATCCGGTGAACGACATCATGTCGATTCCGGGATGGCTGGACAGCGCCGTCCCCACCCCCGGCCCGTCACCGTGAACCATGTTGTAGACACCCGCGGGCACACCGGCGGCGTGCATGATCTCGGTGAAGATCTGTCCGGAGAAGGGCGCGACCTCCGAGGGCTTGAGAACCATGGTGCAGCCCGCGGCGAGAGCGGGGAAAACCTTGCACGCGATCTGATTGAGCGGCCAGTTCCACGGAGTGATCAGGCCGCAAACGCCGATCGGCTCCTTGACCACCAGCGTCGAGCCGTGCGGCTGCTCGAAGACGAAGTTCTTCAGGACGTCGATGGCAGTCACCAGGTGGCCGACTCCCATCTGCACCTGGGGCCCTGCGGCAAGCGCAGGTGGTGCGCCCATCTCTTCGGTGACGGCTTCGGCCAGGTCCCCACTCCGCTTCTGGTACTCGCCCATCAGCGCCTGCAGCAGATCGAGGCGCTCGTCGCGGGTGCTGCCCGACCATCGGCCGAATGCCAGCCGGGCTGCCGCGACCGCCCGGTCGACGTCCTGGGAACCGCCGATGGCGATCGTGCCGCACACCTGCTCGGTGGCGGGGTTCTCGACGTCGAGTCGGCGCAACTCGACCGGATCGACCCACTGACCGTCGATGTAGAACTTCAGGTATTCACGCATGGGCTCATCCTGCCGTGCGGTCTACCCGAATATGCGGGATGGGGAAAAATTGCTACGGACTGTAACGAGCGTACATCGGGCATATGAAGAACGGCTGCCCGCATGTGGTTTCTCGGGTCTCGGATTCATCTCTCTGCTCGTATTGCGCTGATTGCCAACGAGTTTCGTCACCAGCGGATTTGCTGGCAACGTCATTCGTGAGACACGCCACAGACTTTGGGGGAATTGCACGCTTGTTGTTAGCGTCTTTTCCATGTTTGCTCTCGCGGCATTGATGTCGCTTATCGGTCAGGTTGCGGGCACGCCGTACATTCCGGGCGGCGACACTCCCGCCGGCACCGACTGTTCGGGCTTGGCGTCCTGGGTTGCCAATGTGGCATCCGGTCGTCCGGCCTTCGGCAGTCGTTTCAACACCGGCAACATGGAGCCCGCCCTTCTCGCCCGCGGCTTCCACTACGGCACCGCCCCGAACTCGGTGGTGATCGGATGGAACGGCGGCCATGCAGCCGTCACTCTGCCGGACGGCACTGCGGTCTCCAGCGGAGAAAGCGGCACCGGCGTCCGCGTGGGCGGGGGCGGTGCCTACCAGCCTCAGTTCACACACCACATGTACCTGCCGGTTGCGGCCAAGGAGATGAGCGAAGCGGACCCGGAAGCCGGTGCCGTGCTGCCGGTGGCCGAGCCCGACGACGCCGCGCTGTCTGCTGCGCCGGACCTGCCGCCCGATCTTCTCCCGGCACCCGAGGCCGAGGCAGTCGCCTGAGCACCCCGCTCGGGATAATCGGAGGGCGGCGCGCTTAGATGGATACCAGGGCGCGTCAGCGCCACGACACCGGCTCGACAAGGAGCAGAAATGTCCATCATGGAAGTGGACCGGGTGAGCACCACGGACTTCGACGCCGAGGTCGCTGCCACACAGCGTTACTTCGACAGCCCCCGATTCACGGGCATCACCCGGCTCTACACCGCCCGTCAGGTGGTTGAGCAACGAGGGACAATCGGCGTCGACTACACCGTCGCCCGGGAGGCGTCCGCCGCCTTCTACGCCCGGCTACGCGAGCTCTTCGCCCAGAAGAAGTCGATCACCACCTTCGGGCCGTACTCGCCCGGTCAGGCCGTGACGATGAAGCGCTGCGGCATCGAGGGCATCTATCTGGGCGGCTGGGCCACCTCGGCCAAGGGTTCCACCACCGAGGATCCGGGTCCGGACCTGGCCAGTTATCCGCTGAGCCAGGTGCCCGACGAGGCGGCCGGCCTGGTGCGCGCTCTGCTGACCGCGGACCGCAACCAGCAGTATCTGCGTTTGCAGATGACCGAGGAGCAGCGTGCCGCCACGCCTGCGGTGGACTACCGGCCATTCATCATCGCCGACGCCGACACCGGTCACGGCGGAGACCCGCATGTGCGCAACCTGATTCGCCGCTTCGTGGAAGCCGGCGTCACCGGCTACCACATCGAGGATCAGCGACCCGGCACCAAGAAATGCGGACACCAGGGTGGCAAGGTTCTGGTCCCCTCCGATGAGCAGATCAAGCGGCTCAACACCGCCCGCTTCCAACTCGACATCATGAACGTGCCCGGCATCATCGTGGCGCGGACCGACGCCGAAGCGGCCAATCTCCTCGACGGCCGTTCCGATGAGCGGGACCATCCCTTCCTGCTCGGCGTGACCAACCTCGATGTGCCGCCGTACAAAGCCTGCTTCCTGGCGATGCTGCGCCGCTTCCACTCCCAGGGCGTCACCGAGCTCAACGGACACCTCCTGTACGCGTTACCTGAAGGCGAATACGCCGTTGCCGACTCCTGGCTCGCCAGCCATGGGATCACCGGCGCGATCGACGAGGCAGCGGCGGTGTGGAGCAAGGACCGCTCCGGTTCTCTGGACGCACTCCTTGATCGGGTGGAGTCGCAGTTCGTCGACGCCTGGCAGAACGACGCCGGATTGGACACCTTCGGCAACGCTGTCGCCGAGGTGCTGCGATTCAAGGAGAGCGAGGGCGAGGCACTGGCGATGAAGCCCGCTGAATGGCTCGAGTTCGCCAAGACCGCCTCGCTGTACGCGGCCCAGAACAAGGCACGGGAACTCGGCGTCGACGCGCCGTGGGACTGCGAGCGCGCGAAGACGTCTGAGGGCTATTACCAGGTGCGCGGCGGCATCCCGTACGCGATTGCGAAGTCCCTGGCCGCCGCACCGTTCGCGGACATCCTCTGGATGGAGACCAAGACCGCCGACCTCGCCGAAGCCCGCGAGTTCGCCGAGGCCGTCCACGCGGTGTATCCGGACAAGATGCTGGCGTACAACCTCTCCCCCTCGTTCAACTGGGACACCACCGGTATGAGCGACGACGAGATGCGCGCCTTCCCCGAGCAGATCGGGAAGATGGGCTTCGTCTTCAACTTCATGACCTACGGCGGTCATCAGATCGACGGCGTGGCCGCAGAGGAGTTCGCGACCGCGCTGCGCCAGGACGGCATGCTGGCCCTGGCGCGACTGCAGCGCAAGATGCGACTCATCGAGTCCCCCTATCGCACACCGCAGACCCTGGTCGGAGGTCCGCGAAGCGACGCGGCCCTGGCTGCGTCATCCGGACGCACCGCGACCACCAAGTCGATGGGCAAGGGCTCCACGCAGGTTCAGCACCTCGTGCAGACCGAAGTGCCCAAGAAGTTGCTCGAGGACTGGCTGGCACTGTGGAGCGAACATTACAAACTCGGTGAACGTCTGCGGGTGCAGTTGCGTCCGCGACGTGCCGGCTCGGACGTTCTGGAACTCGACATCTTCGGCGACAGCGACGGCGAGAAACTCGCCGACGTGGTGTTCGACCCGATCAAGGACCGCCACGGACGCAGCATCCTCACCGTGCGCGACCAGAACACCTACGCCGCCAAGATGCGACAGAAGCGCCTGATGACACTGGTGCATCTCTGGCTGGTGCACCGTTTCAAGGCCGAGGCGGTGTACTACGTCACGCCCACCGAGGACAACGTCTATCAGACCGAGAAGATGAAGGCGCACGGCATCTTCAGCGGCGTCAACAAAGACGTCGGTGAGATCATCGTCGCCGACGTCAACGCCGATCGCATCGCCGAATTGCTCAAACCCGATCGTGCCGCATTGCAACGGCTCATTCGCAAAGAGGACTAACGAACCACCACGGAACTCGGTTCGCGCGGCGCACCGAGAACCCCGCGATGTGACGGCGGACGACGACCGGCGTCGTCGGTGATGCCGTAGCGGTCGGCGAGTTCGGCCGCGATCAGCGTCCGGCCGGACAGCGACTCGAGTTCGGGGTCGCGGTAGAGGGCATCGATCAGCCGTCCGGTGAACTCCGGTGTCTCGGCATGCTCTGCGAATGCCGCCAGCGCATCCGGCTTACCCTCGAACGCGGCCCGCATTCGTTCGGTGATCAGGATGCCCATCCAGACCGACACCGTGGCCACACCGGATCCTCGGAAATCGACGGCCATGTCGGCGGCCATCTTGTCCACGCCGGCTTTCTGCGCGCCATACGCCGGGCCGTGCATGTAGCACACCGAACCGGGTGAGGACGTGAAGGCGATCAGAGCGCGTTCGGCGCGCAACAGCAGGGGCGCGGCGTACCAGGATGCCACGTATGCCGACCGGAGCCCGACGTTGAGGACGTCGGCCAGTTCCAGAGGCTTCTCCCAGAACGGTGCGGGATCGGTCAACCGGTCGCTGATGACGGCCGCGTTATTCACCAGCAGGTCCAGGTGGCCCTCCTGATCGCCGATGCGGGCGAACAATCCGGCCACGGCGGTGTCGTCCGCGTGGTCGACGGGTACGGCGACGGCTTCACCGCCGAGTGCCTCCACCCGCGCCGCACCGGCCTCGTTCACCGTCCGCCCGGTCATGTACACCCGCCAGCCCGCCGCGCCGAGCGCCGCGGCGATGCCGCGCCCGGCGCCGCGGCTCGCGCCGGTCACCACCGCCACCGGTCGTCGCATCGTCATGTGACAACGCTAACCCCTAGCAGCCCGCCAGCACGTCGGCCATCGCCTTCTTCTCCTTGGCTGACAGCCACAGCCCGTAGGCGGTCTTCACGTCGATCTGGCGGGCGACGAAATCACACCGGAAGCTCTGATTCGGCGGAAGCCAGGACGCCGCATCGCGGAACGCTTTGTCGAAGTTCGCCTGCGGGCTGACCGCAAGCAGATTCCGCGGATCGTTGGCGAAGTCCAGCCGGCGCTGCGGATCCCAGGCCCGGGCACCCTTGTACCAGGCGTCGGCCAGTGAGACCACGTGGTCGATCTCGACGGCATTCGAACTCTGTGGCCCGCGCACGAAGTTGATCGTCGTGCCGGTGTAGGGGTCCACAAGGGTGCCGCTTTGCGCAAAGCAGGTGAATGGACGCACGACGAGGTTCTGCAGATCGCGCTTGAGGATGTCGTCGCGAGTGTTGCAGCCGTTGTGGCCGAACTCCACATTGACGTCATCACTCCATGCCTCGCCGAACTGGTAGCGCTGGAAATCCGACGTGCGGTCCCAGCCACGTACCTGCAACGCCGCGAGTTGCCGGCGGGCGATGTCGAAGCGGGACTCCGGCGAGGCCGAAGGCGGTACGGCACTCGAGGTCGGATCACCGGCGCGCCAGGTCGGCGAACCACTGGCTGTCTGCCCGGCCCGTTCCTGCCAGAGCAGCAGCCCGGCCACTGCGGCGACCACGACGACGGCCAGGGCGATGGCGAGAACCCGCCGGCGCCGGCGACGGCTGACCTTGGCCATGCAGAGGTTGTAGCACCCCGATGCCGGAAAAGCCGTACGGCGAGGTTGGGGCGTTGCTAGTTTCCGTGGGATCGCGGAAAGGAACTCCTCCCATGAATCGAACTCCCCTGCTCGGTGAATGCTCGGCAGAATTCTTCGGGACGATGTTGCTGATTCTCTTCGGATGCGGGGTGGTGGCCCAGGTGGTCACCGGTGGGACTGCGCTGTCGACCGCACCCGGAGCCACCGGGGACTACAACTCCGTTGCCTGGGGCTGGGGACTCGGGGTCACCATGGGGGTCTACGTCGCCGGACGACTCAGCGGAGCTCACCTCAACCCCGCGGTGACGGTGGCGCTCGCGGCGTTCAAGGGGTTCCCCGCCCGCAAGATCGCACCGTACGTCGCCGCCCAGGTGGCCGGCGCCTTCGTCGGCGCACTGATCGTCAGGCTGAACTACAGCGACCTGATCTTCAAGGTCGATCCCAACCACACCAAGGCCACCCAGGGAATCTTCTCCACATCTCCGGACAGCGGCGTATCGATACTGACCGCTTTCTCCGACCAGATGGTCGGGACCGCGATCCTGGTGGCGGTGATCTTCGCGTTGACCAGCGCGGTCAACAACCCGCCGCTGTCCAATCTGGGGCCGCTGATCATCGGCCTGCTGGTGGTCGCTATCGGTCTCGGCTGGGGTGCCAATGCCGGGTATGCGATCAACCCGGCCCGTGACTTCGGACCGCGGCTGGCCTCCTGGCTGACCGGATATCAGGATGCGTGGTTCTCCGCCAACGGTCCGGAACTGTACTTCTGGCTGCCGATCGTCGCTCCGCTCATCGGTGGACTGATCGGCGGTGGTCTGTTCGTCTTCTGCATCGAACGGTTCCTGCCCGCGGCGGTCACCAATCCCGCGGAGATCGGGGTTGTCGAACCAACCCCGCTGAAGTGACACGCCCATCAGGCGAACGCCTGCAGCGCAGCCGCCTCGATCGCTTCTTCGACATCAGCGGGCGCGGTTCGACCGTAGGCTCGGAGATCCGTGGCGGTCTGGTCACGTTCATCGCGATGGCCTACATCATCGTGCTGAACCCGATCATCCTGTCTGGACCCGAGGACGTCGTCGGCAATCAACTCGCCTTCGCGCAGGTTTCTGCAGTGACGGCACTGACCGCCGGTGTGATGACGATCCTCTTCGGTGTCGTCGCCCGATTGCCGTTCGCGTTCGCCGCCGGCCTGGGGATCAATTCGTTCTTAGCTACCTCGGTGGTCGGCACGGTCACCTGGCCCGAGGCGATGGGTCTGGTCGTGATCAACGGCATCATCATCGTCGTCCTGTCCGCCAGTGGTCTGCGGCGGCTGATCTTCGACGCGGTGCCGCTGGAGTTGAAGCTGGCGATCACGGCCGGCATCGGATTGTTCATCCTCTTCATCGGCCTCGTCGACGCCGGCTTCATCGGCGCCACCGGCTCTCCGGCTCCTCCTGTCGGGCTGGGTGCCGGCGGAAAGGGGTACATCACAACGGTGCCCACGGTGGTCTTCGTGCTCACCTTGTTGCTGATAGGGGTTCTCGTTGCGCGACGGGTGCGCGGCGGAATTCTGATCGGACTCGTGACCGGAACCGTCGGCGCGGTCGGCATCGAAGCGGTGTGGCACCTCGGATCGGCAGTCGATCACCCGGGCGGGTGGCGTTTATCGGTGCCCGCATTGAACGGTTCGCCGTTCGCGATGCCTGACTTCTCCCTCGTCGGCGCGTTCAGTCTGGACAGCTTCGCCCGCATCGGCGCCCTGTCGGCCACGATTCTGGTGTTCAGTCTGGTGTTCGCGAACTTTTTCGACGCACTGGGCACCTTCACGGGCCTGTCCCGCGAAGCCGGACTGGCCGACGCGAAGGGCAACTTTCCCAGGCTCGGTCCCGCATTGATCGTCGAGGGCGTCGGCGCGGTGGCCGGTGGCGCCACGTCGGCGTCGTCGAACACGGTATTCATCGAATCGGGCGCCGGAATCGAGGAAGGTGCCCGCACCGGTCTGGCCAACCTGGTCACCGGGACGCTCTTCCTTGCCGCGATGTTCATCGCTCCACTCGCGTCGATCGTGCCGACCGAAGTCGCCGCGGCCGCCCTGGTGGTGGTCGGTGCAATGATGGCGTCGCAACTGCGCCACATCGATCTCTCCGAATTCACCATCGCCCTTCCGGTGGTGCTGACCGTCGCGGTGATGCCGCTGAGCTATTCGATTGCCAATGGAATCGGTGTCGGATTCATCAGTTGGACAGTGATGCGCTGCGCCGCGGGACGCGTACGTCAGATCAGTCCGCTGCTGTGGGTGGTGGCTGCCGGCTTCGTGGCGTATTTCGCCCGAGGTGCGATCCAGTCTCTGGTGTAGGGCACAACTCCGGCGTAGG
>JBAXCK010000095.1:0-11767 GCA_037141465.1 Mycobacteriaceae bacterium | reverse complement strand
CGCCGCGACCGCCTCCCAGGTCGGGCGGTCGGGGTCGCCGGCGAAGCTGATGACGTTGACCGCCACCGGCCGGTTCGAATCGGTCGCCGCCTTGATGGCGTCCTGCAGGCCCGCTCCGTCCAGTGACTGGTCGGTGTGCGGGCCCTGGGTGATCACCAGGACCGAATTGGGAACTCCCGCTGTGAATTTCGCAACCGCATCGGCATAAGCCGCTCTCAGTGTGGTGAAGGACAGCCCGCCACCGCTGGTCGGCGTCGTGGTGTCCAGCACTCCGACCAACGCGGCCGAGCGGGGCTGGTTGCCCAACGGCTCAGAGAGCGACCCGGTGGTAACCGCCGCACCGCTGTCCACCTTGTTGAACGTCCACAGGCCCACCGAGGCGTTGGGCGGCAGTGCGTTGATCCGGTCACGCAGCGCCGCGATGACGTTGGACAGCCGCGGCCTGCCGCCCTCATCGCCGGTCAGTCCCTCGTTGAGTACCACCGTGGTGGTGGCCACCCCGGCCGGTGCCACCGCGGCGGCAACGGTGGCGCGAACCGCGTCGTCGGCCACCGGAAGGGGAGCCGGGAGCTCCGGGAATCTGATGACGTCGTTGCCCTCCGGTGTGGCGCCCTCGGCCCGGAAGCCAGCCGCGGCCAGGCGCTCGAGTTGCTCGGGCTTGCGCATGAAGCGGGCGAATTCGCTGGCGGCACTCACCTGCTCCTCCGAAAGCCACGGACCCGAGAGCAACACGGTCGGGTAATCGGCAACCGCAGCCAAGCCACCCGGCGCCCACGCGGCGACACTGTTCGTGGCATCCGGCATGTCGGAGGTGCGCTTGAACACCTGCTGCTCGGTCATCGCGACGGCGTGTACGGGGGCCGCAGCAGGGTCACCGGCGGCGGTCAGCACACCCCATGCCTGCCCCGCGGTGTTATCCGCCAGCCGCGGCTGTCCGGCCAGCAGTGTGCTGACCGCAGCCAGTCCAGCGGTGGGGGAGGTGTTCGGTGGCGCCGCGGTGGTGGCCACGGCCTCGGCGGTCAGGTAGGCGGCGTCGGCCGAACCTGATGTCGGAAGCGCGAGTCGCAGCGATCCCCAGCCGGGCAGATTAATGCCGTCCAGTGCGGTCGGCCCGGACTGCAGACCGGGCAGATCAGCCCAACCGCGCTGCCCCAGAGCGTCTTTGAGCTTCGGCGACACCGCAAGCACGACCGGTGAGACGACGAGGGAACGCGCATCGCTGACAATCTGCTTGCCGACGGCGGCTTGAAGCCGCGCCGAGCCCACCGAGCTCGCCGGGATCCACAGCGCCGGGCGCTCGCCGAGATCCGCCGGCCAGATCGAGGTGAGTCCGCGAACGACAGCGTCGGAATCGGCGGTCGTGACGGTGACCTGTACGCATTTATCACCCACCGGGGTGGCTTCGGCGTTGTAGCTCTCGGCGAAGGAGTTCACCTGTTCGGCGATCGACTGATCGGCGACCACGGCGACGGTGGCGGTGCCCTGCAGGCACTGCTGCGCGGCATCGGCGGACCGTTTCGACAGCGAGTCGCCGAAGAAACGCCACAGGATGATGCCGCCGACGAGAACGACGACGGTGGCCAGTGCGGCGATCACGCCTGCGCTCACGCCGCGGCGTCCGCCGTCGGCGCGTCGGCGGCGACCCTGCCAGCCCTGATCCGCGCGCGGTATCCGCCCTGAGGGGGGGTTTGCGTCCTCGCCGGCGGAGTCGTCAGAACTGGGAATGCTGTGCCTGCCCACTCGCCGAGTCTAGGTCACCCGCGGCGGCGGGCCTTGTACTCGCGACGTCGGCGGTGCAGGATCGGCTCGGTGTATCCGCTGGGCTGAGTGGCTCCGGCCACGATAAGGTCGCGGGCCGCCTGGAAGGCGATGCTGCCGTCGGGGTCGGGCGCCATCGGCAGATAGGCGGGGTCGTCGGCGTTCTGCTGGTCGACGACCGCAGCCATCCGGCGCAGACTCTCCTCGACGTCGGCTTCGGTGATGACGCCGTGGCGCAGCCAGTTGGCCAGCAGTTGACTCGAGATCCGCAGGGTGGCGCGATCCTCCATCAGCGCGACATCGTGGATGTCGGGGACCTTCGAGCAGCCCACGCCGGCATCGATCCAGCGCACCACGTAACCGAGGATCGACTGGCAGTTGTTGTCGACCTCCTCGTGGATCTCCTCCGGTGACCAGGCGAGCTCATGGCGGGCCAGCGGCAGGGTCAGCAACTGATCGATGCTCGTGCGTCTCTTCCCGGCGAGTCCGGCCTGCACCGCGTCGACGTCGACGTGGTGGTAGTGCATCGCGTGCAGGGTCGCCGCCGTCGGCGAGGGAACCCATGCGGTGGTCGCACCGGCCCGCGGTTGGGCGATCTTCTGCTCGACCATGTCGGCCATCAGATCGGTCATCGCCCACATGCCCTTGCCGATCTGAGCGCGGCCTGCGAAGCCGGCCGCCAGTCCCACGTCGACGTTCTGGTCTTCGTAGGCCAGGATCCACGGCTGGGTCTTCATCGCACCCTTGCGCACCATGGGCCCGGCCTCCATCGACGTGTGGATCTCGTCGCCGGTGCGGTCGAGGAATCCGGTGTTGATGAAGGCCACGCGATCCGCCGCCGCCTTGACGCACGCCTTGAGGTTGAGCGTCGTGCGACGCTCCTCATCCATGATCCCGACCTTGATGGTCCCCTGGGGCAGGCCCAGCACATCCTCGACGCGGCTGAACAGCTCGCAGGTGAAAGCCACCTCGTCGGGTCCGTGCATCTTGGGCTTGACGATGTAGATGGATCCGGTGCGGCTGTTCTGCCCGGCGAGTCCGTGCATGGCGATCAGCGCGGTGAACAACGCGTCCTGGATGCCCTCGAAGACCTCATTGCCGTCCTCGTCGATGATCGCGTCGTTTTTCATCAGGTGCCCGACGTTGCGGACGAACAGCAGGCTGCGGCCGGGCAGTGTCAGCTCGGATCCGTCGGGGGCGGTGTAGGTCCGGTCGCCGTTGAGCACACGGGTAAACACTTTGCCGCCCTTGCTGACCTCTTCAGCCAGATCACCGGTGTTGAGTCCCAACCAGTTCCGGTATCCGAGCACTTTGTCCTCGGCGTCCACGGCGGCCACCGAGTCCTCGAAGTCCATGATCGTGGTGATGGCCGATTCGAGGACCACATCCTTGATTCCCGCCGGATCGGTGGATCCGATGGGGGAGTCTCGGTCGATCTCGATCTCGATGTGCAGTCCGTGATTGACCAGGAGGATCGATGCCGGCGAGTTGGGCGCACCGGTGTAGCCGGCGAACTGGCCCTGGTCGGCCAGACCCGTCACGTCACCGTCGGCCAGCGCCACCTCCAGGCGGCCGTCCTCGACCAGGAATCCGGTGACGTCGGTATAGCTGGCACCCGCCAGTGGCACTGCGTCGTCGAGGAATCGGCGTGCGTAGGCGATCACCTTGTCACCCCGCACGGTGTTGTAGCGCTCGCCCTTCTGGGCACCGTCGGATTCGCTGATGACGTCGGTGCCGTACAGCGCGTCGTAGAGCGAACCCCATCGGGCGTTCGCGGCGTTGAGGGCGAAACGGGCATTGAGGATCGGCACCACCAGTTGGGGTCCAGCGGTCGAGGTGATCTCGGAGTCCACACCGGCGGTGGTGATGGTGAAGTCCGGGGGCTCCGGGAGCAGGTAGCCGATGTCGACGAGGAATTGCTGATACTCGGCCGCATCGATGCCGCCGATGACGCGCTGGCGGTGATACCGGTCGATCTGCGACTGCAGTTCCTCGCGCTGGGCGAGCAGTTCGGTGTTGCGTCCGGTCAGATCGGTGATCACTTTGTCGGCCCCGGCCCAGAAGCTGTCCGGGTCGAGCCCTGTTCCCGGCAGGGCCTCGTTGGTGATGAAGTCGTACAGCGGCCGCGCGACATGCAGATTGCCCACGACGACGCGGTCGCTTGTCGGGGTGCCGCTCATTGTTGTCCCTCCTGCCGGAAATTCCTCATCCTATCGGTGAGTTCCGTCTCGGACCGCACCCACCAGATCCTCGACGAGGTCCTCCAGCGCCACCATTGCACTCACCGAGCCGTCACCGGCGGTGAGTAGGGCCAAGTGACTGTTGTCCCCGCGGAGCCGCGACAGTGCGTCCGGCAGCGGCATGGTGGCCGGCATGCGCGGCAGGTAGCGAACAGACGACGCACTGACAACAGCATCCGGATGGTCGACGAGGTCGAGCATGTCCTTGATGTGGACGAAGCCGGTGAAATCGCCGGCGGAGTCCACCACCGGGAAGCGTGAATAGCCGGTTTTTGCCAGCGCAGCCTCGATGTCTGCCACCCGAGGACCCGCACCACCTGCAGCCGCCGGAACCGAGACGATGTCGACGAGCGGCACCGAGACATCGCTGACCATTCGGTTGCGGATCTGCAGCGCCCGAGACAGGCGGTTGTGTTCCTCAGGGTCGAGCAGGCCCTGTGATCGCGATTCGGCGATCATCTCGGCGAGTTCGACCATCGAGACGGTGTTCTCCAGTTCGGTCTTGGGCTCGACACCCAGTGCCCGCACCACCGTCCGTGCGCACCAGTCGTACACGGCGATGATCGGTCGGGTTATCTTCACCCACCACTGGTAGGGCGGCACCAGCAGCATGGCGGCCTTCTCCGGGCCGGCCAGCGCAATGTTCTTGGGCACCATCTCGCCCAGCAGGACGTGCAGGATCACCACGATGGTGATGGCGACGAGGAACGACACCGTGTGCAGCACGCTGTCTGGCACGCCGAAGAACTCGAACACGGGCTCGAGGAGGTGGGCGACGGCCGGTTCGCCAACCCGGCCCAGCACGATCGAACCCACGGTGATGCCCAGTTGTGCACCGGCCAGCATGACGGCCAGATCCTCGCCGGCCCGGATGACGTTGACGGCGCCGCGCTTGCCCTGTTCGGCGAGTGCTTCCAGACGGTCACGCCGTGCGGAGATCAGTGCGAACTCCGCACCGACGAAGAACGCGTTGGCCGCGATCAGCAGGACCGTGACGACAACGGCGAGCAGATCACTCATCAGCGGGCCTCTTCCTCGTCGGCAACTTCGTCGTCGGCTACGCGAAGTGCGACCAGGTCCAGCAGGTCGATGCGGCGGCCGTCCATCCGCGCCACCGTGGCACGCCAGCGCGGCGGCTGATCCGGCGGTGCATCGGAATCGAAGGCGACCAGTTCGACCGTGTCGCCCTCATCGGGAATCCGGCCCAGTACGTGCATCACCAATCCGCCGATGGTCTCGTAATCTCCCTCGGGCGCCTTGAATCCGGTCTCGTCGGCGACCTCGTCGATCCGCAGCAGACCCGACACCCGGTGACCGCCGTAGATCCTCATCACATCGGGTGTCGACTCATCGTGCTCATCGCGGATGTCACCGACGATCTCCTCGATCAGATCCTCGACCGTGACCATGCCGGCGATACCGCCATACTCGTCAGCGACCAGAGCCGTCTGCAGGCCGGGGGCGCGGATCTGTTCCATCAGCGCATCCCCGTCCAGAGTCGAGGGCACTATCGGCACGATCTTGGCAAGGCTGTCGAGTCGGGTTCGCACCCGCTCGGCATGCGGAATCTCGAAGACCTGTTTGAGATGCACCACGCCGATCGTCTCGTCGAGGTCGCCGCGCGTCACCGGAAAGCGGGAGTGTCCGGTCTGGCGGACTTTCGCCAGTAGATCGCTGACGGTCTCATCGGCCTCCAGCGACTCGATCTTGGAACGCGGCGTCATGAACTCCTCGGCGGTTCGCGCGCCGAACTGCAGGGAGCGGTCGATGAGTTTGGCGGTGGGGGCGTCCAGCGCACCCTGCTGAGCGGAGTTGCGCACCAGCGATACCAGCTCCTGGGGGGAACGCGCTGAGCTCAACTCGTCGGCGGGCTCGATCCCGAAGCGGCGCAGCACCCGGTTGGCGGCGCCGTTGGTGAGACGGATCAGCGGGGTGACAGCCGCTGAGAACAGCACCTGCGGGCCGGCGACGATACGTGCGGTGGGCAGCGGCACCGCGATCGCCAGGTACTGGGCGACCAGTTCGCCGAAGACCATCGACACCGATGTCGCGATGAACAACGCCACGATGAGGGCGACGCCCTCGATCCAGCGCTCGGGAATACCGGCGGCGGCTGCCACCGGCTTCAGGAGCCGGGCGATCACGGGCTCGGAGAGATAGCCGGTGATCAGGGTGGTGACCGAGATGCCGACCTGTGCCCCCGACAACTGAAAGGACAGGGTCCGGTGCGCGCGCTGAACCATCTTGTCGCGGGCGCCGCCGGTACGGGCGTTGGCATCGACGGTACTGCGTTCCAGAGCGGTCAGCGAGAACTCCGCGGCGACGAACACCGCCGTGCCGAGAGTCAGCAGGATGAACCCCAGCAGGCTCAGCACCACCGTGAGGGTGCTCACCGCACCACGCTCATCCCTTTGGGTCGAGGGCCGAGGAGAGGTCCCATTAGAAGTGCCATGTTAGCTGTTCGGCGCCTCACCACCCGGTGGGTAACGGGTGTCCCTCAGCGAAGCCCGCCGCGGACTGGACTCCCAGCACGGCGCGGTCGTGCAGTTCGGCCAGCGTGGAGGCGCCCACGTAGGTGCAGGTGCTTCGCACCCCCGCGGTGATGTGGTCCAGAACGTCTTCCACGCCGCCCCGGTCGGGATCCACTGCTATGCGCGACGTCGAGATGCCCTCTTCGAAGAGTGCCTTTCGTGCCCGGTCGAATCCGCTGTCACCGGCCGTCCGGGCGGCCACGGCACGCTTGGATGCCATGCCGTAGCTCTCCTTGTAGGGTCGGCCGTCGCGATCGAACAGCAGATCGCCGGGGGATTCGTAGGTGCCGGCGAACCAGGATCCGATCATCACGTTGGATGCTCCCGCGGCCACGGCCAGTGCGACGTCGCGGGGATGGCGCACGCCGCCGTCCGCCCAGACGTGCCCGCCGGCTTCTCGCGCCGCCGCGGCACATTCGTGCACTGCCGAGAACTGCGGGCGGCCCACTCCGGTCATCATCCTGGTGGTGCACATCGCTCCCGGGCCCACCCCGACCTTGACGATCGATGCGCCCGCGGCGATGAGGTCCCGGGTGCCCTCGGCGGAGACCACATTGCCCGCCGCCAGTGGAAGGCCGAGGTCCAGTGCGGAGACGGCCTTGACCGCGTCCAGCATCTTCTCCTGGTGACCGTGTGCAGTGTCGATCACCAGCAGGTCGACCCCGCATCCGGCTAACGCCTTCGCCTTGGCCGCGACGTCGCCATTGATACCGACCGCGGCGGCGATGCGCAGGCGACCCCGCCGGTCGACGGCGGGGGAGTAGATCCCGGCACGGATCGCGCCCAGCAGGGTCAGCACTCCGCCCAATGTGCCATCGGCGTTGGTGAGCACGGCGACGCCGATGGGCGCGTGCTCGAGGAGTTCGAAAACCGCTCGCGGATCCGACCCCATCGGCGCGGTGACGAATTCACTCGTCGCGACGTCGCGCACCCGGGCGAAGCGGTCGACGCCCGCTGTTGTCCCCTCGGTCACCAGCCCGACCGGCCGGCCGTCGGAGACGACGACGGCGGCGCCGTGCGCCCGTTTGTGCATCAGCGCGACTGCATCGGACACCGAGTCGTCCGGCGTCAGCGTCACCGGGGTGTCGGCGATCAGATCCCGGCTCTTGACCCACTCGACTGTCTGCCGCACCGCATCGGTTGGCAGGTCCTGCGGCAGCACCACGATGCCGCCTCGGCGCGCCACCGTCTCGGCCATTCGCCGGCCCGCGACCGCGGTCATATTGGCCACCACCACGGGGATGGTGGTGCCGGTGCCGTCCGATGTCGACAGGTCGACGTCGAAGCGGGAGTCGACGTCCGAGCGGCCCGGGACGATGAAGACGTCGTCGTAGGTGAGGTCGTAGGGCGGGGTGTGGCCGTGGAGGAAACGCACGGGGCGAGCTTAGTGTGCGGTCGCGCACTCCTCGCGGGTTCAGCCGGCGGGGCAGTCGGTGAGCGCCGGGGGAGCCGTGCCGTCCAGCAGATAGGCGTCGACGATACCCGCCACGCACGTGTTGTGGTCCGGATAGACCGAGTGCACGTCGGTGTCGGCGACGACCAGGCGGGCCGACACCAGTTGGCCGGCCAGCGCCCTGGACCACTCGATCGGGGTGGCGCCGTCTCTCAGCGCGCCGACGATGACGACCGGCGGTGCGCCCTCGCCCCTGACCCGCTGCGGACCGATCGGATCGCGCGCCGGGAACTGATTGCAGCGCAGACCGCCCCAGGCGTTCACCGATCCGAAGATCGGGGTGTCGGCGTCCCAGTCCCGGGCCAGTCGGGCGGTCCCGGCCACGTCAGGTGTCTGAGTCGAGTCGTAGCAGTTGATGGCGTAGAGGGCGTTGAGTCTGTTCGTCGTCGCGGTACGCAAGCCACCGAGTTCGATCAACCCCGCGCCGTGTCCGGTCAGGCCCGCGCGCAGTGCCTCGATCAGGGCGGGGTAGGAGTGCGGGGGGACGTACATCGCATCACTGAGTGCGGCCATCACGTCGGCCCGGGTGACGGTTGTGGGGCCGCTGTCCTGAGTGGGCAGTGCCAGCAGGTAGTTCTTCAGCGCGGCGGTTGCGGCGGCGTGATCGGCCGGCAGCGGGCAGTCACCGGCCGCTGTGCAGTAGTCCACGAAACGCATCAGCTGGGCTTCCAGCGCACGGGACTGGCCCCTGTTGTATTCGGTGATCGTCAGCGACGGGTCGATGGCGCTGTCCAGGACCATCCGGCCCACCAGCTGTGGGTACATCTCGATGTAGAAGGCTCCCAGTTTCGTTCCGTGCGACCAGCCGACGTAGTTCATCGTCGGTTCGCCGAGCGCGCGCCGGATCGATTCCATGTCCCGCGCCGAGGCACGGGTGCCGATGTGGGCGACCAATGCGGGATTGCCGGTGGCGCACCCATCGGCGAAGCTCCGGGCCTGCGCGGCCCATGCCGACACCGCCGGCGAGTCGGTCGACGTCACCCACTGTGCACCGGACAGGGCGCGGGCGTAGTCACCCATCTGGGCGGGTGTGCGGCACCACAGCGGATCGCTGCGGCCCACCCCGCGCCGGTCCCAGCCCACCACGTCGTAGCGGGCCTCCACCGGCGGACTGAGTTGGCGGGGCAGGGTCAGGATCTCGTCGACGCCGGAGATCCCGGGCCCGCCTGGGTCGACCAGGATCGTGCCGGCCCGCGGGCCCGGTCCGCGGGCCGGGATCCGGGCCAGTGCCAGGGTGATCGTCGGGCCGGACGGATCGGCGTAGTCCAGGGGGACCTGCAGGGTCGCGCACTCACGGACCTGTTCCGCAAGCTCGTCGCACCGGGTCCATGTCAGCGGGCCGGGATCCGCCTGTGGCGGCGCGGGCGACGCGCAGGCGCCGACCGCCAGAGAGCACGCCATAAGAACCGCTGCCGGTCGCATGCGCGTTCCTAGACCTGCACCTCCCTTCGGTCGCCGCTCCACAGGGTGTGGAAGCGCGCGGCCGGGTCGGCGTCGATGCGCCCGTAGGTGTGGGCGCCGAAGAAGTCGCGTTGGCCCTGGATGAGTGCCGCCGGCAGACGTTCGGTGCGTAGACCGTCGTAGTAGGACAGCGCCGAGGAGAAGCCCGGGATCGGGATGCCCAGCTCGGTGGCGGTGACAACCACACGGCGCCAGCCGTCGATGGCGGACTCGACCGCGTGACGGAAGTACGGGGCCGCGATCAGGGTGGGCAGGTCGGGGTCGTCGTCGTAGGCCTCTTTGATCCGGTTGAGGAATTTGGCCCGGATGATGCAGCCGCCGCGCCAGATGGTGGCCAGTACTCCCGGCGTTATTCCCCAGCCGTTCTCTTGCGAACCGGCCTGGATCTGATTGAAGCCCTGCGCGTAGGCGATGATCTTCGACGCGTACAGCGCCTGGCGGACGTCCTCGGTGAACCGCGCGGCGTCGCTGGGCCTGGTCCCGAGATGGCCGGCGGCCATCCCCGCCGCGGCGCGGCGTTGCGGCACCGAACCCGACAGTGCGCGGGCGAACACGGCTTCGGCGATGCCGGTCACCGGTACACCGAGATCGAGGGCGGATTTGACCGTCCAGCGCCCGGTGCCCTTCTGCTCGGCCTCATCGAGAATGAGGTCGACGAGTGGCCTGCCGGTCTTGGCGTCGATCTGGCGCAGCACCTCGGCGGTGATCTCGACGAGGAAGCTGTCCAGATCGCCGGAGTTCCATTCGGTGAACACCGCGGCGATCTGCGGTGCGGTGAGTCCGATCCCGTCGCGCAGCAGTTGGTAGGCCTCACCGATGAGTTGCATGTCGGAGTACTCGATACCGTTGTGCACCATCTTCACGAAGTGGCCGGCACCGTCGGGGCCGATGTGTGCGCAGCACGGGACGCCGTCTACGTGTGCGGAGATCTCCTCCAGTAGCGGGCCGAGCGATGTGTAGGACTCCGCGGGACCACCCGGCATGATCGAGGGTCCGTTGAGGGCGCCCTCCTCGCCGCCGGAGATGCCGGCGCCGACGAAATGCAGACCACGCTCGCGCATCGCCTTCTCGCGCCGGATGGTGTCGGTATAGAGGGCGTTACCGCCGTCGATGATGATGTCGCCGGGTTCCATCGCGTCGGCCAGTTCGTTGATCACGGCGTCGGTGGCCTCGCCCGCCTTGACCATGATCAGCACTCGCCGCGGCCGCTCCAGTGCAGCCAGGAACTCCTCGACCGTCTCCGAGCGGACGAAGTCGCCCTCGGATCCGTGCTCGGCGAGCAGTGCGTCGGTCTTCGCGATCGAGCGGTTATGCAGGGCGACGGTGTATCCGTGCCGGGCGAAGTTCCGCGCGATGTTGGATCCCATGACGGCGAGGCCGGTGACCCCGATCTGGGCCGCGGGTTTGACAGAGGGGCTCATCAATCGCCTTTCGGGGCTTGGATTTCAGGGCAGGGTTATTCAGGCCTGGAACAGCCGGCTCAGCTCGGTCAGCCACGGTACGGCCACGGCGATAGTCGGGACGACCAGCACCGCGGCCGCAGCCAGGTACGCACCGATGGACAGCATCAGAGAGTTGGGCCGCCCGGAAAGCCGCTGCACCCGGATGAGCGTGCTTGGTCCGCCCGCGGCGAGCGCCCCGGCCGGGGTCTGTGCCGATGCGCAGGCCACCAGCGCACGGGCCAGGGGGCTGCGGCCGGCCGTGCGGACAGCCGCGTCGTCGGCGAGTGCTTCGATCAGCAGAGCCACTGCACTCAGCGCGCTGCCACTGCGGACGAAACGCGGGAAAGCGGTGTGCACCGCGATGAATGCTTCGAGTACGAGGTCATGACGGGCGCGCAGGTGTGCGCGTTCGTGGCGCAGGATCGCGGTCACCTCGGGTGGCGTGAGTGCCTTCAGGGTGCCGGCGCTGAGCACAACGCGGCTGCGTAGACCCGGCAGACAGTAGGCGAGCGGCTCGGACACGTCGAGCACCCGAGCACCGTCGAGTTCCTGGCGACATTCGCCGAGCAGATCGACAACCATCCGGTGGCGTGCCCGCCGCCGCCGCGTTCCGATCGCGACGGCCGCCACCGATACCGCCAACCGGATGCCGATGAGAAGGGTGACGGCGAGAGTCAGGACCGAGATCACCCAGAGTGGCCAGCCGAGCACGCCGATCTCACTTCGGACGTCGGCTGTCGGCCGCCCATCCGGACCGGGTACGAGGAGCCGGGCTGCCAGCGCCAACCCGGCGCTGAAGGCCGACAGCACCGCCGCTACGGCGATCGACTGCCAGAGCACGATTGCCGCCCGCGGCGCCCGCAGCGGCCACGACGATCGCGC
>JBAXCK010000094.1:0-11784 GCA_037141465.1 Mycobacteriaceae bacterium | reverse complement strand
GTCACCGACTGGGCAGCTGTGTATAAGGGCAGCTGTGCATAAAGTGTGGCCATGAATGCTGCGCCCGACCGTCCCATCCGCGTCATCCAATGGACCACCGGCAACATCGGGCGGCGCTCGCTGCACGCCATCATCAGCCGTCCCGACATGGAACTGGTGGGCGTCTATGCGCACGGGGCCGACAAGGTGGGCGTCGATGCAGCCGACCTGGCCGGCTGGCAGGGCGGACCCACCGGGATCACCGCGACCAACGACATCGACGCGCTGCTGGCCGCCAAACCCGACGCCTGCTGCTACAACCCGCTGTGGCCGCGCATCGACGAACTCGAACGGCTACTGGAGGCGGGAGTCAACGTCTGCACCTCGGCGGCGTGGATCACCGGCGGCAAGCAGACGCCGGCGGATCTGGACCGCATCCGGAAGGCCTGCGCGCGTGGCAATTCCACGATCTTCGGCAACGGCGCACATCCGGGGATGACGAACATGGTCGGCATGGTGCTCTCCGGCGCCTGCGAACGGGTCGACGAGATCCGGATCACCGAATCGGTGGACTGCTCGACCTACGAGTCCGCCGGAACCCAGACCGCCATGGGCTTCGGCTGCGATCCGGACACCCCCGGGCTGGCCGAAAGCGTGCGCCGGGAGAGTGAGGTGTTCGCCGAGTCCGCGGCGATGATGGCCGACGCGATCGGCGCACCCCTGGACCGCATGACGTTCGACGTGACGTTCACGGCCGCCACCGGCGACAGCGATCTGGGCTTCATGACCATCCCGGCCGGAACCGTGGGCGCCGTGATGGGGTACCACCGCGGCTGGGTCGGCGACCGCAATGTCGTCAGCGTGGGGTTCAACTGGATCATGGGGCATCACGTCACTCCGCCCAAGCCGCTGGAACACGGCCACGTGATCCAGGTGTTCGGGGTGCCGAACATGCGCACCGTGCTGCACTGCCTTCCGCCGCGGGACTGGAAGGAGCCCGGCTTCATGGGTCTGGGCATGATCTACACCGCGATGCCGGTGACCAACGCGGTGCCGATGGTGGTGGCCGCCGCGCCGGGGATCGTCACGCTGAAGGATCTGCCGCCGGTGACCGGCCGATTCGGGTAGCTTGCGGCGGATGGACATCGAGCGCCGGACGTTTCTCGCAGGACTCGGCACGGCGGCGGTTGCCGCTCCTCTGCTCACATCGTGTGCGAAGGACACCGAGCAGAAAGACACAGCGAAGAAATCAACTGAAGGCGCAGCGTCGTCCGCACCGAAGGCGATGATCCCCGAACCGCCCAAGGGCGAACCCGGCAGCCTGCTCTCCCAGGAGCCGGTCGACACTCAGATCACCGGCGCGCGCGCGTGGCGCGTGCGCTACATCTCGCGCGACGTCAACGGCGTCGCCCAGGAGGCCGGCGGCCTGGTGCTCGCCCCGTCCGGCACGGGCGACAACCGGCCGCTGCTCACCTGGTGCCACGGCACCACCGGACTCGGTGACGCGGCCTGCCCGTCGGCGCAACCCGACCCGGCCCGTGAACTCGTCACCTACTTCACTCCGGAGGCGACGAGACAGATCGACTACGGCGTTCCGGGTCTGCAGGGCTTCATCGACGACGGCTGGGTGGTGTGCGCCACCGATTATCAGGGCCTCGGCACTCCCGGAATGCATCAGTACACGGTGAACATCACCAATGCGCGTGACGCGGTCTACCTCGCGCGCGCCGCGCGCACACTCGACGCCGGTGCCGGCACGGTGCTGGGGTGCGCGGGGTGGTCGCAGGGCGGTGGCGCGGCGGCGGCGGTGGCCGAACTGGATCCGGCCGACTACGGCGATCTGACACTCATCGGCACCGTCCCGATGTCGCCGGGTGTGGGCAGTATCGCGCTGGAGAATCCCGCGTCGGTGACCGCGGCGCTGTCCGATCCCAGCATCCCTCCGGACTCACACCTGGTGATGGTGCTGGCCGGCACCTGGGCGGCGAATCCGTCGACACTGCAACTGTCGCAGGCGTTCACACCGCTGGGCGTGGAGATCATCGAGAAGGCCTGGAACAACCAACCGGTGCACCACCTCAACGACACGATCCTGCGCATGTTCAAGCTCAAGGGTGCGGTGCTCAATCCGAATCCGCCGAACTTCGGCGAGTGGAAGAACGCCATCAACGCCGGTTCAGCGGCCAGGAAGAAGCCGGTCGCGCCGGTGCTGGTGTGCATCGACACCTTCGACAACGGCACGGTGGTGCCGGTGAGCTGGCAGACCGCCTACGTCGACGCGGCGAGGAAACTCGGCGGTGACGTCGCGACCCGCGATTATCCGAAGGACGATCATTTCTCGCTGCCGCAGAGTTGCGTCGGCGATGCGAGGGCGTGGCTCAACCAGCGTCGAGGCTGACGACCACACCCACCGCACCCGGACCGAGGTGCACCCCGACCACCGGTCCGAGTTCGGTGATCAACGGTGCTCCGCACGCCGGAAGTGCGCTGGAAAGGGTTGCCGCCACCTCGGCCGCGCCCTCCGGATTGTCGACGTGATGGACCGCGATCTCGGCGCGCCGCTCCCCCACGGCGGCCAGCACCTGCTCCACCATCGCCGCGGTGGCCTTCGAGGTCGTGCGCACCCGCTGCGCGAGGACCAGGACGCCGTCGTCGATGCGCAGCACCGGCTTGAGCGCCAAGGCGGTGCCCAGCCATGAGGCGGCGGCTGTGATGCGCCCGCTGCGGCGCAGGTTCTCCAGTCGCTGCACCACGATGAAAGCATGGGTGCGGCCGACGGCCGACTGTGCTTCGGCGACTATCGAATCCAGATCGTCGGTCGCTGCAGCGGCTCGCGCGGCCGCCAGTGCGACGAAGCCGGTGCCCATGCCGGCCGACTTCGAGTCGATCACCCGGACCGCTCCCCCGAACTGTCCGGCGGCATGCTCAGCGGAGCCGAACGTGCTCGACAATGCGGCCGAGAGGTGCACGGCGACCACTCCGTCTCCCTCGGCAAGTGCCGCACGGTAGACCGTGGCGAGTTCAGCCGGACCGGCCCCGGCCGTGCTGACCCCGGTGCGCTGATAGAGATCTGTCGGCACAGGATCGACACCGTCGCGCAGATCACGCCCGTCGATCAGGACGTGCAGTGGCACCACCCGGATGCCGTACTGCGCGGCGAGGGGCTCGGGAAGTCTGGCCGAGGAGTCGGTCACCACCACGACCGGCACGTCGCTCAGCGCCCCTGCTGCACACCGGCTTCGGCCAGCGCCTTGATCATCAACTCGGCGACGGCCTCGTGCGCCTCGAAGTTCCAGTGGATGCCGTCGGGGTTGCCGCGTCCGCCGAGCACCTGTTCGGCGACGGCCTCCTTGAGATCCACCAGGGGTATGCGATGCTCCGCCGCCCACCCGGCGATCGCCGACACGGTGCCGGGACGGCCGTGATGGGCGTGCCCGTAGGTCGGTGCGATGTGCACCGACGGCAGACTGGCGACGATCGGGATCCCGGGACGGTTGAAGTCGATCGCGCCGCGGGTCATCTCCAGATACTCGACGGTCAGCTTGGGCGGCAGTGCCGAGCGCGACACCGGCGAGAGCCGCGGCTGCAGCCAGCCGTATCCGTCGCGCACCCACCGCCGCAACCAGGCCGGGCGCACGTAGCGGATCGACTCGCGCAGGGCGGTCGGCAGCGGTGAGGGCAGTGAGTCCATGCCGCTGGTCGCGAAGATAACCGCGCCGGCTCGCGGCAGAGCGGCCCACGCGCGCGGATCCTGGGTGGCGGCCCACCACACGTCGCGACAGGTCCACCCGATCCGGCCGATCACCTCGCAGTCCCATCCGAGATGGCGCGCGACGATGTTCGGCCAGATCCGCGGATCATCGGCGGGCAGTCCGCCCTGCGGGCCGTAGTACGACAGCGAGTCGCAGAAGACCAGCAGTGACGGTCTCTCAGAGGACGTCATTGGACACCTGTGCCGAGGCGTTCCACACGTCGAGCCGCCAGCGCAGTTCGGAGAAGCGGGCGTCGCCGTGCGCGGACAACTGAGTCCAGCTGGCGTTACCCATGACCCGGAACACCGGCCAACTGTCTACCGGAAGGTCGAGCAGCGCGGCGGTCAGGGCACAGATCACTCCACCGTGCGCCACCAGCACCACCGGCCGCTCGCTGCCGTCGACTCCCCACTCGGGTTCGTTGTCGACGACGTGTTTCACCACCGGCACACTGCGATCGGCCACGTCGATGCGGCTCTCGCCGCCGGGAGGTGCCCACCGGGGACTGTCTCGCCAGATCTCACGCTGACCCGGATACGCGGCATCGACCTCGTGATGGGTCATGCCTTGCCATTCGCCCAGCGCCGTCTCCTGCAGATTCTCCTGACGATTCACGGTCAGTCCGGATCGCTTAGCGAGTTCCTCGGCTGTATCCCAAGCGCGTCGGAGATGCGAGGCGTAGATGGCCAATGGCTTGCGCGTGGACAGGATCTCCGCGGTGGTGACAGCCTGGGACCTGCCCAGATCGGACAGGTCGGTGTCCAGCTGGCCCTGCATGCGACTGTCTGCGTTGGACTGGGTCTGTCCGTGACGAACCAGCACCAGATGGCGAACCCGCGTCACTGCGGCGAATCCAGGTCGACGTCGAGCCCAACCTCGATCAGGGGGCAATCCCGCCACAACCGGTCGAGTGCGTAGAAGTTGCGTTCATCGCTGTGCTGGATGTGCACGACGATGTCGACGTAGTCGAGCAGCACCCAGCGTCCCTCCCGGGTGCCCTCCCGGCGGGCGGGCTTGTGGCCGGCCAGTCGCATCTTCTCCTCCACCTCGTCGACGATGGCGCCGACCTGGCGTTCGTTGGTGGCCGAGGCGATCACGAAGCAGTCGGTGATGACGAGCTGTTCGGAGACGTCGATCACGACGACGTCCTGGGCGAGTTTGGACGCCGCGGCGCGGGCGGCGACAGTCGCCATCGCGATCGCGTCCGGCGATGCGGTCATGCGCTCACCTGCGCGACGTAGAGGTTGCGCTTCGTGACGTATTGCACGACGCCGTCGGGCACCAGGTACCAGATCGGCCGGCCGGCGGCGGCGCGTGTGCGGCAGTCGGTGGACGAGATCGCCAGCGCGGAGATCTCGACGAGGCGCAGCGCATCATCGGGCAGCCGGTGGAACGCCTCCTTGATGTGCGAGTCGGTGAGCTCGTAACCGGGCCGGCTGACGGCGATGAACTTGGCCAGGTCGAACACCTCCTCCCAGCCCTGCCAGGTGAGGATCGATGCGAGCGCGTCGGCGCCGGTGATGAAGTACAGATCGCAGTCGGGGTACTGCGCCCCGAGGTCGCGCAGCGTGTCGGTGGTGTAGGTCGGCCCGCCCCGGTCGATGTCCACCCGGCTGACCGAGAACCGTGGATTGGACGCGGTCGCGATCACCGTCATCAGGTAGCGATCCTCGGCGGGGGTGACATGGCGGGTCTTCTGCCACGGCTGCCCGGTGGGCACGAACACCACCTCGTCGAAGCCGAACAGGTCGGCGACCTCGCTGGCGGCGACGAGGTGTCCGTTGTGGATGGGATCGAACGTCCCGCCCATCACGCCGAGCCTGCGCCGAGAAGCCACGAGGTAGCAGCTTACGGTCTAGACCAACTGCCTCGCTCCTCCTCCGCCTCGTTCCTCGGCGGCATCGTCGGCTCGGCTATACCGGCAGCAACTGGTCGATGACCGAGGCCAGCTGCTTGGCCGAGCGGCATTCGTGCATGGTGATGACGTCTTCGTAGCGCGGCACCGCGGAATCGCCGCTGCCCCACAGATGGCGCGGTTCGGGGTTGAGCCAGTGCGCGTGCCGGCTGGCCGTCACCATGTGGGCCAGCACGTCGGCGGCCGGGTTGCGGTAGTTGGTGCGTCCGTCGCCGAGGATCAGCAGCGAGCTTCGCGGCGACAGCACACCGGGAAAGGTCTCGGTGAAGGACACGAACGCGTTGCCGTAGTCGGAGTGCCCGTCGCGGGTGTAGACGCCGGCCTCCCGGGTGATGCGCTGGACGGCGACGGCGAGGTCGGCGTCGGGTCCGAAGAGGTGCGTCACCTCGTCGGTGGTGTCGATGAAAGCGAACACCCGCACCCGGGAGAACTGCTGGCGCAGCGCGTGCACCAGCAGAAGCGTGAAGTGACTGAAGCCGGCGACCGATCCGGACACGTCGCACAGCACGACGAGTTCCGGGCGGGCGGGGCGCGGCTTGCGCAGCACGACGTCGATCGGCACACCGCCGGTGGACATCGACTTGCGCAGGGTCTTGCGCAGGTCGATTGACCCCGCCCGGTGACGGCGGCGCTTGGCGGCCAGCCGGGTCGCCAGCATCCGGGCCAGCGGCGCCACCACACGACGCATCTGGCGCAGCTGGTCGCCGGAGGCGCGCAGGAACTCGACGTTCTCCGCCAGCTGCGGAATGCCGTACATCTGCACGTGATCACGGCCGAGTTGCTCGGCGGTGCGCCGTTTGGTCTCGCCCTCCACCATCCGGCGTAGTTGGGCGATCTTCTGCGCGGCCAGCGATTTGGCGATCTGTTCCTGCGTCGGTGAGGGATCGTCGCCGTGCGGGGCCAGCAGACCGGCCAGCAGCCTGCCCTCCAACTGGTCCAGTCCCATCGCCTTGAGCGCCTGATAGGAGGAGTAGGACGGCCCGCGGCTCGAGGTGTAACGCCCATAGGCCTCGACGATCGCCGCGATCATCGCCACCAGTCGTTCATCGAGGTCGCCGATGTCGGGGTTGTCGGTCAGCAGATCCAGCAGCATCGCGCGCATCGCCTCGACGTCCTCGGGATCGAGTTGCGGCGGGAACGACGGATTGTCCGGATCGTCCTGCACGACCGTGCGCCCGCCCAGGGCGGCCGGCCACCAGAGGTCAAACAGCGCGTCATAGGTCTGCCGATGGTCGGCCCGGCGCAGCACCGCACACGCGAGTCCCTCGCGCAGCGCTTCGCGGTCACCGACGCCGAGCACCGACATCACCCGGCCCGCGTCGACGGTCTCCGAGGGACCGACCGAGATCCCCTGCCCTCGAAGGGCTTCGACGAAGCCGACGAGGTGGCCGGGCAGGCCGTGCGGCGCCAGCGGCTGCGGGGGTCGGGTTCTGCGGACTGCCATCTCGGCTTCTTCTAGTTCAGGTGCAGTTCGCCGGCGGCGCGCTGCTGATCGGACTGGTGCTTGAGGACGACACCGAGCGTGGCCGCGATGGTGGCGTCGTCGATGGTGTCGGCGCCGAGCGCGAGGACGGTGCGGCCCCAGTCGATGGTCTCGGCCACCGACGGCAGTTTCTTGAGTTGCATACCGCGCAGCACACCGACGATCCGCACCAGTTCCTCGGCGAGCCGCTCGGGCAGTTCGGGCACCCGCGACAGCAGGATCCGCCGTTCCAGGTCGGCATCGGGGAAGTCGATGTGCAGGAACAGACACCGGCGTTTGAGCGCCTCGGAGAGCTCCCGGGTCGCATTCGAGGTCAGCAGCACGAACGGCGTCCGCACCGCGCTGATGGTGCCCAGTTCCGGGATGGTGACGGCGAAGTCGGACAGCACCTCCAGCAGCAGGCCCTCGATCTCGATGTCGGCCTTGTCGGTTTCGTCGATCAGTAGGACGGTGGGTTCGGTGCGCCGGATCGCCGTCAGCAGCGGCCGCGACAGCAGGAACTCCTCGCTGAAGACGTCGTCTTTGGTGTGCTCCCAGTCGTGGTCGGCGCCGGTCGCGGACTGGATGCGCAGGATCTGCTTGGCGTGGTTCCACTCATAGAGCGCGCGGGCCTCGTCGACACCCTCGTAGCACTGCAAGCGCACCAGGCCCGACCCGGTGGCCTGGGCGACCGATCGGGCCAGTTCGGTCTTGCCGACGCCGGCCGGTCCCTCCACCAGCAACGGCTTGCCGAGCCGGTCGGCGAGGAAGACCGCCGTCGCCGTCGCGGTGTCGGGCAGATACCCGGTGGCGGTCAGCTTCGCGGTGACGTCGTCGATGTCGGCGAACAGCGGCGCCGGGCGGGCCGGGGTGTGGGTCACGAACGCTCCAGTTCCTATACGGGGCGGGTGTGGCCGTCGCCGTAGACGATCCACTTGGTGGAGGTGAGTTCCGGCAGACCCATCGGCCCGCGGGCGTGCAGTTTCTGGGTGGAGATGCCGATCTCGGCGCCGAAGCCGAACTGCTCACCATCGGTGAACGCGGTCGACGCATTGACCATCACCGCAGCGGCGTCCACCTGTTCGGTGAACCGTTGCGCCGCAGCCAAATCGGTGGTCACGATGGCCTCGGTGTGACCGGTGCCGTAGGTGTTGATGTGCTCGATCGCGGCATCGAGTCCGTCGACGACCGCGCACGCGATGTCCATCGACAGGAACTCGGCGCGCAGTTGTTCCTCGGTGGGATCGGTGTGCACCGTGACGCCGGCCTGCTCCAGGGCGGCACGCAGACGCGGTAGCGCGGTACCGGCGACCGCCTTGTCGATCAGCAGGGTCTCCGCGGCGTTGCACACGCTCGGCCGCCGGGTCTTGGCGTTGAGGACGATCTTCTCCGCGACATCGATGTCGGCGTCGGCATGCACGTAGACGTGGCAGTTGCCGACACCCGTTTCGATGGTGGGGACCATGGCGTCGCGCACGACGGCGTCGATCAGTCCCGCGCCGCCGCGCGGGATCACCACGTCGACCAGACCGCGAGCCTGAATCAGGTGGGTGACCGATGAGCGATCCGCGCTGGAGAGCAGCTGCACCGCATCCTCGGGCAGAACCTCCCCGAGCATCGCGCCGCGCAGCACGCGGACGAGTTCGGCATTGGAGTTCGCCGCCGAGGAACTGCCGCGCAGCAGCACCGCGTTGCCGGACTTGAGCGTCAGCCCGAAGGCGTCGACGGTGACGTTGGGCCGGCCCTCGTAGACGATGCCCACCACGCCCAGCGGCACCCGCACCTGCCGGGTCTGCAGTCCGTTGGGCAGGGTGCGTCCGCGCAGCACCTCGCCGACCGGATCCGGTAGGCCCGCGACCTGGCGCAGGCCGGCGGCGATGCCGTCGACGCGGTGGGGGTTGAGGGCGAGGCGGTCCAGCATCGCCTCGGCGGTGCCGGCGGCCCGGGCCGCGTCGAGGTCTTCGGCGTTCGCCGCCAGAATCTGGTGGGTGTGCGCCAGCACCGCGTCGGCGGCGGCGTGCAGTGCGCGGTCCTTCTCAGCGGTGGTCAGCGAACCGAGAGTGCGGGCCGCGGTCCGGGCACGCCGCGCGGCGGTGTGGACTTCCGCGCGCACGTCCGCCCCGGCCTGGGTTTCCACGCTCATCGCCCCAGCGTATCGGTTCCCGACCAACCGGACAGTTGGGGCATCAGCCGCCCGGCCTCGGGAACGGCCCGAGGGTGCCGCTTCCGCCGAATGACGTGGTGGTCGGTGTTCCGCTGTTCAGGACGAAATTGACGAGGCGCTGTCCGTTGACGAAGGCGCTCGAGCTATCCGGGAGCGGCTTCGAGCCGGTGAGCAGGACGCTGTCGGGCGGGAATGGACCGCGCGGGTAGCCGCGCCAGTTCCGGTCGAGTGGCGGGGTCAGACTGTCCGCGTTCGTTCCCCAGACGAAGTACGTAACGTGGCAGTTCGTTCCCGGACTGTTTCCATCGCAGTAGCCGCTGAAGTTGTTTGTGGCTTTCTGCAGATCTGTTGGCGTACAGGCGTTACCAGTCGCACCGTAATAGCAGTATCCGTACTTGTAGTCGAGAGTGCCCTGCAGTATGTCCGTGAGGTCGAACTGCGAGATGGCGACGCCGACTTCAGTGGTGACGGGGACGTCGGTGCTGGTCGCGCCCTGGTAGACGTACGGGAATTGCTCGACGGTGAGCGGAGTCCCCGCCACGATGTTGATGGGGCCGACGCCGACCGTACCGGAAGTGCTGATGCCTCGGCCGATGCCGCCGATGGCTGTCGAGAACACCTGTTGACCGCCCGGTGTCAGGATGCCGCCGGGAGAGATCGTGATAGGTCCGGCGCCGCCGCCGACGGTGAACGACGGCGTCAGTTGGAGGGGGACGCAGGCACCCCGGTTGGTCGGGGCACCGCACGGATTGGCGCCTGGGTAGTCTCCACCCGATGCCCGGTTCAGCAGGGCGGCCTGAATGACGGGCCCCGGCCCGAGGGTGAACGTCGGGATGGTCGTGAACGGTATCTGGAAGTCGTTGAACGTCGCGTCGACCGGAACGTCGACCGGAACGTCGAGTGCGTAACCGGCCAGGATGTCGGTGACGGTGATCCCCCTGACGGCAGGCGGTTCGACCGGCCGCAGCCGGTCGATTATCCGGCCTGCGAGGGTGCCGATTCCCGGCCATCCCCCGAACGCCCCGGATTGTTCGGTCCCGGTGTTGACCCAGCCGGAATTACCGGCGCCGGCGTTCCCGGCGCCGGAGCCCAGCGCGCCCTGGTTCAGCAATCCCGACAACCGGCCGAACAAGGCAGTCTGGTTCAGCAGACCGGAGAGCCCGGCCCCGGAGTTGAACAGGCCCGATGATCCACCGGCACCCGGCACCGCACCCGCACCCACACTCGCGCGTGCTCCGGTACCGACGAGTAAGGGGATGATCCGGAACGGCGCCGTTTCGGCCGAGAAGTTGAACGGTATCGAGGTCTCGCCTCCGCCGATTGCGCCGGTGACCGCGGGTAGATCGACGGTGACGGCGGGGATGGTGACGGCGCTGACCGGCAGGACTCCGTTGAGGACCGTGAAGTCAAAGACTTCCCGGAGGTTGACGCCGTCAACCGTGGCGTTGAACACCTGATTGACGATCGTCGTCCAGTTGGTGGTGGTGATCGAGAATCCCGGGATGACGGCCAGCGAGGTACCGACACTGCCGAGTTCGGCGGTGATCGGCACGTTCAGCGGGATCCGGGCGCCCAGGTTGAGCAAGATCGGGGAGACGGTGGCGCCGATGTCGACTCCGCCACTGGAGTTGAAGAACCCCGACGATGGGGTGACGATCGAGTTGAAGAACCCTGGCCCGCCGAACGCCAGCAGCGACACCCGCGTCTGACCGATAGACCCGCCGATCCTCACCGGAAGCGACGTGTCCGGGCTGCCGATCCTGCCCGACACGAGGGGATCGGTGGACGACACGGTCACGTTGGGCACCGTGATCGGGCCGATCGAGATCGAGGGACTCTCGTTGAACGCGATCGGACCCGCCACGACTTTGACACCGGGTTGGACGATGGTGGCGTTCAAGGTGATGGGCGTGAGATCAAGTCCCCCGGGGATGGTCGCCACGGTGAAGCTGAGGACGTCGAACACGTCGGGACCGATGGTGGCCGTGACGGGGATGTCGACGGGCACATCGGCGGCCAGATTGACCGGGATCTCGGAGATGGTGAGGCCTAACCCGATGTTGAGTTGGCCGTTGTCGTTGCTGCGCCACAACAAGCCGTTGTTGCGGTTGCCCAGGTTCAGCGCCCCGGTGTTGAGATCCCCGCCATTGGCCAGGCCGGTGTTGGCGTCACCGGTGTTCACCCAGCCCGTATTGGTGTTCCCGACGTTGAACCCACCGGTGTTGGCATCACCGGCATTGGCGTTACCGGTGTTGAAACTACCCGTATTGCTCCAGCCGGTGTTGTAGTTGCCCGCATTGAACAACCCGGTGTTGTTCGTTCCGGAGTTGAAGAACCCTGAGTTCCCCGACCCGGAGTTGAACAGCCCGGTGTTGTTCGTCCCGGAGTTCCACCCCCCGAACCCCACCTGGTTGTCACCGGTCAGACCGATCCCCACACAGTTGTTGCCGGTGTTACCGAATCCGATGTTGTTGTTCCCGGTATTGCCCGCGCCGACGTTGTTGCTGCCCAG
>JBAXCK010000093.1:0-11923 GCA_037141465.1 Mycobacteriaceae bacterium | reverse complement strand
GGCTTGAGGTAGGTCACCAGGCTGACGTCGATGCGTTCGTCGATGAAGTAGAACTGGCAGCCCTTGAGATAGCGCATGTAGTTGTCATAGGTCTGCTCGTCAGTGACGGCGATGGCCCTGTCCCTGTTGCGTTCCAGAGCGTCGGCCCACAGGCCGAGGGTCTTGATGTAGTGAGTGCGCAGCGACATTGCCTCGGGCACCACGAAGCCGGCCTTCTCGCCGTGGTCGATCATCATCTGGGTGCTCGGGATCCGGCCGCCGGGGAAGATCTCGGTGTACATGAACTTGATGAACCGGGCCAGCTCAAAGGTGAGTTTCTTGCCCCGGGCCGCCATCTCCAGCGGGTGATAACTGACGCTGCTCTGGATGGCCATCCGGCCGTCGTCAGGCAGAATCTCGTAGCAGTTCTTGAAGAAGTCGTCGTAGCGCTCGAAGCCGAAATGCTCGAAGGCCTCGATGGACACGATCCGGTCCACCGGCGAGTGGAACTGCTCCCAGCCCTCCAGCCGGACCTCGAAGCTGCGGTCGCTGTTCACACCGGAGAGCAGCGAGTCGCAGTAGGCCTTCTGGTTGTTCGACAGGGTCAGCCCGATGACGTTGACGTCGTATTTCTCCATCGCCCGCTGCAGGGTCAGGCCCCAGCCGCAGCCCACCTCCAGCAGGGTCATGCCGGGCTTGAGATCGAGTTGGTCGAGGTTGAGGTCGACGTCGGCGATCTGCGCCTCCGACAGCGTGCAGTCCGGGCTGGTGAAGTAGCCGCAGCTGTACTTGCGCGTCGGGTCCTGGAACAACCCGAAGAAATCATCCGAGAGGTCATAGTGGGCCTGGATGTCCTCGAAGTGCGGCTGCAGGTCTTCGGTCGACATAGGGGATGAACTCGCTCTCGTGCTTCCGGCGTTCTGCACCCTGAACCCCGGCTGCTTCAGGTTCGCACCGTTACCATACGTCACGCGGGCACGCCTGGGCCGTTAGGCGTCGGCGGAAACGCTAGCGCCGTGGGAGTCCAGCGTCCGGTCGAGGTACTCGGCCCGGCAAGCACGCCGGGCCAGCTTTCCGCTGGTGGTGCGCGGAATCGAGCCTGCGGCGACCAGTCGGACTTCATACACGGGGATGCCGTGGCGGCGCGACACCGCCCTGCGCACGGCGTCGACGACGGGTTCGGGGTCTGCCCGGCCGGCCCCGGGTGCCCGCTCGGCCACGATCACCAGCTTCTCACCGGGCGTGTCGGCGGGATCCGCCTGCAGATCCTGGGACGCGACGGCGAACGCCGCCACATACCCGGCGCGCACCGCATCCGAGGATTCCGCCGCGGTCGACTCGATGTCCTGCGGGTAGTGGTTGCGGCCGTCGAGCACGATCATGTCCTTGATGCGGCCGGTGATGAGCAACTCGTCGTCGAGGTAGACGCCGAGGTCGCCGGTGCGCAGCCAGATCGCCTCCAGTGGTGCCCCGGTGGCATGGCTGTCGGCCGCAAGCCGGGCCGTCAGACGGTTGCCGAACACGCGCTCGGTCTCCGCCGGCCGTGCCCAGTATCCGCGGCCGATGTTCTCCCCGTGCAACCAGATCTCGCCGACCCGGCCGTCGGGCAGTTCCTCACCGGTGTCGGGATCGACGATGGCCGCCCACTGGCTCACCGACACCCGGCCGCAGGACACCTGCGCCACCCCTTTGGGATCGCCGGGAGCCGTCCGCACGGCATGGCCGTAACCGAGCTTCTCGCGGTCGAGGTAGACGGCGAAAGGTTCGGTGTGCGGCGGGATGGACGACACGAACAGTGTCGCCTCGGCCATCCCGTACGACGGCCTGATCGCCGACTTCGACAGACCGCGCGGCAAGAAGGTCTCGACGAACTTCTCGATGGAGCCGATGTGCACCGGTTCGGATCCGTTGATCAGAATCACGTCGCTTAAGTCGATCTCGCCGCGGGGGATGCCGCGCTGCACCACCAGATCGAACGCGAAATTCGGTGCGGGCGAGACGATGTGGCAATTCTGCGACTCGGCGGAGAGCACCTGGATCCAGCGCTGGGGGCGGCGGATGAAGGCCACCGGCGACATGAGCGTGAGATGTCCGGCGTAGACGGCCGGAAAGCAGATCATCATCAGGCCCATGTCGTGGTAGAGCGGCAACCAGCTGACGCCGTGGGTTTCGTGGTCGCCCTCCAGATCGAGCGAGCGGGTCATCTGAATCAGATTCACCCCGGCGGCGCGATGGGAGATCTCCACCCCGGTCGGTATGCGGGTCGACCCCGACGTGTACTGCAGGTAGGCGATGTCATCGGAGCGCAGGTCGACGTCGGTGAAAGTCGCGCCGACCGAATCGGGCACCTCGTCGACGGCAATGGTGCGCGGCCGGCGGTCCCGCGGCATCATCCGGACGAACTTGCCGATGGCCTCACCGGCGGAGGTGGTGGTGAGGATGACGCTGGGCTGGGCGTCGGTGAGCACCGCCTCGAGGCGTTCGGCGTGGCCGGGGAACTCCGGGGCGAACAGCGGCACGGCGATGTTGCCCGCCTGGATGGCGGCGAAGAAACTGGTGACGTAGTCGAGACCCTGCGGTGCGAGGATCGCCACCCGGTCCTCAGGCGAGGTGACCTGCTGGAGGCGGGCTCCGATCGCCCGTGAGCGGGCGCCCACCTGGCGCCAGGTCAGCTCCGCTGCCCTGCCCTCGGAGTGCTGGCTGTAGTCGACGAACCGGTAGGCCAGGTCGTCGCCGAAGTCGGCGACATTGCGGTTGAGCATGGTCGACATCGTGATGCCGTCGGGCAGGGCGATCTGACCGGTTGCGTCGACGTACTCATCGGTCCTCGGGCGAGCACCCCGACGACCGCTTCCACCGCTGGAAGCACCACGCATGGGTAGCGAGTCTATGCGCCGGCGGGCCGCCGGGACCCGGCTTGGTCGGCTTGGGCGAACGTGTCGGCCAGTTCGGCGACGAAGTCGTCGAAGAGCGGCTCGGGCAGGTCGTGGGCCATGCCGTCGAACAGCACCAGCCGGGCGTCGGGGATAGTCCTGGCGATGGCTTTGCCGCCGGCGGGGCGCATCAGGACGTCGGCCTTGCCGTGGATGACCACCGTCGGGGCGGTGATGGCCTTGTCGTAGCGGCCCAGACTGCCGCTGCCCAGGATCGCCGCGAAGTGCCGGCCGATGCCCTGCGGGTAGAAGCAGCGCTCGTAGGTCTCGATGGCGTCGGCGCGCAGCTGCTCGTCGGACTTCATGTAGGCGGGACTGCCGATGATCTTCGACACCCGCACCGAGTTCTCCACTATGACCTCGCGCGGGGAGTCCGGCGGCGGACCCTTGATCAGCGACAGCAGTGCCCGCGGCGCCGGCGGGGGCAGCAGCGGGGAGTTGTTGGAGGAGAAGATGATGCCCAGGCCGGCGGTGCGCGCGGAGTGGCGGGCGGCGAAGATCTGGGCGATCATCCCGCCCATCGACGCCCCCACCACATGCGCCCGCTCGACGCCCAGATGGTCGAGCACCGCTGCGGCGTCGTCGGCCATGTCCTCGAGGGAGTAGACGCACTCTCCGCGTAGGCCGATGAAGGAGCGCAGCAGCCGCGGGATCAGTGAACCGCCCACCCACTGGCCGTGCAGCTTGGTCGACAGGCCGACGTCGCGGTTGTCGAACCGGATCACCCGGTAGCCGCGGTCGACGAGCTTGCCGCAGAACTCGTTGTGCCACAGCGTCAATTGGGCGCCGAGGCCCATGATGAGCAGGATCGCCGGATTGCTCTCCTCGCCCAGGTCCTCGTAGTGCAACTCGATGTCGCCACTGCGCGCGTAGCCGCTGCGAATCTCCATGACCATCAGACCTCGACGTCGCTCTGGTGTTCCCGGCTGACTTCCACCATGAAGTTGGCGAAGTACCCGGAGAACTGCGGATCACTCATCATCTGCCACTTCGGGGCGAGCAGCTTCATGTAACGCTCCACATAGAGGAACTGCTTGCCGATCAGCACCAACTCACGCGGCAGCTTGACGTCGTAGGTGTCGGCCAGGGTGGACAGCTGCTTGCCGATCTCGGCGTAGGACATGTCGCCGAGGGTTTTCAGCGTCAGTGGTTGCGCGAACGCCTCGAGATCCTTGGCGGCTTGGGCCTCGGGCTTGACGGTGCCCACCGCTCCGAGCAGCACCACGATCTTGCCGGCGGCGGCGTGGTCCTTCTTGACCAGTAACGCGTAGATCAACTCGCGCAGCAGCCAGCGGGTGCGCGGGTCGATGCGGCCCATGATGCCGAAGTCCAGGAACACGATGCGGCCCTCAGCGTCGACGAGCAGGTTGCCGGCGTGCAGATCGCCGTGGAACAGGCCGTGGCGCAGCCCGCCCTCGAAGGTGGCGAACAGCAGAGCCTTGACCAGTTCGGTGCCGTCGAATCCCTGGGTGCGGATGGCCTTGACGTCGTCGATGCGCACCCCGTGCACGCGCTCCATGGTCAGCACCCGCTCGCTGGTGAACTCCCAGTGCACCGTGGGCACCTTGATGTTGCGGCCCAGCGGCGAGCCGTGCAGGCCGGAGACCCAGGCCTCCATGGACTGCGCCTCGATGCGGAAGTCGAGTTCCTCGGCCAGGTTGTCGGCGAAGTCGGCGACCACGTCCTGGGCCGAGAGGCGTCGGCCCAGTTTGGCCACCTCGACCACCTGGGCGAAGCGTTTGAGGATCTGCAGATCGGCGGCGACCCGGCGGCGGATGCCCGGCCGCTGGATCTTGACCACCACCTCTTCTCCGGTGTGCAGGGTGGCGTAGTGCACCTGGGCGATCGAGGCCGAGGCGAACGGCTCCTCGGAGAAGGAGGCGAACAGCTCGGCCGGGTCCGCGCCGAGTTCCTCGGCGAACAGCTTGTGCACCTCGGCGGTGTCGGCGGGCGGCACGGAGTCCAGGAGGCTGCGGAACTCGCGGCTCAGGGGTTCACCGAACGCGCCGGGGGAGGAGGCGATGATCTGGCCGAACTTGACGTAGGTGGGGCCGAGGTCTGAGAAGGCCTTGGGGATCTGCTTGATCACCTTCTCCTGAAGGCTGCCCTTGCGCTGCAGCGACGCCAGCACCCGCAGCGCAGTCTTGGTGACCTGCCACCCGGTGACCCCGATCCGTGCGGCCTCCACCGGGAGCGGCACCCGGTCCAGCCGAGCCATCTCGCGGTGGTCGTTCGTGGCGGAACTCATCGCCCCGAGTCTGCCAAATCGAGTCTCCACACCCCTAATTTGGCCAATTGGCCATAACAAATCAGTGACTCGGCCGAAAATTCTGGAATTGGGACTGCCGGGGGTACATACTGCTTTTTGCGCCTGGGATTCCGGCTGTCGGGGCCCGGGCAACCCCTCGGAAGGAGAGACACCCACCCATGAGCTCAACTTGGCTTTGGATCGGCACGATCGGCATGGCACTCGGCGCGGTTGCCATCATCGGCCTCGGCGGCAAGTCGGAGAGTCGGCACCACGTCACCGCCAGCGCGTTCGTCTGCATCATTGCCGCGTGTGCGTATTTCGCGATGGCAAGCAAGCAGGGCGTCCACTCGTTCATCGACAACGGAGGCACCGAGCGCACCGTCTACTACGCCCGCTACCTCGACTGGGTGTTCACCACACCGCTGCTGCTGATCGGTCTGATGACCGTGGCGCTGCCGCGGCTGACCAGCACCGCCGAGGGCCGTGACCGCAACGCTCTGGTGGCCGGCGTCGTCGGCGCCGACGTCGGCATGATCGTCACCGGTCTGTTCGGCGCCCTGAGCAAGGACGACCACACCCGGTGGGTCTGGTACGTCGTCAGCTGCGCGTTCTTCCTGGTGGTTCTGTACATGATCGCCGGGCCGATCCGCGCCGCCGCCGCCCAGCGCGGTGCCGGGCACGCGGCTCTCTACACCCGCCTGCTGGGCATCCTGTCCGTGCTGTGGTTCATCTACCCGATCCTGTGGGCCATCGGCACCGAGGGCGTCGGCAAGGTGGGCCTGAGCACGGAGATCGCCACGTTCGCGGTGATCGACCTGCTGGCCAAGGTCGGCTTCGGCATCCTGCTGGTGTCGGGGACGAACAACCTCCGCGGTTCGGCCGTGGAGCGCGCCGCCGCGTAGTTACTGACGCAAAACCGCCGGGCTCCCTGTGGGGGTCCGGCGGTTTTCGTTTGTCGGCGTAGATTCGCTGGCGTGCAGCTGAGCGCAGCGGAGTCCACGGATCTGTTCGTCGGTCAACCGGATTCACCCCGTCAGATCGTTCGGGTGCTGCGTCGCGGCGCGGGCCAGGTGCGCGTCACCGGGCCGGGACTCTCCGGCGCGGTCGACGCCCCCGACGGCGAGGGCGCGGTGGAGGTGCCGGTGCGGGTCGAGGCCGCAGAGCCCGGCCAGGCTCGAGCGGCCCGGGTGGTCTGCGGTGCCGCCGAGCTGGCCTTCGACTTCGTCGTCGCCGAACCGGGGTGGACCATGTACATGGTCAGCCACTTCCACTACGACCCGGTGTGGTGGAACACCCAGGGCGCCTACACCAGCGTGTGGACCGAGGACCCGCCCGGGCAATGCAAGCAGAACAACGCCTTCGCGTTGGTGGCCGCGCACCTGGAGATGGCGCGACGCGAACCGGTCTACAAGTTCGTCCTCGCCGAGGTGGACTACCTCAAGCCCTACTTCGACGCCCACCCGCAGGACCGTGCGGATCTGCTGCGGTTCATCGCCGAGGGCCGCGTGGAGGTGATGGGCGGCACCTACAACGAACCCAACACCAACCTCACCGGTCCGGAGACCTCGATCCGCAACTTCGTGCACGGCATCGGGTTCCAGCGCGACATCCTCGGCGCCCACCCGGCCACCGCGTGGCAACTGGACGTGTTCGGCCACGACCCGCAGTTCCCAGGGATGGCCGCCGACGCCGGGCTGACGTCGAGTTCGTGGGCCCGCGGGCCGCACCATCAGTGGGGCCCGATGGCCCAACAGAAAGATGGGCGTGGCGGCGACCCGCAGCGGATGCAGTTCCGCAGCGAGTTCGAATGGATCGCCCCGTCGGGGCTGGGCCTGCTGACCCACTACATGCCCGCGCACTACGCCGCCGGGTGGTGGATGGACTCCTCGACCTCGCTCGCCGAAGCCGAGGAAGCCACCTACGAACTGTTCTGCAAACTGAAGTCGGTGGCGTTGACCCGCAATGTGCTACTGCCGGTCGGCACCGACTACACCCCGCCGAACGCCTGGGTGACCGACATCCACCACGACTGGAACGCCCGCTACCTGTGGCCGCGGTTCGTGTGCGCCGTCCCCGCGGAGTTCTTCGCCGCGGTGCGGGCCGAACTCGACGGGGCCGGCCGCTCGGCGTCGCCGCAGACCCGCGATATGAACCCGATCTACACCGGCAAGGACGTCTCCTACATCGACACCAAACAGGCCAACCGCGCCGCCGAGGACGCGGTGCTGGGCGCGGAGCGTTTCGCGGTTTTCGCCGGGGTGCTCGCCGGTGCGCGCTACCCGGAGGCCGCACTGGCCAAGGCGTGGGTGCAACTGGCGTGGGGAGCCCACCACGACGCCATCACCGGCAGCGAGTCCGATCAGGTGTATCTCGACCTGCTGACCGGCTGGCGCGATGCGTGGGAGCTGGGACGTGCGGCGCGCGGCAACGCACTGGCGGTGCTCTCCGCCGGCGTGCACACCGACGAACCGGCCGTGGTGGTGTGGAACCCGTTGGCGCACAACCGCAGCGACATCGTCACCCTGCACCTCGATGAGCCGGTGGGGCCGTCGGTGACGGTCCTCGACTCACACGGCCGTTCACTGCCCGCGCTGGTCGACGACGGCGGTCACAGCGTCTCGTGGCGCGCCGCCGACGTCGGGTCGCTGGGCTGGCGCAGCTATCGGCTGGTCGATGCGCAGGGATCCTCGGGGTGGCAGGCCGTTGACGCCGAGGACATCACCAACGAGTTCTTCCGGGTGCGGGTCGACGCCGCGCGCGGCGGCGGTGTGGTCTCGCTGGTGCACGACGGTCGCGAGCTGATCGCGCCGGGCGGCGTCGGCAACGAGCTGGCGGTCTATGAGGAGTACCCGGCGCACCCCGAAGCCGGTGAGGGCCCATGGCACCTGCTGCCGACCGGCCCGCTGCAACGCTCCTCCGACGCCGCGGCGACCTCGGTGCGCGCCTGCCGCAGCCCGCTCGGACAGCGGCTGATCGTCGAGGGCGCGATTGGCGACGTGCTGCGCTACACCCAGACGCTGACGCTCTGGGCGGGCATCGACCGGCTGGATTGCGCCACCACCGTCGACGACTTCACCGGCGCCGACCGGCTGGTGCGGCTGCGCTGGCCGACCCCGGTGCCCGGCGCGCTGCCGGTCAGCGAGGTCGGTGACGCCGTCGTGGGCCGCGGCTTCGGACTGATGCACGACCACAGCACCGGGGAGGACCGCGCCGTGGACTCCGCGGCGCACCCGTGGACGCTGGACAACCCCGCGCACGGCTGGTTCGGGCTGTCGTCGTGTGCCCGGCTGCGCGTCAACGACCAGACCCGCGCGATATCGGTGGCCGAGGTGATAGCACGATCGGAGGACGCCTCCGGCGAGGCGCGCGATCTCATGGTGGCACTCGTGCGCGCCGGGGTGACGGCAACCTGCAGCGCCGCTGACCGTCCGCGCTACGGCCACCTCGAGGTCGACTCCAACCTGCCCGACGCCCGCATCTCCCTCGGCGGCCCGCCCGACAACGCCTTCACCGCCGAGGTGCTCGCGGCGGCCGACCCGGCCTACGCCACCGAATTCGAGCGTCAAATCGCCGCGACCGGATCCGCGCGGGTGTTCGTCCCGGCGGCGGCGGCACTGGATCGCGTCTGGGTGCCCGACGCCGACCTGCGCGGCGTACTCGATCTTCCGGTGCTCATCGTCGCCGGCGCCGCCGCGACCGCCGCGCTGACCGCCGACCTCGACGACGCCGAGATCACCGTCGAGCAGCAGGCGCCGGCCGCCTGCGGTGCGTTCGAGTCCCGCACCGTGGCGCTGCTCAACCGCGGAGTGCCCGGATTCGCCGTCGAATCCGACGGCACCCTGCACTCCTCGCTGATGCGGTCCTGCACCGGCTGGCCGTCGGGCACCTGGATCGACCCGCCCAAGCGCACCGCACCGGACGGGTCGAACTTCCAGCTGCAGCACTGGAGCCACACCTTCGACTTCGCCGTCGTGTCCGGAGACGGCGACTGGCGGGCGTGCGCACTGCCTCGGCGCAGTGCGGAGTTCAACCACCCGCTGATCGCCGTGCCGGTCGGTGCCGGCAACGGTGAGCTGCCCGCCGACGGTTCGCTGCTGAGCATCGAACCAGCCGGCACCGTCACCCTCGGTGCGTTGAAGGCCGGCGGCAACCCGACCGCGATCGGCAGCGCTGCCGCCGTCGACGGCGACGAGGTCACCATCCGTCTGGTCGAAACCACCGGTGCGACAACCGATGTCACGGTGTCCAGTCCGCTTGCGACGATCACCGATCCGGTGTCCGCCGACCTGTTGGAGAACGCGCGCTCCGGCGGTGTGCCGCACCGCATGCACGGCTACCAGATCGCCACCCTGCTCGCCCGCTTCGACGCCGACCCGGTGACCGACGCCGTCGGGCGCGCGTTGGCGCCCGACGCCGAGGCGGCCCAGCCGCTCTACGCGCGCTACTGGTTGCACAACCGTGGGCCCGCGCCGCTGGGCGGGCTGCCCGCGGTCGCGCACCTGCATCCGCACGCGTTGGCGGCGGTGCCGGGTGAGACGGTTCGGTTGCGGCTGTCGATCGCGAGCGACTGCAGCGACGCCACCCTGCACGCCGGGGTGCGGGTGCTGACACCGCGCGGCTGGAACGAGGATCCCGGGGGGGTGCGGATGTTCGCCGACCGGTCCTACGAACTGCCCGCCCGCGGCTTCCGCGACACTGAACTGACCGTGACCGTGCCCGCCGACGCCGCTGCGGGCCACTACCCGGTGCGCGCGCAACTGACCCTGACCGGTGACATCCCGCCGGCCTGGCGCCAAACCGTCGAGGACGTCTGTGTCGTCACCGTCGGCGAGCCGGCCGGTGACCTGGTGAGCCTGGCCGCCGACCCGTCTGACGTCGTCGTCGCGCCCGGCGGCACGGCCCGGCTGACCGCCACCGTGGCCAGCGGCGCGCGCGGTGATCTGGCGCTGGAGGCGCACCTGATCAGTCCGTGGGGCACCTGGGAGTGGATCGGGCCGGCGGCGCTGGGGGAGACCCTGCCGGCCGGCGGCAGCGTCGAGGTGGGCTTCGACGTGACACCGCCGCCGTGGACCGCTGCCGGGCAGTGGTGGGCGCTGATCCGCATCGGCTGCGCGGGCCGGCTGCTCTACAGCCCGGCGGTCTCGGTGAGCGTCCGATGATCGCCGCGACGGTGGCGGGCCGGCCGGTGCCGGTGAGCGACGTGGACGCCCGCGAGGCGGTGCTGCGCTCCTCGCCCCAGGTGGCCGCGCTGCCGCGGCCGCACACCAGCGAGGGCCGCCAGTTGCGGCGCTGGCTTACCCAGATCCTGGTGACCGAACGGGTGATCGCCGCCGAGGCCGCCGCACTCGGCGTCACCGTCACCGACACCACCCCGCCGGAATCCGCACTCCTGCCCGACCTCACCGCGCGACTGGAGATCGGCAGCGTCGCCGCAGCCGCGCTGAGTGATCCGCTGGCGCGCGCGCTCTACGCACACATCACCGCCGGCGTCGACGTCGCCGACGGCGCCGTCGCCGACTATCACCGCCGCAACCCCGGCCGCTTCACCTCCGATGCCGCACTCGCCGAGCATCTGCGCGGTGCGGTCCGCCGCCGCGCCTTCCGCATCTGGCTCGAGCAGCGGCGCGCCGCACTGGTGTGGCTCGCACCGGGATACGAACACCCCGGCGACCCCCGTCAGCCCGACAACATCCACCGGCACTGATGAGGACCCATTCCCCGGGTCGCTCCGCTCCCGCCCGCCGGACCCTCGCCCTGGACATCGGCGGCACGAAGATCGCCGCCGGCATCGTCGACGCCGAAGGCCAACTGCTGCATCAGAATCGGCAGCCCACGCCCCGCGGCAACGATCCCGACGAGGTGTGGGCCGCCGCGCACACCACGATCGCCGACGCACTCGCCGCGGCCGGCGGTGACGTCGGTGGCGTCGGTATCTCCTCGGCCGGACCGATCCATCTCGATGACGGCGCCATCAGTCCGGTGAACATCCCCGCATGGCGGCGCTTCCCGGTGGTGGCGCGCACCGCCGCCGCCGTGCCCGGCGTACCGGTGCGACTGGCCGGCGATGGGCTGTGCATGGCACTCGGTGAACACTGGCGCGGCGCCGGACAGGGTGCGGCGTTCATGCTCGGCATGGTGATATCCACGGGTATCGGCGGCGGCCTGGTGCTCGACGGCACCCCGTATTCCGGGCGTACCGGCAATGCAGGCCACGTCGGGCACGTGATCGTCGACCCGGATGGGCCGGCGTGTGCCTGCGGCGCCCGCGGCTGTGTCGAGGCCATCGCCAGCGGACCGCACCTGGTGTCGTGGGCACAGTCCCAGGGATGGTCGGGAGCCGAGGCCAAAGCACTCGCGCACGACGCCGCCCGCGGCGACCTTGTCGCCCTGCGCGCCTTCGACCGCGGTGCGCGCGCCGTCGCGGCCATGATCGCGTCGGTGGCCGCGGTGTGTGATCTGGACCTGGTGGTCATCGGCGGCGGGGTGGCGAATGCCGGTCCGGTGCTCTTCGATCCCCTGCGGGCGGCCCTGCGCGAGCACCTCGGCCTGGACTTCATCAACGGTCTACGGGTGGTGCCCGCGGCCCTCGGCGGGGATGCCGGACTGGTGGGCGCGGCCGCACTGCTGCGCTAGAGGCCGTTTTGGCCGACGGGCGCCGCCCGGGCTATCCTTTGGAAGTTCCACCGAAGACCGTCGGTCACCGAGTTCACCTCGGTCGAAGGTCCGGAGAAATCCGGCGGCCCACGCAGGAGGACGAGGC
>JBAXCK010000092.1:0-11958 GCA_037141465.1 Mycobacteriaceae bacterium | reverse complement strand
GCACGGCCTTCTTGGCGGCCTTCTTGACCACGCGCTTGCGCACGGCCTTCTTGACGGCCTTCTTGGCAGCGGTCTTGCGGACCGCCTTCTTGACGACGCGCTTACGCGCCACCTTCTTTGCCGGGGACTTCTTGGCAGCCTTCTTGGCAGCCTTGCGAGCCGGGGCTTTCTTAGCAGCTTTCTTTACAGCCACAGTTCTCTTCCTTACTGCGCCACCTGCGGCGCCTCGTTTTACAGCGGGCCCTTCAGCCGGGAGTTTTTCCGCACCAGAAACAATTGCCTTGAAATGCGCTCCAGGGCGGAACGCCGGAACGGACGTGGGCGCGACCGCAACGGTCTCGCCCGTGCGCGGGTTGCGTGCGACGCGTGCTGCGCGCCGGCGACGCTCGAAAACACCGAATCCGGTGATGGTTACGCTGTCACCTCTTTCGACAGCCCGAACGATGGCGTCGACCAAATACTCGACGGCATCCGACGCCACTCGGCGATCGGTGTCCAACTGCGCCGCGAGGACTTCGATCAACTCTGCTTTGTTCATACAGATCCTCCAAAACAGTGGCCCTGGGTAGGACCAACTGGCACACACGTTAAACCCTGAAAGCACAGATATCTATGAGCCACGCGCATTTACAGCAACGCGTGTCGCAAATTTTCTCCGCGAATTTTGCGCCCTCAGAGCGGCATTCGGACGTCCGCCGCTACCGCGCGGAGCACAGTTCGACCGACTTGCCGAGCCATCAGGAACCGTTTGCGATGCGCGGTTTCCACCGCGGGCGCGCCGCTTCGAATGCTTCAATCTGCGGGAGTTTCCGCAGCGTAAGGCCGATATCGTCGAGACCTTCAAGCAGTCGCCAGGCGGTGTAGTCGTCAATGGTGAAGGACAGGACAACGGTTCCCGCGGCGATCGTGCGGTCGCGGAGATTGACGGTGAGTTCAAGCCCGGGATTTTCCTCGATCAACTTCCAGAGCAGTTCGACATCGTCGGAACTCACCTGTGCCGCCAGAAGTCCCGCCTTGCCCGCGTTGCCGCGGAAGATATCGGCGAAACGGGGCGAGATCACCACCCGGAAGCCGTAATCCATCAGCGCCCAGACGGCGTGCTCGCGTGAGGATCCGGTACCGAAGTCGGGCCCGGCGACCAACACCGAGCCGCGGTCGAAGGGCGCAAGATTGAGGATGAACGACGGATCGGAACGCCACGCGGCGAACAGTCCGTCCTCGAAACCCGTCCGGGTGACCCGCTTGAGGTACACCGCCGGAATGATCTGATCGGTGTCGACGTTCGAGCGGCGCAGTGGCACGCCGATGCCGGTGTGGGTGGTGAAGGCTTCCATATCTCCTCAGTCCCCGAGATCCGCCGGCGAGGACAGCGTGCCGCGGACGGCGGTGGCCGCCGCCACCTCCGGTGACACCAGGTGGGTGCGGCCGCCCTTGCCCTGCCGCCCTTCGAAGTTGCGGTTCGAGGTCGACGCGCAGCGCTCCCCCGGGGCCAGCTGGTCGGGGTTCATGCCCAGGCACATCGAGCAGCCGGCCTGTCGCCACTCGGCCCCCGCGGCGATGAAGACCTCACCGAGGCCTTCGGCCTCGGCCTGCGCACGCACCTTCATCGAGCCCGGCACCACCAGCATCCGGACGCCGTCGGCCACCTTGCGGCCGCGCAGCACCTCGGCGACCGCCCGGAGGTCCTCGATGCGGCCGTTCGTGCACGATCCGACGAAGACCGCGTCGACCGCGACATCGCGCATCGGCATCCCGGGCCGCAGATCCATGTAGCTCAGCGCCTTCTCGGCCGCCTGACGTTCGTCGTCGCTGCCCATCAACTCCGGATCCGGCACCGCCTGCGACAGCGGCACGCCCTGGCCGGGGTTGGTGCCCCAGGTGACGAACGGGCTCAGCTCCGAGGCGTCGATGTAGACCTCGGTGTCGAATAGGGCTCCCTCGTCGGTGCGCAACCGCTCCCATGCGGCGAGGGCCTCCTCCCACTCGGCGCCCGACGGCGCATACGGCCGGCCGCGCAGGAACTCGTAGGTGGTCTCGTCGGGGGCGACCATCCCGGCGCGCGCGCCGGCCTCGATGCTCATGTTGCAGATCGTCATCCGCCCCTCCATCGACAGCGCCTCGATGGTGCTGCCGCGGTATTCGATGACGTGGCCCTGGCCGCCGCCGGTGCCGATCTTGGCGATCACCGCCAGGATCACGTCCTTGGCCGTGACCCCCTTGGGTAACCGGCCGTCGACGTTGACCGCCATGGTCTTGAACGGCCGCAGCGGGAGTGTCTGGGTGGCCAGCACATGCTCCACCTCGGAGGTGCCGATGCCCATCGCCAGCGCGCCGAACGCCCCGTGGGTGGAGGTGTGGCTGTCGCCGCAGACGATGGTCATCCCGGGTTGGGTCAGGCCGAGTTGCGGGCCCACCACGTGCACGATTCCCTGTTCGGGATCGCCCATCGGGTGCAGTTTCACCCCGAACTCCGCACAGTTGCGGCGAAGCGTCTCCACCTGGGTGCGCGACACCGGGTCGGCGATCGGCTTGTCGATGTCGGTGGTCGGGACGTTGTGGTCCTCGGTGGCCAGGGTCAGGTCCGGGCGGTGCACCGGCCGGCCGGCCAGGCGCAGGCCGTCGAAGGCCTGCGGGCTGGTGACCTCGTGGACGAGGTGTAGGTCGATGTAGATGAGGTCGGGCTCACGGGCCTCACCGGTTCCCGCGCCCGCCGCCACCACGTGATCGGCCCACACCTTCTCGGCGAGAGTCGCCGGCTGCCTCGATTCAGTCATCGCTTTTCAGATTCTCACATGCTGGTCACGGCCGTGAAATCGAGGTGACAGACTACTCGGCCATGGGAACCAAGCAGCGCAGCCAGATCGTCATGACCGACGCCGAGATCACCGACTTCGTCGCCCGCAGTCGCACCGGCACACTGGCCACGATCGGCCCGAGCGGGCAGCCGCACCTGGTCGCGATGTGGTACGGCGTCATCGATGGCGACATCTGGGTGGAGACCAAGGTCAAGTCCCAGAAGGTGGTCAACATCAAACGTGACGCCAGGGTCAGTTTCATGATCGAGGACGGCATGACCTACGACGGCCTGCGCGGGGTGGCCTTCGAGGGCGTCGCGGAGATCCTTGACGACCCCGACACCTGCTTCGCCGTCGGCGTGAGCGTCTGGGAGCGCTACAACGGCCCCTACACCGACGACCTCAAACCGGCGGTGGACATGATGATGAACAAGCGGGTCGCGGTGCGCATCCGCGCCAACCGCGTGCGGTCGTGGGATCACCGGAAGCTGGGACTGCCTGCGATGCCGTTGGCCGGTTCGACGGCCCCCGAGTGATCGAGCACCCGCATAAAAGAAGTACCCCCGATGGGATTCGAACCCACGCTACCGCCGTGAGAGGGCGGCGTCCTAGGCCGCTAGACGACGGGGGCTAGAACGCGCGCAAGCATATCGCCCGCGGCGTAGGCCGCAAAAACACCGACCGCGGCGTAGGCCGCCAAAACTGCTGGGGTACCAGGACTCGAACCTAGAATGGCTGAACCAGAATCAGCTGTGTTGCCAATTACACCATACCCCATCGGGTCCCATAACGGCTGGTAGAACCAACTATTTCGGGCTTTCGACGGTCGTCACACTACCAAAGATGCTCGCGTACACCCTCGCGGGCTCCCCGCAGACGGCTCATGCTTCGCTCGCGTCCGAGCAGTTCCATCGACTCGTACAGCGGCGGACTCACCGAAGATCCGGTGACCGCGACACGGATCGGACCGAAGGCCTTTCGCGGCTTGAGCCCGAGCCCGTCGATCAGCGCACCCTTGAGCGCCTCCTCGATCGCGCCGGCCTCCCACTCCCCGATCACGTCGAGCGCGCCCAGTGCGGAGTCCAGTACCGCTGCCGCATCGCCGGTGAGTTCCTTGGCGCCGGCACCGGGCTCGATCGCGTAGACGTCGTCGTTGAGGAACTTCAGCAGTTCCCAACCGTCGGAGAGCACGACGACGCGGGTCTGCACCAGATTCGCAGCCGCGGCGAACCCGGCGTCGTCCAGTCCGGTCTCGTGGCCGTGGGCGTCGAAGTAGTCGCGCAGCCGGCGGGCGAACTCGGCCGGTTCGAGCAGGCGGATGTGCTCGGCGTTGATGGCGTCGGCCTTCTTCTGGTCGAAGCGGGCCGGGTTGGAGTTGACGTCGACGACGTCGAACGCGGCCACCATCTCGGCCAGGCTGAACACGTCGCGGTCCTCGGCGATGCCCCAGCCGAGCAGCGCGAGGTAGTTCAGCAGGCCTTCGGGCAGGAACCCGCGATCACGGTGCAGGAACAGGTTGGACTGCGGGTCGCGCTTGGAGAGTTTCTTGGTGCCCTCCCCCAGAACGGTGGGAAGGTGCGCGAACTCGGGAACCCGTTCGCCGACACCGATGCGGATGAGTGCGCGGTGCAGCGCGATCTGTCGCGGTGTGGACGGCATCAGATCCTCGCCGCGCAGCACGTGGGTGATGCGCATGGTGGCGTCGTCGACCGGGTTGACCAACGTGTAGAGCGGATCGCCGGAGGCGCGGGTGAGTGCGAAGTCCGGCACGGTCCCGGCGGCGAACGTGGTCTGACCGCGCACCAGGTCGTGCCAGGTGAGGTCCTCGTCGGGCATGCGCAGCCGCAGCACCGGTTTGCGGCCCTGAGCCTGATAGTCCCTGCGCTGCTCGGCGGTGAGGTCGCGGTCGTAGTTGTCGTAGCCCAGTTTCGGGTTGCGGCCCGCCGCGAGGTGGCGTGCCTCCACCTCCTCCGGGGTGGAGTAGGCCTCGTAGGCCTCGCCGGCCTCCACCAGCTTGGTGATGACGTCGCGGTAGATCTCGCCGCGCTGCGATTGGCGGTACGGGGCGTGCGGCCCGCCGACTTCGGGTCCCTCGTCCCAGTCCAGGCCGAGCCAGCGCAGCGCGTCGAGGATCGCCTCGTAGCTCTCCTCGGAGTCGCGGGCGGCGTCGGTGTCCTCGATGCGGAACACGAAATCGCCGCCGGTGTGCCGGGCGTAGGCCCAGTTGAACAGTGCGGTGCGCACCAGTCCGACATGCGGGGTGCCCGTGGGCGACGGGCAGAACCGCACCCTCACCGCAGCCATCACCGGTCCTTCCGGATCACCGGATTAGACAGCGTGCCGATGCCCTCGATGCTGACGCTGACGGTGTCGCCGTCCTCGATGGGGCCGACCCCTTCCGGTGTGCCGGTGAGGATGAGGTCACCGGGCAGCAGCGTCATCACCGCGCTGATCCACTCGATGATCGCGCCGACGTCGTGCAGCATCAGCGATGTCCGGCTGCGCTGGCGCACCTGGCCGTTGACCTCGGTGCGGATCTCCAGATCGGAGGGGTCGAGGTCGGTGACGATCCACGGGCCCACCGGGCAGAAGGTGTCGTGACCCTTGGCACGCATCCACTGTCCGTCGGCCTTCTGCTGATCGCGCGCCGAGACGTCGTTGGCGATGGTGTAGCCGAGGATGACGTCGCGCGCCTTGGCGGCAGGCACGTCCTTGCAGGGCCGGCCGATCACCGCGGCGAGTTCACCTTCGTGGTGCACCGGGGAGGCGTTGGCGGGCAACTGAATCGCAACGCCGGGTCCGATGATGGACGTGTTGGGCTTGAGGAAGATCACCGGATCCTCCGGTGCGGGGCCGGTGAGACCGCCCATCTCCTCGATGTGCGCGGCGTAGTTCTTGCCCATGCAGACCACCTTGCTGGCCAGGATGGGCGCCAGCAGCCGCACGTCGGCCAGCGGCCAGGAGCGTCCGGTGAAGGTCGGCGTACCGAAGGGATGTTCGGCGATCTCGCGTGCGGTCTCGGCGCCCGGTTCGCCCTCGATGCTGACGAAGGCCACCGCGTCGGGGCTGGCGATACGACCGAGGCGCATTCGTGGAAGCCTAAACAGTGTGGACGGCCCCGCGAGCAGCACCCTCCGGCGCTGGTGGATGCTCGCCGTGGGGCTGCTGGCGACGCTGTTCGCCAACGTCTTCATCAGCGGCGTGGCGTTCCTGATACCGACGCTGCACACTGAGTTCGGCCTGGACCTCGCCCGCGCCGGACTGATCTCAGCGATGCCGGCCTTCGGGATGGTTGTGACACTCATCGCATGGGGGTACCTGGTGGATCGGGCCGGCGAGCGGTTCGTCCTCAGCGTCGGCTCCGCACTGACCGCCGCGGCCGCGTTCGCCGCGTCGCGGTCGCACTCGCTGGTGGTCGTGGCAGTGTTCCTGTTCCTCGGTGGCATGGCCGCCGCGAGCAGCAACTCGGCCAGCGGGCGCCTGGTGGTGGGTTGGTTCCCGCCGGAGCAGCGGGGGCTGGCGATGGGAATCCGGCAAACCGCGCAGCCGCTGGGAGTAGGGCTGGGCGCGTTGGTGATTCCGCGGCTGGCGGCAAGTCACGGCGTCGGCGTCGCGTTGTTGTTCCCGGCCGCGGTGTGCGCCGTGGCGGCTGTGGTGTGCGCGCTGGCGGTGATCGACCCGCCGCGTCCGGCGCGGGCCGATGCCTCGGCCGGAGAACTCGCCAATCCGTATCGCGGCTCGCCGCTGCTCTGGCGCATCCATGCGGTGTCGGTGCTTCTCGTCGTGCCGCAGGTCATGGTGTGGACGTTCACGCTGGTGTGGCTGATCGCCGAGCGCGGCTGGTCGGCGGCTTCGGCCGGCACTCTGGTGACCGGTGCGCAGATCCTGGGCGCGGCGGGACGGATCGCGGCGGGCCGCTGGTCGGACCGGGTGGGCTCACGCCTTCGTCCGATCCGGGTCATCGCCGCGGCCGCCGCGGCGTCGATGATGCTGCTGGCCGTCACCGATTGGCTGAATTCCGGGTGGAGTGTGGCGGTGATGGTCGTGGCATCGGTGGTGACGGTGAGTGACAACGGTCTGGCGTTCACCGCGATCGCCGAGATCGCCGGGCCGTTCTGGAGCGGACGCGCGCTGGGCACACAGAACACCAGTCAGCTGTTGACAGCGGGCGTCGCGCCGCCACTGTTCGGTGCGGTGATCGGCGCCGCGGGTTATCCCCTCGCCTTCGCGATCTGCGCACTGTTCCCGGTGCTGGCCATTCCGCTCGTGCCGCGGGATAGGCTGTCGTTCGCCATCAACCACCGCGGGAGTCCGGGGCAACCGGTCTGAGAGGGCGGCACACCGCGCCGCCGACCGCACCACCGTCCGGGTAATGCCGGGCAGGGAGTGTCGATCATGTACGTGTTGTTCACCGCCTGGGGTTACGACGTCACCATCATCGAGTTCGCGTCGGTGATCCTGGCTCTTCTCGCGATCGGCCTGGGCATCAAGGGCACCCGCTGGACCTGGCCGCCGTACTTCTTCTCCAGCGTGCTCTACGGGTGGCTCTTCCTCGAGTTCCACCTCTTCGCCTCGGCCGCCATGCAAATCATCTTCATGGTCGCCGCGGTCTGGGGCTGGTTCTCCTGGGGTCGCGAGGGTGTGCTTACACCGAGCCGGCTGACGACGGCGCAGCGACTCCTCCTCGTCGCGGGCGTCCTCGTTCTGTGGTCGCTGACCGCGCCACTGCTCAAGAGCATCGGCGGCGCAGCCACCTGGGGTGATGCCTTCATGCTGGTCGGCTCGATCGCCGGGCAGCTGTTGATGGTGCTGCAGAAGAAGGAGGCGTGGCCCATGTGGATCGCGGTCAACACCGTCGGTGCGGTGCTCTACGCCAGTCAGGGCCTGTACTTCACGTCACTGTTCTACGCGGTGCTCATCGTCATGGCGGTCATCGGCTGGCGGGCATGGTCCGCGCGAGCCGATGATTGATCGTCGAGGGCATGCCGGGCTGATCTCAGTCGTGGGCGGGGAGTGCACCGGTAAGTCCACATTGGTGGCCGCACTCGGAGCGGCTCTGCCGGGTGCGGTCGTCGGGGAGTTTCTGCGCCAGTGGGTCGACGAACACGACGGCCGGGTTCCCACCGCGTCCGAGCAGACGGCGGTGATGGAAGCGCAGCACGCCGCGGAGGTCACGGCGCTCGGGCAGGCGGAGCGGAGCGGTCCGGCGTGGGTGGTGTCCGACAGCGGGCCGTTGATGACCGCGACCTACAGCATCCAGTACTACGGCGATCACTCGCTGCTCCCCCGCGCCCTGAAGTGGAGCCTGAGCAGCCGATGGGTGGTGTGGTGTCAGGACGACATCGAGTGGACGCCCGATCCGCAGCGCGACGGCTCCGATGCCCGCCGCGCATCACAGCAGATCCTCGCCGACATCTTCACCCGGCATCCCGCACTGCCGGTGCTGCCCGTCCGCGGATCACTCGATGACCGGATCGCGGCCGTCCTGGGCGCGGTGGGACTGCGGCAGCGCGAGTAGAGCCGCAGCGAGAAAGCACAGCGCTCCGATGAAGGTCCCGAGATTGGCCAGTACCTCGTCCTCTGTTACACCGGTCCTGCGAATAAAAGCACCGGCCGCGGAGATGGCGAACGCGACACAGCCGATCATGTTGATCCAGACCGCCTGCCAATCGTGGGATCTGACCTCGGCGATTCCGACCGACACGGTCACGGCGACGACTGCCAGCACCCCGCTGACCAGAAACGCCAGCGAGCCCGCCGCGTCGGGTGTCCAGACCAGACGGCGTTCCGCCTTGACCGCATGTGCCCACACCGAGGCGCCGGTGCTCAGGTTGAACAGCAGCGTGCCGGCGAATTGCGTTGCCGCCGAGACCCAGGCGAGGCGCTCCGCCCGGTCGCTGAGCACGAGTTGCATCCATGCGGCGGTGGTGAAGAACCAGGAACCGACGAATGTCAGGGCGTTGGCAAGTCCCGCGCCCATCACCGCGGGAAGCCCCGGCAGTGTGGCGACGGCGAAAAACGCCGAACCGATGGCGAACAGCCAGCATTGCCGCACCAGCGTCGCCAACGAGATCACCGGTCTAAAGCCGGGCGCGGATTCGCTCACCGACCTGTTGCGTGGACAACTTCTCCGCGCCACGGGTGGCCAGGTGGTCGGCGACGGCAGCATCGACGCGTGCCGCCGCGGCGTCCTCACCGATATGCGACAGCAGCAGTGCCACACTCATCACCGCCGCGGTCGGATCGGCCAGTCCCTTGCCCGCGATATCGGGCGCGCTGCCGTGCACGGGTTCGAACATCGACGGGTTGGTCCCGGTGGCGTCGATGTTTCCGCTTGCGGCCAAACCGATTCCGCCGCTCACCGCGGCGGCGAGGTCGGTGATGATGTCGCCGAACAGGTTGTCGGTGACGATGACGTCGAAGCGTCCCGGGTCGGTCACCATATAGATGGTGGCGGCGTCGATGTGCTGATAGGCCACCTCGACGTCGGGGTACTGTGCGCCGACCTCGGCGACGATCCGTGACCACAGCGAGCCGGCGAAGGTCAGCACGTTCGTCTTGTGCACGAGGGTCAGATGCTTGCGGCGTTTGGTCGCCAGATCGAAGGCGTAGCGCACCACCCGGTTCACCCCGTAGGCGGTGTTGACGCTCACCTCTGTGGCCACCTCATGGGGGGTCCCGGTGCGGATCGCGCCGCCGTTGCCGGTGTACGGACCTTCGGTGCCCTCCCGCACGACGACGAAGTCGATCGCCGGGCTGCCCGCCAGCGGACTGGTCACTCCCGTGTAGAGCCGGCTCGGCCGCAGGTTGACGTGGTGGTCGAGTTCGAACCGGGTGCGCAGCAGCAGGCCGCGCTCCAGCACACCGCTAGGCACCGACGGGTCACCGATCGCACCGAGCAGGATCGCGTCGTGACCGCGCAGTTCGTCGATCACGCCGTCCGGCAGCACTTCGCCGGTCGCGTGATAGCGCCGCGCGCCGAGGTCGTATTCGGTCTTCTGCACGCCGGGCAGCACCGCGTCGAGGACCCTCAGCGCCTCGCCGATCACCTCCGGGCCGATCCCGTCGCCCGGGATCACCGCCAGTTTCACGAAAGATCCACCGTTTCCACCAGCGTCGCCTCCACCGCAGAGCGGATCGCCTCGCGCACGTCGGCCGGCACGTCGCGGTCTAGTCGCAGCATGAGCGTCGCTCCGCCACCGCTGGCGTCCTGGCTCAGTTGGGCGGCTTGGATGTTGACGTTCGCCGCTCCGAGCAGGGTGCCGATCTTGCCCAGCGCGCCCGGCTTGTCGCCGTAGTGCAGGATCAGGTTCACGCCCTCGGCGCGCAGATCGAAGCTGCGGCCGTTGATGCCGACGACCTTCTGCACCTGCTGCGGCCCGGACAGGGTCCCCGATACGTTGACCGCCGATCCGTCCGCCGCGACCACTCGCACGTCGACCAGACTGCGGTGATTGGGGCTCTCGGTCTGGGTGTGCAACTCGGTGTCCAGTCCACGCTCAGCCGCCAGCGTGGGCGCGTTGACGAATGTCACCTGCTGATCAGTCATCGTCGAGAACAGACCGCGCAGAGCCGAAAGCCTCAGTATGCCAACGTCTTCGGATGCCAACTCACCGCAGACCCGCACCGACAGGCCCTCCGGCGCCTCGCTGGCCAGAACGCCGACCAGCACCCCTAGTTTGCGCACCAGATCCAGCCACGGCGCCACCTCTTCGCTGACCGCACCACCGGCGACATTCACCGCATCCGGCACGAACTCCCCGGCGAGCGCCAGCTTGACGCTCTCGGCGACGTCGGTGCCGGCGCGGTCCTGTGCCTCGCTGGTCGAGGCGCCCAGGTGCGGCGTGACGACGACCTCCGGCAGTTCGAACAACGGACTGTCAGTGCACGGTTCGGTGGAGAAGACGTCCAGGCCGGCGGCGCGCACATGACCGCTGCGGATCGCGTCAGCCAGGGCCGCCTCGTCGAGCAGTCCCCCGCGGGCGGCGTTGACGATGATCACACCCGGCTTGGTTTTCGCCAGCGCCTCCTTGCCGAGCAGTCCCGCGGTCTCCTTGGTCTTGGGCAGGTGCACCGAGATGAAGTCCGCTCGGGCCAGCACATCGTCGAGCGGAAGGAGTTCGATGCCCAGTTGGGCGGCGCGCGCCGCCGGCACGTACGGGTCATAGGCGATGACGTGCGTTCCGAACGCTGCCAGGCGTGCAGCCACCAACTGACCGATGCGGCCCAGGCCGACGACCCCGACCGTCTTGCCGTAGATCTCGGTGCCGTTGAACGCCGAGCGCTTCCAGGTCTTCTCCCGCAGAGTCGCATCCGCGGCGGGGATCTGACGGGCTGCCGAGAGCATCAGCGCGAGCGCGTGCTCGGCGGCGCTGTGGATGTTGGAGGTGGGTGCGTTGACCACCAGCACACCGGCGGCGGTGGCCGCATCGACGTCGACGTTGTCCAGGCCGACGCCGGCCCGGGCGATGATCTTCAGTTTCGGGGCCGCGGCGATCACCTCGGCGTCCACGGTGGTGGCCGAACGCACCAGCAGTGCGTCGGCGTCTTTGACCGCCTCGAGCAGTTTCGGGCGGTCCGGGCCGTCGACCCAGCGAACCTCCACCCGATCACCGAGAGCGGCAACGGTGGACTCGGCGAGTTTGTCGGCGATCAGCACTACGGGCAGGCTCACCCGGACAGCGTAATGGGCCGGTGGTTAGGGTCGGTAAATGGACGTCACCGTCGTCGGAAGCGGCCCCAACGGGCTCGCCGCGGCGGTGATCTGCGCGCGCGCCGGGCTGAAGGTCCAGGTTCTGGAAGCCCAGCCGACGCTGGGCGGCGGGTCTCGCACGCTGGCCGACCCCGAGTTCTCCGGCGTGCGCCACGACATCTGCTCGGCCATCCACCCACTGGCGCTGGCGTCGCCGTTCTTCGCCGAGTTCGACCTGCGGGCACGCGGGGTGCAACTCGCCGTGCCGGAGATCTCCTATGCCAACCCTTTGCCGGGCCGCCCGTCGGCGCTGGCCTATCACGACCTGGAACGCACCTGCGCCGGTCTTAGCGACGCCGAGTCGTGGCGACACCTGATGGGCCCACTGGTCGAGCGTGGCGATGAGGTGGTGGCGTTCCTCATCGGCGACAAGAGATCACTGCCGCCCGATGTGCCGGCCGCCGCCCTGCT
>JBAXCK010000091.1:0-11969 GCA_037141465.1 Mycobacteriaceae bacterium | reverse complement strand
GGCTTCAAGGGTAGGCGGGTGCCGTCCCGGGGTCTAACCCGGTGCTACTTCTTCTTGGCGGCCTTCTTCACGGCCTTCTTGGCCGGAGCCTTCTTGGCGGCGGTCTTCTTGGCGACCTTCTTGACGGCCTTCTTCACGGCCTTCTTGGCCGGGGCCTTCTTGGCGGGAGCCTTTTTGACCGCTTTCCTGGCCGGAGCCTTCTTCGCCGGCAGGTTGCCGACCAGCTTGGCGGCGCGCTCGCCGACCGCGCGGGTCTGCGCCGAGACGTTGCCCAGCGCCTCCTGGGTCAGCTCGACGGCCTGGTCGACGTAGCCCTCGACACGGCCGGCGGCCTCACGGAACTCCGGCTGGCCCTTGAGGCGCTCGAGTGCGGCCTCGCCGCGAACCACCAGGGTGTTGTAGGTGTCGGTGGCGTCGGCGAAGAACTCCTCGGCAGCCTTGCGCAGCTCCTCGGTGCTCAGCTTGCCGCGAAGCTCCCCGGTCCGCTTGGGCAGTTCCTCCTGCAACCGGGTGAGGGCCGCGCGGCGGTCATCCATCCGGTCACCGGCAACCTCGGCCCGCTCGCGCAACGTGGAGAGGATCTCGTTGACGGTCGCCAGGGCCAGGTCGGCTGCGCCGACGGCGGCCAGCAGCGGGGCCTTGAGGTCTTCGACGGTGTTGTCATTCTTGTTCTTAGCCATGTCCAATGGCTCCTTTCTTTTCGGTGTCTGTCAGCAGAACTTCTTCGGTGTGAGTGGTCGGGCTAGTCAGACGGCGACTCCTCATAGCCAGCCTCGTTCTGCCGGCGGAAGGAGCTGTAGATGTCCAGCAGCACGCGCTTCTGTCGTTCGGTGATCGCGGTGTCGCCGACGATCGCGTCCTGGATGTGGCTGGGCTCGCCCGGCTCCAGGATCCCGGCCCGCACGTAGAGCACCTCCGCGGAGAGCCGGAGAGCTTTGGCGATCTGGCTGAGGACCTCGGCGGAGGGCTTGCGCAGCCCTCGCTCGATCTGGCTGAGGTACGGATTACTCACGCCGGCCCGCTCCGCGAGCTGGCGTACCGACACCTGGGCCGCCTCCCGCTGAGTGCGGATGAAGCTTCCGATGTCCTGGGCGGCGCCGGCCACGACGGCAGCGAGATCAGTGTCCTGAGCCACCGTTCGTCCCTTCGCGCGTTCCACTGTGGTGTGCATACGCAGACCACTGTACGCGAGAGTGCTAACAATTGCAAGCACTTGCTAGCGCAGGTCAGAATAGGAATTGAGCGATCGCATAGATGGCCAGACCGGCCAGGGCCCCGACCACGGTGCCGTTGATCCGGATGAACTGAAGGTCCCGGCCGACGTGCAGTTCGATGCGCCGGCTGGCCTCTTCGGCATCCCACCGTTCGATCGTGTCGGTGATCAGCGTGGTTGCCTCCCCTCCGTACTGGGTGACGAGGTGCTGCGCGCCGCGCAGGATCCAGCCGTCGACCTTGTCGCGCAGATCGGCGTCGTCACGCAACGACTCACCGATCTGCACCACCGAATCCGCGATGCGTTCACGCAGAGCGCTGGACGGGTCGTCGACTCCTTCGAGCACAAGCCGCTTGAGGGTCTTCCAGGCGGTCTCGGCCGCGCGGGTGACCTCGTCACGCTCCATCAGCTGCTCTTTGACCGTCTCCGCCTTGGCGATCGTCGACGGATCGCTCTGCAGGTCGTTGGCGAACTCGAAGAGGAACCGGGTAGCCGACTGCCGCAGTTCATGATTCGGGTCACGACGGACTTTGTCGGTGAAGTCCATCAGCTCGCGGTGAATGCGATCTCCCACCAGCTGATCGACGAACTTCGGCGACCAGGTCGGTGAGTCTCGCAGCACCACACGCTCGATGGTGGGCCCGGCGTTCAGCGCCCACTCGAACGCTCTGTCGCACAGCAGCTGGATCAGCGCCTCCTGCCGATTCTCGGCCAGCATCTGGGTGAGAACCCGTCCCACCGGCGGACCCCACTGCGGCTCGGCGATGCGCTTGACGATGGTGCGGTCGATGACGTGCTGGACGTCCTCGTCGTTGAGCAGCTCCACACCGACCCGCAGCACCGTGGCCGTCTCGCTGGCGACCCGCGCCGCGTGCACCGGCTCGGCCAGCCACTTGCCGAGCCGGCTGGCGATCTCGGCGTCGCGCAGTTTGGTCTCCACCACCTCCGGCGAGAGGAAGTTCTCCCGGACGAAGCTCCCAAGACCCTCGCCGAGTTGGTCCTTCTTGCGCTTGATGATCGCGGTGTGTGGAATCTTGAGCCCGAGTGGATGACGGAACAGGGCGGTGACAGCGAACCAGTCCGCGAGCGCGCCCACCATGCCGGCCTCGGCGGCGGCGGCGGCGTAGCCGATCCAGACCGGCGCAGCCCCGCCGGCCTGCGCCTGCGCCCACCTGCAGGCCAGGAAGATCACCGTGGCGCCGACCAGAAAACCCAGCGCCACCGCCTTCATCCGGCGCAGGTTGCGCAGCCGCTCGGCGTCGGCTTCCGGATCGGCCCCGGCAAACGACTCGGCCAGCGACGACCGAGGGGCCAGCGACGACCGAGGGATCGGCTCTGCGGGGAGGCGATGTTTCGCGGCCACCCGTCCATCATGCCCCGCCCCGCCGGTGCGCTCGTATCACCGGTGCGCCCGTATTAACTGTGACCGCCGGTCACTGCTTTCTCGCGCTCCGCCGGTAGAATCCCGACCAGTGACGCAGCCCATGATCTCCGGCCCCGTCAAGACCGACGGGCGCAAACGCCGCTGGCACCAGCACAAGGTGGAGCGGCGTACCGAGCTTGTCGACGGGGCGCTCGACGCCATCCGGCGGCGTGGCCGCGACGTCAGCATGGACGAGATCGCCGCGGAGATCGGTGTATCCAAGACCGTGCTCTACCGGTACTTCGTCGACAAGAACGATCTCACCACCGCGGTGATGATGCGGTTCGCCCAGACCACGCTGATCCCCAACATGGCGGCGGCGCTGTCGTCGGATCTCGACGGGTTCGATCTGACCCGGGAGGTCATCCGGGTGTATGTCGAGACCGTCGCCGCCGAACCGGAGCCGTACCGGTTCGTCATGGCCAACTCCTCGGCAGGCAAGAACAAGGTCATCGCCGACTCCGAACAGATCATCGCGCGGATGCTCGCGGTCATGCTGCGCCAGCGGATGAGGGGCGCGGGCATGGACACCCGCGGTGTGGAACCGTGGGCGTTCCTGATCGTGGGCGGCGTTCAGCAGGCCACCCACTCCTGGATGTCCCATCCGCGAATGACGTCGGCGGAACTGATCGACTACCTCACGATGCTGTGCTGGAGTGCCCTGTGCGGGATCGTCGAAGTCGGCGGATCGCTGGAGAGATTCAACTCCGCGCCCCATCCCCAGCCGATCGTGCCCACGCCGCCTGAGTCCAGCGTCTAGTCTGCGGCGGTGGCGCAAAAAATTGATCCGGGTCTGCCCTCGCTGTGGACGCACGAGCCCTCCCAGGTGCTGCGCTTCCGTCCCGGCCACAAGGTCGCCGACATCGACACCAATTCCAGCCCCGGGTTCTCCGGCGACCGCGCTGATGCAGAGACGGTCCTGACCGAACGCAGCGAGCGCTTCGCCGGCCTGCAGGAGATGCTGTACGCCAACGGTAAGGAGGGCGACCCGCGGTCGGTGTTGTTGGTCCTGCAGGGAATGGACACCGCCGGGAAGGGCGGCATCGTCACCCATGTCGTCGGCGCCGGTAACCCGATGGGCATCCGGTACACCAGTTTCGGTAAGCCGAACGACGAGGAACGCGCGCACCACTACCTGTGGCGAATCAACCGCGCGCTGCCGCCGGCCGGCCACATCGGTGTCTTCGACCGGTCGCACTACGAGGACGTTCTGATCGTGCGGGTGCACGAAATGGTTCCGCTGGCGGAGGTGGATCAGCGCTACGACGAGATCAACGGTTTTGAGGCCGACCTCGTCGACAGCGGAATGACGATCGTCAAGGTCGCGATGTTCGTCTCACTCGACGAACAGAAGCGCCGCCTGGCTGAGCGCCTGGAGCGGTCCGACAAGTACTGGAAGTACAACCCGGGCGACGTGGAGGAGCGCAAGCTGTGGCCCGCCTATCAGGAGGCCTATCAACTGGTGCTGGATCGCACCTCGACCGACCTCGCACCGTGGTACGTCGTGCCGTGTGACAAGAAGTGGTACGTCCGACTGGCCGTCACGGAACTGCTCATCGAGGCGCTGAAGAAGATGGACCTGTCATGGCCAGCGCCGGATTTCGATGTCGAGGCCGAGCGGAAGAAGATCGCCGCGCTCAGCCCTTGACGAGAGTGAACTGGCCGACGTTGGTGATGCCGCGGCGGAAGAAGTCGGCGCAGCCGGTCAGGTACTTCATGTATTTGTCGTAGGTGGCTTCATCGGTGATCGCGATGGCCTCATCCCGCTTGGCGGCGAGATTCGCAGCCCACATGTCCAGTGTGCGCGCGTAATGCGGCTGCAGCAGGTGGATGCGCTCGAGGGTGAATCCCGAATCGGCGGCGAGCTTCTCGATGTCCTCCACCGCCGGCAACTGGCCACCGGGGAAGATTTCGGTGCCGATGAACCGCATGAACTTCAGGTCGCTGATGGTTAGTTTGATCCCGTTGTCGCGGAAGAACTTCTGGGTGTGGGCGAGGATGGTGTGCAGAAGCATCCGTCCGTCGCTGGGCAGGATCTCGTAGGCACGCTCGAAGAACAGCGGGTAGCGCTCGGCCTTGAAGGCCTCGAAGGCGCCGATGCTGACGATCCGGTCGACGGGTTCGTCGAACTCTTCCCAACCCTGCAGACGAACCTCGATGGTGCGTTCGGTGTCGAGCTTGGCCAGCCGTCGCCGCGCGAACTCCGACTGCGCCTTGCTCAAGGTGATGCCGATGACGTTGACGTCGTATTTTGCAACGGCCACCTCCAGGGCCCCGCCCCAGCCGCAGCCGACGTCGAGCAGGGTCATCCCCGGTTCCAGGCCGAGCTTTCCCAGCGCGAGTTCGAACTTGGCATTCTGCGACTCCTCCAGGTTCATGTCGTCGCGCTCGTAGTAACCGCAGGTGTAACCCATGGTCGGGCCGAGCCACAGCGCGAAGAACTCATTGGAGACGTCGTAGATGGACTGGGACTCCTCGTAGTACGGAGTCAAGTCCTCACCGACGTCAGACATCAGAACTACCCTTCAGCGACGTGCCGCGGCCGGAGTGGCCGGCCGCCTGTCTGGCTGAGATTTTAGTACTCGTAGAAACCTCGGCCGATCTTCTTGCCCAGCATGCCGGCTTCCACCATACGCAGCAGCAGCGGTGGCGGCCCGTAGTGGGCTTCCTTGAACTCCTCGAACATCTTGTCCGCAATCAGCTTGAGGGTGTCCAAGCCGATGAGATCGGAGAGCCGCAGCGGTCCCATCGGGTGCGACAGCCCTGCGACGACCGCCTTGTCGACGTCCTCGACCGAGGCGAAACCGCCCTCGACCATTCGGATCGCCGAGAGCAGGTAGGGCACCAGCAATGCGTTGACCACGAAACCGGAGCGGTCGCTGCAGCGCACGACCTGCTTGCCGAGCACTGTGGCAGCGAACTCCTCGGTTCGGGCAGCCGCGATGTCGCTGGTGACCAGCGTGGTCACCAGTTCGACCAGCGGCAGCACCGGCACCGGGTTGAAGAAGTGCAGCCCCAGCACCCGGCTCGGGTTCTTGGTGGCCGCGGCCAGCTTCATGATCGGGATGCTGGAGGTGTTGGACGCCAGGACGGCATCCGGATCGGTGACGATCTCGTCGAGTTGGGCGAAGATGTCCGCCTTGATCGCGTCGTCCTCGATCACCGCCTCGATCACCAGCTGCCGATCGGCCAGGTCGGTCAGCGCGGTGGTGAACCGCATGCTCTCCACCGCGCGATCGCGCTCACCCTCGGTGATTTTGCCGGAGCTGACGGCGCGATCGAGTGACTTCACGATGCGGGTGCGGCCTGCGGTGGTGAAGGCCTCGGCGGTGTCGAAGACCACGACGTCGACGCCCGCGCGTGCACACACCTCGGCGATTCCGCCGCCCATCTGACCCGCACCGATGACACCGACGCGGCTGATGGCGGATGCCATTTAGTGGAACTGCCCTTCCTCGGTCGATCCCGCCAGCGCGGTGGTCGAGGAGTTCGGGTCCACCGTGGTGGCGATCCGGTCGAAGTACCCTGCACCGACCTCACGCTGGTGCTTGGTGGCGGTGTAGCCGCGCTCTTCGGCGGCGAACTCGCGCTCCTGCAACTCGACATAGGCCGACATCTGGTTGCGGGCATAGCCGTAGGCGAGGTCGAACATCGAATAGTTCAGCGCGTGGAATCCGGCCAGGGTGATGAACTGGAACTTGAATCCCATCGCGCCGAGCTCTTTCTGGAACTTGGCGATGGTGGCGTCATCCAGGTGTGCTTTCCAGTTGAACGACGGCGAGCAGTTGTAGGCCAGCAACTGATCGGGATACTCGGCCTTGACGCCCTCGGCGAATTCACGGGCGAGTTCGAGGTCGGGTGTGCCGGTCTCCATCCAGATGAGATCGGCGTAGGGCGCGTAGGCCCGAGCCCGCGCGATGCACGATTCCAGTCCATTGCGCACGTGATAGAAACCCTCGGACGTGCGCTCACCGGTCACGAAGGGCTTGTCGCGCTCGTCGACGTCCGAGGTGATCAGCGTGGCCGCCTCGGCATCGGTGCGGGCGATCACGACGGTCGGAACGTCGGCGACGTCGGCGGCCAGGCGGGCGGCAGTCAGCGTGCGGATGTGCTGCTGGGTCGGGACGAGCACTTTGCCGCCGAGATGGCCGCACTTCTTCTCCGACGCGAGCTGATCCTCCCAGTGCGATCCGCCTACGCCGGCGGCGATCATCGCCTTCTGCAACTCGTAGACGTTGAGCGCACCACCGAAGCCGGCTTCGCCGTCGGCGACGATCGGCACCAGCCAGTTGTCTATCGAGGTGTCACCCTCCACCTTGGCGATCTCGTCGGCGCGCAGCAGTGCGTTGTTGATGCGGCGGACCACCTGCGGCACCGAGTTGGCCGGGTAGAGGCTCTGGTCGGGGTAGGTGTGGCCGGAGAGGTTCGCGTCGCCGGCGACCTGCCAGCCGGACAGGTAAATGGCCTTCAGGCCGGCGCGCACCTGCTGTACGGCCATGTTGCCGGTCAGCGCACCCAGGGCGTTGACGAACTCCATGGAGTTGACCTGGTCCCACAGGATCTGCGCGCCGCGCCGGGCCAGCGTGTGCTCCTCGACCACGGTGCCCTGCAGTGCCACGACGTCGGCCGCGGTGTAGGTGCGGGTGATGCCCTTCCAGCGCGGGTTGGTGTCCCAGTCGCGCTGGATCTGATCAGCGGACTTGGGCTTGCCAACCTCGGAGACGGACGTGGAAGCGGGCATTCGGGGACTCTCCTTCATCTTTCGCGACTAGCGGAACTTTTTCACACCGAATCTCCGCGGGTCAAAATGTCGCGCTCAGAGCAGGAAGATGGCGGCGACGGCCTTGACCTCCTCGCCCACCAGATAGGTGAGCGTTCGCACGGTGCGATTGGTCAGGTCCTCGCCGAAAGCGTCGGTGGAACCCGGCGGATAGACGTGCAGCAGGATCTCCAAGTCGTCGCCGTAGGCCACCGCGGCATCGTGTTCGAGGGTGACCCGCAGTGGCGCCTCGAGAAGTTCGGGATGCGGTTCGAGGAACTCCTCGACGACCTTCCAGTACACCGAATTGTTGACATGGTCGAAGAGGTCGATATCGCTGACGCGCACCGGGAACCGCCGGATCTCCTGAGCGTCCGCGCGGGACCCGGCTTTGAGATAGGGCTTCCAGCGCAGCCGTTCGACATCGGTGGTCTTCAGCAGCGCGGCCATGAAGTCGTCGGCGATGCGGGCCGGCGTCTGGGTCTCGCGGTTGAAGTTGATCCAGAACGCCTCGGTCTCGATCAGTCCGCCCTTGCGGCCGTCGATGCGCACCCGCATCTCGCACCATCGGTTGGACGTGCCCGAACACCAACGGCGCAGCCGGAGCATGTCCTGGAACTCGATCGGCGCGATCATGTCGACCATCGTCCGGCGCACGATCCAGAGCGGATGGGTGTCGTTGTGGCCCATCTCGCGCAGATGGTCCTGGCCGATGTCCATGATGTGGCGCGCCGCGGCGTCCATCCGCAGCCGGCCCAGACGATCGACGTCGGCCGGGCGCAGCGGCCACTGCCGATCGAAGACGTCGGGGTTCGGATCTGGAACGGGCATCAGGACCTTGCCCAATCCCGAGACGCCCAATCCCGAGACGCCCAATCCCGAGACGCCCAGGCCCGAGACCTTGATCGGTGTGTCAGCTCCCATCGGCACTGATCATGCCACGTGACCGCCGGTAGGGTGGCGCCATGACGGCCGGCCCCGAACGCGTGACACCCGGCGGACGCAGCGAACTCGGGGTGATCAACTGGACGATCGCGCGTCTCGCGGCGCGCCAGATCCGGGCGCCGCAGATGCATCTTTTCACTGTGTTGGGACAGCATCGCTGGCTCTTGCGCGCCTTCCTTCCCTACTCGGGCCTGCTGCTCGGCGGCGGCACGCTCTCTAAGCGGGACAAGGAGGTGGTTATCCTGCGGGTGGGACGGCTGCGGGATTCGGAATACGAACTGCAGCAGCACCGGCGGCTGGGCCGCTCGCGGGGAGTGGACACCGAACTGCAGGAGAAGATCTTCACCGGTCCGGGTGCGGACGGACTCGGTGAGCGCGATCGGGTGCTGCTGGCGGCGGTGGACGAGCTCGTCATCGACCGCACCCTGTCCGACGCGACTTTCGACGCACTCTCATCTCAGCTGGAACGCCGGCAGGTCATTGAATTCTGCGCCCTGGCAGCACATTACGACGCGATCGCGGCCATCCTCTCCGCCCTTCGTGTGCCGATGGACTTCCCTGACTGAGCGGCCCCTACAGGTACGTCACTCCCAGCACGACCAGGGTGAGCAGCACCGGTGAGACCGACAGGCCCGCGAGGAAGGCGGCGCGGGTCAGTTCCCTGCGCTCATAGAGTTGACGAGCCTGGGAGATCGCCGCTGCGGCGCCGAGCAGGAACACCACCGAGACCGCCAACACCCAGGTGCTCACCGCCGACGGCGCCGCACGGGCCAGGGAGATACCGAGCAGCCACACGATGTGGCCGAGAATCAGTCCGCCGACGCCGGCGATCGCAACGGGCATGAAGCGCGATCAGAAGTTGATCATGTGGCCGGCAAGACCGTGGAAGCACTCCTGCAGAGCCTCGGACAGCGTCGGGTGGATGTGGACGTTGCGCGCGAGTTCGTTGACGGTGAGGTCCCACTTCTGTGCCAGGGTGAGCTCTGCGACCAGTTCGGAGACGTCGGGTCCGATGAGATGGGCGCCGAGCAACTCGCCGTATTTGGCGTCGGCGATCACCTTGACGAAGCCGGTCGGGTCCGCCAAGCCATGGGCCTTGCCGTTTGCGGTGAAGGGGAACTTCGCCACCTTGACGTCGTAACCCTCCTCGCGCGCCTGCTCCTCGGTGAGGCCGAAGCTCGCAACCTGGGGCTGGCAGAACGTCGCGCGCGGCATCATCCGGTAGTCGCCCAGGGTCATGGTCTCGGCGTCGCCGATCGTCTCGGCGGCCACCACCGCCATCGCTTCCGCCACGTGGGCGAGCTGCAGCTTGGCGGTGACGTCGCCGATCGCATAGATGTTCGGCACGTTGGTGCGCATGTAATCATCGATGGCGATCGCACCGCGATCGGTGAGCGCGACCCCCGTCGTCTCCAGCCCGAACCCACCGATGTTCGGGGCGAACCCGATGGCCTGCATCACCTTGTCGGCTTTGAGCTCCTCGGTCTTGCCGTCCTTGCTCACCACGACCGTGACGCGCGCGCCGTCATCGGTGATCGACTCGACTTTCGTTCCGGTGAGGATTTTGACGCCGAGCTTCTTGTACTGCTTTTCGATCTCCTTGGAGACCTCGGCGTCCTCGTTGGGCAGCGCGCGCGGCAGGAATTCGACGATGGTCACCTCGACGCCGTAGTTGACCATCACGTAGGCGAATTCCATACCGATGGCGCCGGCTCCGGCGATGATGATCGACCCCGGCAACTGCGGATCGAGGATCTGCTCCTCGTAGGTGACCACGTTGCCCGACAGCGACGTCCCGGGGATCAGCCTGGTGCTGCTGCCGGTGGCGATGATGGCGTTGGAGAAGGTGACGGTCTCAGTTCCGCCTGCGTTGAGATCGACCAGCAGGGTGTTGGCATCGGTGAACCGGCCGTAGCCATGGATCTCGGTGATCGTGTTCTTCTTCATCAGGTAGTGCACGCCCGCGACGCGGCCGTCGGCGACCTTGCGGCTGCGGTCGAAAGCGGCCTTGAAGTCCAGACTGACCTGCCCGCTGATGCCGAAGGTCGCGGCCTCTTTGGTGACGATGTGCGCCAGTTCGGCGTTGCGGAGCAGTGCCTTGGACGGAATGCACCCGACATTGAGGCACACGCCGCCCCAGTACTTGGGTTCGACGATCGCGGTGTTCAGGCCGAGTTGCGCACAGCGGATGGCCGCGACGTAACCGCCGGGGCCGGCGCCGAGGACGACGACGTCATAGTGGGTCACGAGGGCTACCCTAGCCCGGTCATCCGATCGTCGGCCGGGTGATCCATTCGAAGAAGTAGGCCCCGTGCAACAGTGCGGCGGCGGCCGTCGACGCCAGCGGTGCGGCCATCAGGGCGATGGCCAGTGCACTCAGCTGCGGACGGTCGGGGACCAGCGAAACCACAATGGCGGCCGTCATGGCGGCCATCAGGTAGACCAGGATGGCGAACACCGGCACCGTCTTGTCCAGCGACGTGTACCACCAGTAGTAAAAGCCGAGCCCCGCGAGGGCGGCCAGCGCCCACACCCCCGCCACGATCAGCGCGAACTTCCATCGTTTGACATAGAGATAGGAACCCGCGACCACCGCCGGCCCGCGGTTGCCGAACGCCAGGGGCGCGAGAGCATCGGTGTCGGGACTGTCGACGTCGCTGAACGCCTGCGGGGCCAACGGCTCAAGCGGTTGGGGGTGCGGTCCGGTGTCGAAGATCGGTGCGGGGTGCGGTTCGGTGGTCAGCGGCAGAATCGGCAGGGGCCCGGTGTCGAACATCGGCGCGGGCTGCTCTCCGGTGATGGGCGAGTGGGTGTCAGTCACGCCGAGACCGCCTGAATGAGGAGCAGTACCGACAGCCATCCGGGCGCCATCGCCAGGACGAATGCGCCGGCCGCGGTGACCCACCGGCGCCCGGAGCACAGGACCAGCAGCAGTCCCAGCACGCTGGGCACTCCGACGACCAGTGCCACGACGACGTCGGGCCGCACGGTGACGTCGACGGCGAGTTTCACCGCGATGGCCACGATCTGGCCGGCCACGCAGCCGAGGAGCAATGCGCTTGTGAGCAGCCATGCCCGAGGCAGGGGTATCACGATGTCCGACGATACCGAGCACCCCGCAGGCATCCGGGCAGCCGCGTCGGCGCGCCGGGGAGCTAATCCTGGCTGCTTAATCCCCGCACCGGCGGGTCGGCGGCCAGGGCGGCGTTCTCCTCGGCGGAGAAGGCGCGCCCGCGGATCAAAAACCGCACACCCTCGGGTGCCTCGAGGCTGAAGCCGCCACCGCGGCCCGGCACCACGTCGATGGTGACCTGGGTGTGTTTCCAGGTCTCGAACTGCGGTCCGGAGATCCACACCGGCGCCCCCTCCAGCGTCCCGAGGAGGACGTCGCGGTCACCGACGATGAACTCGCCCTGCGGGTAGCACATCGGGGACGAGCCGTCGCAGCAGCCGCCCGACTGATGGAACATCACCGGCCCGTGCCGCTGCTGCAGCGTGTGCAGCAGTTCGGCGGCCGCACGGGTGATCAGGACCCGCGCCGGGGCGGTGTGATCAGCCAAAGAACGCGTCCGCTTCGTTCATGAAATCGATCACCTGTTGTACCGCGTGGTCCTTAATCGCTTGCATCT
>JBAXCK010000090.1:0-12317 GCA_037141465.1 Mycobacteriaceae bacterium | reverse complement strand
TCGGCGGCAATGGCGGCAGCGGTGGACGTGGCTCCATCGGCGCGATCGGCGGCAACGGCGGCCAAGGCGGCGCCGCGATCAGCGGCGACGCAGGCAGTGCCAACGCCACCGGCGGCAACGGCGGCCGGGGCGGCTCCGGACGCTTCGCCGGCAGCGGCGGCGCGGGCGGCACCGGCGGCATCGCGGACGTTTTGGGCACCGGAACCGGTATCGCCACCGGCGGCAACGGCGGCAAGGGCGGTATGGGCGGACGCTTCGGCGCGGCCGGTGACGGCGGCGCGGGTGCCACCGCCACGGCCGAACGTGCACCGGCGTCGGCGATCGGCGGCATCGGTGGTCAGGGCGGCGCGGGCGCTCCGTTCAGCGCCGGCGGCCTCGGCGGCGTCGGCGGCAATGCGATCACCGGCGTCCTCGGCGGCAGCGACGGCGGCACGGCCACCGGCGGCGCGGGTGGCCAGGGCGGCTACGGCGGCGCCTTCACCATCGGCGGCGTCGGAGGCAAGGGCGGCAACGGCAACGTCCAGACGGCGACCGGCACCGGCATCACCAGCACCGGCGGCGCCGGTGGCACCGGTGGTACCGGGTCCATCTTCGCCGGCGGCGGCACCGGCGGTAACGGCGGCAGCGGCCTGGGCACCGGCAGCGTCACCAAGGTCGGTGGCGCAGCCGGCGCAGGCGGACGGTCGGTGCTCTTCGGCCGTCCGGGTCTGGCCGGCAACCCGGGAGCCACTGGCTAGTAGTTCTGAATAGAGAGGGGGCGTCGGCTGAAGCCGGCGCCCCCTTTCTGTGGGTTTAACGTCTGGGTTTAACGTCTGGGTTTAACACGGGCTTAACACCCGCTGCCTACGCTCGCGTCATGGACCGGCAGAAGGAATTCGTGCTGCGCACGCTGGAAGAGCGCGACATCCGCTTCGTCCGGTTGTGGTTCACCGACGTGCTCGGCTTCCTCAAGACCGTGGCCATCGCGCCGGCCGAACTCGAGGGCGCTTTCGAGGAGGGCATCGGCTTCGACGGCTCGGCCATCGAAGGCTTCGCCCGGGTGTCCGAGGCCGACATGGTCGCCCGCCCCGATCCGTCGTCGTTCCAGGTGCTGCCGTGGACCACCAGCGCCGGCCAGCACCACTCCGCGCGGATGTTCTGCGACATCACCATGCCCGACGGCTCCCCGTCGTGGGCCGACAGCCGCCACGTGCTGCGCCGCCAGCTCGCCAAGGCCAGCGATCTGGGCTTCTCCTGCTACGTGCATCCCGAGATCGAGTTCTTCCTGCTCGAGGCCGGCCCCTACGACGGCTCGGTGCCGGTGCCGGCCGACAACGGCGGCTACTTCGATCAGGCCGTGCACGACTCCGCGCCCAACTTCCGGCGGCACGCGATCGACGCACTCGAGCAGATGGGTATCTCGGTGGAGTTCAGCCACCACGAGGGCGCACCCGGCCAGCAGGAGATCGACCTGCGCTACGCCGACGCACTGTCGATGGCCGACAACGTGCAGACGTTCCGTTACGTCATCAAAGAGGTCGCCATCGCCGAGGGCGTGCGCGCCTCGTTCATGCCGAAACCCTTCGCGGAGTATCCGGGCTCGGCGATGCACACCCACATGAGCCTGTTCGAGGGTGAGACCAACGCCTTCCACAGTGCCGATGACCCGTTGCAGCTCTCCGATGTCGCCAAGTCGTTCATCGCCGGCATCCTCGAGCACGCCACCGAGATCAGCGCGGTCACCAATCAGTGGGTCAACTCCTATAAGCGTCTCGTGCACGGCGGCGAGGCGCCGACCGCGGCGTCGTGGGGCGCGGCCAACCGCTCCGCTCTGGTGCGCGTGCCGATGTACACCCCGCGCAAGGCGGCGTCGCGGCGCATCGAGGTGCGCAGCCCCGACTCGGCGTGCAACCCGTACCTGACATTCGCGGTCCTGCTGGCCGCCGGGCTGCGCGGCATCGAGAAGAATTACAAGCTCGCACCGCAGGCCGAGGACAACGTCTGGACGCTGACTCCCGAGGAGCGCCGCGCGATGGGCTATCGCGAGCTCCCCTCCAGCCTCGGGGTGGCACTCGGTGAGATGGAGAACTCCGAACTCGTCGCCGAGGCGCTCGGGGAGCACGTCTTCGACTACTTCCTGCGCAACAAGCGCGCGGAGTGGGAGGAGTACCGCAGCAACGTCACCCCCTTCGAGCGCAAGAAGTACCTCTCGCTGTAACTGCTAACGTCGCTTCGTGGCTAAACCGGCGACGCAGCGACCGCGGACTCCCAGCGCGGGCCGGCTCGGTCTGGTGCAGCCCAGCGCCCCGAAGGACCTCGCGAACCTCGGGTGGGACAACGACGATCACGTCGAGGTGCTGTGGTCGTTGTCGCGCGCCCCGGACGCCGACGCCGCTCTTCGCGCGACCGTCCGGCTGGCCGAGGCGCTCGGTGCCGAATGGCCGCAACTGGGCGCCGCGCTGCGCAAGGACGCCTCGTTACGAGGCCGGTTGTTCGCAGTCCTCGGCTCGTCGCTGACCCTCGGCGACCATCTGGTGGCCAATCCGCGGTCATGGCAACTGCTCGAGGGCGATCTGGACCTGCCGTCGGCCGGCGAACTACGCGCCATGTTCACCGAATGCGTGCGTCAGTCCGATCTGCAGACCGTGATGGCGGATCTTCGAGTGCTGTACCGAAACCGTCTGCTGGTGCTGGCCGCCCTGGACACCGCGCCCACCGTCGAGAACGAACCGGTGCTGCCGTTCGCCACCATCGGTGCGCACCTGTCGGATCTCGCCGACGCCGCCCTCGACGCCGCTCTGCAGGTGGCCGTTGCGAAGGTCTGCGGCGAGCAGACCTCGTCTCCGCGGTTGGCGGTGATCGCGATGGGTAAGTCCGGTGCACGCGAACTCAACTATGTGAGCGATGTCGACATCATCTTCGTCGGCGAGACGGCCGACGGCATCGAGACCCGCGTCGCCGGAGAGATGATGCGACTGGCCTCGGAGACGTTCTTCGACGTCGACGCGGCGCTGCGGCCGGAGGGTAAAGCCGGAGCGTTGGTGCGCACCCTGGACTCCCACATCGCCTACTACCGGAAGTGGGCGAAGACGTGGGAGTTCCAGGCGCTGCTGAAGGCACGGCCCGCGCTCGGCGACGCCCGACTCGGTCAGGCCTACATCGACGCGCTGATGCCCATGGTCTGGACCGCGTGCGAGCGTGAGGACTTCGTCGCCGAGGTTCAGGCCATGCGCCGCCGCGTCGAGTCACTGGTGCCCGCAGACATGCGCGAGCGCGAGATCAAACTCGGCACCGGCGGGCTGCGCGACGTCGAGTTCGCGGTGCAACTGCTCCAACTCGTCCACGGGCGCACCGATGATTCCCTGCACGTCGCCTCCACCGTCGACGCGCTGGCCGCGCTGAGCGCGGGTGGATACATCGGCCGCGACGACGCCGCCAACCTCGCCGCGTCGTATGAATTCCTGCGGCTACTCGAACATCGTCTGCAGCTGCAGCGGCTCCGACGCACCCACACGCTGCCGCCCGCCGACGACGACGAGGCGTTGCGCTGGCTCGCCCGCGCAGCCCACGTGCGGCCCGACGGCACCCGCGACGCACTCGGTGTGCTGCGCGACGAGATCAAACGCCAGAACGTGCGGGTGTCGAAACTGCACGCGAAGCTGTTCTATCAGCCCCTGTTGGAGTCGGTCGGATCCTCGGTCGGTTTCGCGCCGGGTATGTCATCACAAGCCGCCGAAAGACAGCTCGCTGCTCTGGGGTATGAGGGTCCGCAGAGCGCGCTGACTCACCTCGGTGTGCTGGTGAACGCGCAGGGCCGGCGCGGCCGGGTCCAGGCGGTGCTGCTGCCGCGACTGCTGGACTGGCTGTCGGACACCCCCGATCCCGACGGGGGACTGCTGGCCTATCGGCGCATCAGCGAGGCACTGGCCGATCAGCGTTGGTATCTGGCCACGTTGCGTGACGAGAGCGCGGTGGCCAAGCGGCTGATGCGGGTGCTGGGAACCTCGGCCTACGTCCCGGATCTGTTGATGCGCGCCCCGGAGGTGATCCAGTCCTACGCCGACGGCCCCGCGGGTCCCAAACTGCTCGACGCGGATCCCGACTCGGTGGCACGCGCATTGATCGCCTCGGCCGGCCGGCATGCGGACCCGGACCGGGCGATCGTCGCCGCGCGCACCCTGCGTCGCCGGGAACTGGCCCGGGTGGCCTCGGCCGACCTGCTCGGCATGCTGGACGTGGCCGGGGTCTGCACCGCCCTGACGTCGGTGTGGATCGCGGTGCTCGAGTGCGCGGTCAACACGGTGATCCGGGCCAATACCGACGGCGATGGTGCGCCCGCGCGGTTCGCCGTGATCGGGATGGGCCGCCTCGGTGGCGGCGAACTGGGCTACGGCTCCGACGCCGATGTGATGTTCGTGTGCGATCCGATCAACGGCGCCGACGAGACCCGTGCGGTGAAGTGGTCGGTCACGGTGGCCGAGCAGCTGCGCACCCTGCTCGGCATGCCCAGCGACGACCCGCCCCTGGAGGTCGACGCGAACCTCCGTCCGGAGGGCCGCAACGGCGCACTGGTGCGAACGCTCGCCTCCTATTGCGCCTACTACGAGCAGTGGGCGGAGCCGTGGGAGGTGCAGGCGCTGCTGCGGGCCGCTCCGGTCGCCGGAGACCAGGCTCTGGGACGTGAGTTCATCACCCTCGCCGATCGCATCCGATACCCCGAGGGCGGGATGTCACCAGAGGCGGTGCAGGAGATCCGGCGGATCAAGGCCCGCGTCGACGCCGAGCGGCTTCCGCGCGGAGCCGATCCCAACACCCATACGAAGTTGGGTCGCGGTGGCCTGGCCGATGTCGAGTGGACCGTGCAGTTGCTGCAACTGCGCCACGCCCACGAGGTTCCGGCCGTGCGCAGCCCGTCCACGCTGGAGGCGCTGCACGCGATCGAGAACGCCGAGCTGATCGAACCGTCCGACGCGGCGCTGCTGCGCGAGGCGTGGCTGACGGCGACCCGCGCCCGCAACGCGCTGGTGCTGGTGCGTGGCAAGCCGACCGATCAGCTGCCGGGGCCGGGGCGCCAGCTCAATGCGGTGGCCGCGGCGGCCGGCTGGCACGGCAGCGACGGCGGGGAGTTCCTGGACAACTATCTGCGCGTGACGCGACGTGCCAAGGCGGTCGTCGGCAAGGTGTTCGGAGGCTGAATGGAGACTCGCTGGGAGGGTCGGACGATCAGCGCGGCCGAATTCGACCGGCTGCAACAGCTCTACAGGCCGCTGGCCGACGCCGTCCGGGAGCTGATCGACGCGACCGTGCGGACCGAGGCCGATGAGGCGGCCGCCGCCGCCGCGGCGGACGCCATTCGCGGTGTCACCGCGAGTCTGAGACCCCTCAGCGAGGTGGGGTGGCATGCGGTGCGTCACGCCGATACCGGCCGTCCGCTGGCCTTCACCAATCCGGCTGCCGGCCAGCGCAATCCGATCGCACCGCCGATGGAGGTCACGCACCGCGCCGACGGGCGTTGTGCGACCGACTTCATCTTGGGCCCCGCCTACGAGGGACCGCCGGGAACGGTGCACGGCGGCATCGTCGCCCTGGTTCTCGACCAGCTGCTCGGCGAGGCCGCCACCGACGGCTTGACCCTGCCGCGATTCACCGGGACCATCACGCTGCGTTATCTGCGCGGCACACCGCTTGGGTCGCTGCATGCCGAGGCATGGGTGGATCGCATCGACGGCCACAAGACCTACGCGCACGGATTCATCGGCGATGCGCAGGGCCCGACGGCGCAAGCCGAGGGAGTATTCATCACGCCTGCATGGGCCCGGGAATCACAGGAGAGCGCGCAATGAGGTTCTACGTCAGCAGCGCGTTTCTTGCAGCCGGCGAGATCATCGAGATCGCCAAGGCGGCAGACGAACTCGGGTACGAGGGCATCGCGATCCCCGACCACGTGGTCAACCTAGAGACGCTGAGCACCCCGTATCCCTACACCCCCGACGGCGAGCGACGCTGGCAGCCGTTCACCGACTGGCTCGATCCGTGGGCGCTTGTCGGCGCACTCTCGCAGGTGACCCGACGCCTGAAGTTCGTGACGACGGTGTACATCCCGGCGATGCGAGACCCGTACTCGGCGGCCAAAGCCATCGGCACCGCCGCGGTGCTCTCCGGAGGGCGGGTGGAGCTGGGCATCGGCGTCGGATGGTGTGAAGAGGAGTTCGATCTACTCGGACAGTCCTTCGCCAAGCGTGGTAGGCGCACCGACGAGATGCTCGAGTTGATGAAGGAGCTGTGGAAGCCCGGCTGGACGGAGTTCGACGGCGAGTTCTACCAGACGCCGCGTCTGGAGATGACGCCCACGCCGCCGCCGATCCCGATCTACGGCGGCGGACTGTCCGACATCGCGCTGCGCCGAGCGGCCCGCAACGACGGCTGGATCGGAGATCTGATCAGCCTCGACCAGGCGATCACATCGGTTGCGCGCATCCGGGAACTGCGCGCGGAGAAGGGCTTGGGCATGGCGGACTTCCCGGTGATCACCCCGCTCAACGACGCGTTCCTGCCGGAGCACTACCAGCGCGCCGAGGACGCCGGCATCTTCGCGGTCCTGACCATGCCGTGGATGTTCTACTGCGGCCCCGACGGCACGCTGGCCCAGAAGATCGACGGCATGGCCCGTTTCCGGAGCGATCTCGGACTCGACGGCTAGGGGTTGCAGTCCGCACAGTCCCGCGGATCGGCGCCCGCATCAGCCACCGGGCGTCGCAGCGTGTGGCCGCACGCCGCGCACGCGTGGATCTCGCTGTGCGGCAGAGCCGTCGGTGCGTCGCACACCCGGCAGGGCAGTCCCGCCTCGGTGTCCACCCGGCCGAATCCCGGGCATCGGCAGGACGGGCACGGTGTGGCCAGGCGCTCGGCCAGCGTGCGGGCCAGCCGGCTCAGCACCTCCCGGCGGGAGGGATTGTGATGCGCCCTCAGGTCGGGCTCGACGACGGCGAAGCCGGTGTCGGCCGCCGCGGCAGCCGTCGCGATGGCTTCACGCAACTCACGGGTCCCGGTGATGCCCTTGACGACGGTGCCGGGCCGGCCCTCCGGTGAGACGATGAGTGCCTGGTGGGGGAGACCGTCGAGAACCGACTGCGGCAGGTCGCCGACACCTGCCACCCGGTGGCGGGATCCGGGCACGCCCGCCGTGCGGTAACCCTCGAGGACCTCGATGCCGCGCGTCGCGTCGCAGAAGAGCAGGATCTCCTCATGGCCGGCCACGGCCGAACCGGGCAGCCGGCCGTAGCTGGCCTCGCTGGCCAGGCCATAACTCAGGCCGCTCGCCGCCATGGCCATCGCGGCTTTCGCGCGCGCGGCCTCCAGGGCGGTGATGCGCCGGGGCCGTTCGCCGGAGAACGTGCCGAACCGATCGGTGTCCAGGTCGGGCGGGGTGATCAGGTGCGCCCCGAGCACCTCGGCGAACGCCGCCCTGAACTGGTGCTCCTTACCGTGTCGGGTGCCCACGGCGATCTGCGCCCCGCGATAGGGCACCTCAGCGGTTGGCGCTGACCTCGTCGTGCTCACGAAGCACCTCGAGGATCTCTCCGACGCGGTGACCGTGTTCGACCGGGTGGCGCATCGGCCGGTCGGCGCGGATGCGGTAGCTGTTGCGACGGCCCTCGCGCAGCCGGTCGAGGTAGCCGGCGTCCACCAGGTCGCTGACGATGCGCTGGGCGGCCCGCTCGGTGACCCCGACCCGCTCGGCCACGTCGCGCAACCGGATCCCCGGATCCCTCGCGATGCAGATCAGAGTGTGTGCGTGGTTCGTCAGGAACGTCCATTCCGCCATGGGCAGAGCTTACTGAGGGAGAAGGTCGCAGTCGCACCGGGCACGGGCCGGAAGACACGAATTGAGAAACGTGAATCCGGAAGCTTGACATACGCGACATAAAACATGTAATTTGAATCGCATGTTGGAGATCGTGCGTCCAGGACTGCTGCTGATGGTGTTCGGACCGGCGCTGGTCGGGTTGGCCGCGCTGGCCTTCGGTGCGCGCGCGCCCCGCATCGCCGGTCAACTCGGTGCCGCCACCGCCGGGCTGGGTTTCGCCGGCGCGGTGGCGCTGGCCGTGCGATCCGGTGGCGCCGAGGTGCTGACGGCACAGCTGGGGCCGCTGAGCCTGGTCGCCGACCGGCTGTCGGCGGCGCTGCTGCTGCTCGTCTTCGGTGTCAGCGCGATCGTCCAGGCCTTCGCGGTGCGCTACCTCGGCGGCGACCCGCGCGCGCCCTGGTTCATCGGGGGAGCGGGACTGCTCACCGCGGCCTCGGCCGGTCTGATGACCGCAGCCACCCTGGTGGGGATGGCGGCCTTCTGGACCGCGGCCGGTGCTGCGCTGTGCATGCTGCTGGCCACCTACTGGCACCTTCCCGCCGCGCGCGACGGTGTGCGCCGCACCGTCATCGCCTTCGGCATCGGCGATCTCGCACTGTGGTCCGCGGTGATCCTGGCGAGCGCGGCCTGGGGCCGCATCGAGCTTCGCGCCATCGAACCCGGCCAGTTCGAAGGCGCCCTCGTCGGAGTCTTCGCACTGCTGATCGTCATCGCGGCACTGTCCCGCTCGGCCCAGATCCCGTTCCATCGCTGGCTGCCGGCGACGCTGGCCGCTCCCACGCCGGTGTCGGCGCTGCTGCACGCCGGCGTGGTCAACGCCGGCGGCATCCTGCTCATCCGCTTGGCCCCCCTGGCCACCGACGACGTCGCCCGCGCGCTGACGGTGCTGGCGGGAGCGGCGACGATGATCTACGGCGGCGTCGTCATGCTGGTGAAGCCGGACATCAAGGGCGCACTGGTGCACTCGACCACCGCCCAGATGGGCTTCATGATCCTCACCTGCGGTCTGGGTCTGTGGGCCGCGGCGGTCATCCACCTCATCGCCCACGGTTTCTACAAGGCGACGCTGTTCCTGTCCTCCGGATCGGCCATCGCGCAGTCGCGGCGTGGACAGGCACTGCCGCAGGCCGCGACCCCGGCCGGTGCGCGGCGCCTGGCACTGGCCGGCGCCTCCCTCGCGCTGCCTGCCCTCGCACTGGCCGCCGCCCTGGCCGTGGTGCCGCTGCCCGAGGGCGACCACGCAGCCGAGCAGGCCCTGCTGATCTTCGCCTTCGTCACAGGCGCCGCGGCGAGCTGGGGCTGGCTGCACCGCCGGCCCTCCCTCTTCGGTGTGGCAACGGGCGCGGCGTTCCTGCTGCCGGCCGCCATCGCCTACGTGGCGATGATCAAGGGCCTCAGCGGATTCCTGGCCCCCGCACTGCCGGCGTCGACGCTGTCGGTCACCACGGTGTGGGTCACCGCGGCGGTCACGCTCGCCGCACTCGGCATCATCGCGATCGCCCGCCGCGTGCCGGCGGCGGCCCGACTGCAACGCGCCCTCTACACCCAAGCCCTCACCGCCGGACACCTGACAGGAGCTCGCGCATGACCAGCAACCTAAAAACCGACGCCGGCGTCGAGGCTCGGCGGGCGCGACTGCGCACCGACGTGACCCTGGCCGCCAAGGTGGTGCCGACGCACTACCCGCTGGAGACCTTCATCGCGGTCAACCCGCTGGCAGGTCTGGAGGGCCTGCCGTTCGAGCAGGCGATCCGGCGGGCCGGCGATCTCTACGGCATGCCCGGAACACTCGGCGAGCCGGCTTTCCGCGAGCTGTACCGGCAGGGCCGCATCACCGACGCCGATCTCGACCGGGCGCTCACGCGCCGGTTCCCGAACCTCGGCGCCGACGCGCTGGAGCTGCTGCGCGCCGACATGCTGCACGGCGAACCCGCCCCCGCAGCGAAGCGCCGCTACCACACCGTGTCGGAGAACGCCGATCCCAAGGTCGCCGGAATCGTCGACGCCCAGACATCCAAGTGGTGCGCGGCGTTCTTCGGCGCCGGCGCGTGGCCGATGCCCGAACGGGATCGCGGGTTCTACCGCGCGTGGCGGTCGCTGGCACCGTCGGACCGCAGCCTGCCCCGGCGGGCCCGGACCGCGCTGCGCGCGCTGCCCGAACGCGCCGACGACGCGGTGCTCAACGCGCTGGACATGCTCGGGGTCGGCGACGGCTCCCGCATCACGCACCTGCAGGCGCACCTGACCGCCATGCCGGGCTGGGCCGCGCACGTGGCCTGGTGCAGCGGGCGCGGTACGCCGATCGACATGCTCGACTACCTCGCCATGCGGCTGTCGTATGAGGCGGTCCTGATGTCAGGGCGCCGCACCGCCGGCGCCGCAAGCGCCGAGGACTCCGGCCCAGTGCTCGCCTCCGCACGCCGGCGCGCCGAGCACCTTCTCGCGGTGGGGGGCGAGCCGGTGGCAGAGGATCGGGTCGCCGCCGTCTCACGGGTGCTGGCCGCACTGCCCGCCACGTCGCGGGAGGTGTTGTGGCAGAACGCCTTCGAAGCGCACTACCGCGACGATGTGCTGGCCGGACTGCAGGTGAGCGATGCCGGCCCGGCAGACGGGGTGCACACCCAGGTGGTGACGTGCATCGACACCCGCTCGGAAGGTCTGCGCCGGCACCTCGAGGCCGTCGGGGGCTACGAGACCCTCGGCTTCGCCGGGTTCTTCGCGGTGGCCATCCGGTTCACCGATCTGCTCGGCGGAGCGCCCAGCGATCTGTGCCCGGTGCTGATCTCGCCCAATCACGACGTCACCGAGGTGCCGGCGTGGAACGCCGCCGCGGCTGCCCGCCGCGTGGCCGGGATCACCGGACTGGCCGGGGCCGAGTCGGCCTTCCACGCCGCCAAGGAATCACTGGCGGCACCGTTCACCCTCGCCGAGGCGGCCGGGTGGGCCGCCGCCCCACTGGCCGCGGCCAAGACACTCGCCCCCGCCCTCAGCACAGCGATCCGCCGTCGGCTTCGCGACGCGGTGGCCCCGGCGGCCCCGACGGTCATCGACACCGAGGCGATGGGCCACGACGAGCAGGTGCTCTTCGCTCAGGTCGCGCTGACGACCATGGGACTCACCCGCGGCTTCGGACGGATCGTGGTCATGTGCGCCCACGGCAGCACCACCGAGAACAACCCGTATCAGGCGTCGCTGGACTGCGGGGCCTGCGGCGGGCAGGCCGGTGCACCGAACGCGCGCACGGCCGTGGCGATCCTCAACCGGGCCGCGGTGCGCGCCGGGTTGCTGGAGGCGGGCATCGACATCCCGGCAGAGACCTGGTTCGTCGCCGCCCAGCACGACACTGCGGTGGACCGGGTGACGCTGCTGGACCGCCACCTCATCCCGGCTACGCACACCGGTGACCTCGACCGGTTGGACCGAGACCTCGCACGCGCCGGCGCGACCCTGGCGGCTGAACGGTGCGAGGTGCTTCCCGGTGCCCCCAGCGGCGCCCAGCCGGCCCGGGCGGCGCGCCACGTCAGCACCCGGTCCTGCGACTGGGCCCAGGTCTACCCCGAATGGGGTCTGGCCGGAAACGCGGCGTTCATCGTCGCGCCACGGTCGGCGTCGCGTCGGATGGACCTGGGGCGCAGGGCATTCCTGCACTCCTACGAGGCCGACGTGGACATCGACGGCAGCGCCCTGGAGACCATCCTCACCGCACCGCTGGTGGTCGCGCAGTGGATCAACACCCAGTACTACTTCTCCACGGTGGCGCCACAGGTGTTCGGCGCGGGCACAAAGACGATCCACAACGTCGTGGGTACCGCCGGTGTGATCGCCGGCCACAACGGGGATCTGCAACTGGGCCTGCCCTGGCAGTCGGTGTCCGACGGCACCGACCTGGTCCATGAGCCGCAACGGCTGATGGCGGTGGTGCAGGCGCCGCTGGAGCGCATCGACATGATCATCGACCGCAACCCGATCCTGCAGCAGCTGTTCGGCAACGACTGGATCGCCGTGGCCGCCCGGGAGAACCCCGATCAGCCGTGGCAGCGCTGGACCCGGGCGGGCTGGCGGCCCTGGTTCGACACCGACGCCACCACCGACGTCAACCCCATTAACACCGAGGAGATGGTTCCATGACCGCACCCGTCCTGACCAAGATGACAAAGATCGAGGTCGTCGTTCCGGGGAGTGACGCACCGGCGGTGCGCGAGCTCATCCAGAGCGTCGGCGCCACCGGCTACACCAGCCTCTCGGGTGTGTCCGGTCTCGGCCACCACGGCTACCGCCAGGGCCGGCTGTTGTTCAACCAGCAGGCGGCACTCGAACTCATCATCACCGTCGTTCCCGAGGAGAAGGTCGACGCACTACTGGCCGGTCTGCGGCCGCTGCTCGACTCCTCATCCGGGGTGATGTTCGTGACGGAGACCTTCGTCAGCCGACCCGACTACTTCAGCTAGCCGAAAGGAACACCATGTCCGTC
>JBAXCK010000089.1:0-12874 GCA_037141465.1 Mycobacteriaceae bacterium | reverse complement strand
TGCCGGATTGTCACGCTCCTCAACGCGGCCGGGGCCGCTTGATCGTCGCGTGACTAGAGCATCAGCAGCATCCGGGTGTTGCCGAGGATGTTGGGCTTGACGTAACTCAGATCGAGGAACTCGGCCACGCCCACGTCGTAGGACCGGCGCATCTCCTCGTAGACGTCGGCGTCCACCGGAGTGCCCTCGATCTCGGCGAAGCCGTGACGGGCGAAGAACTCCGTCTCGAAGGTCAGCACGAACACGCGCTCGAGGTCCAGGTCGCGAGCCACTCCGATCAGCCGCTCCACGATCGCGTGACCGATCCCGCGGCCCCTGACGTCGGGATGCACCGCGACCGTGCGCACCTCGCCGAGATCCGACCACAGCACGTGCAGCGCTCCGCAGCCCACAACCGCGCCGCCGGCCTCGGCCACCCAGAAGTCCTGCACGGACTCGTAGAGGGTGACCAGATTCTTCTCCAGCAGGATCCTGCCGGCGTAGGTGTCGACCAAGCGCTTGATCCCCGGCACGTCGGAGGTCCGGGCCCGCCGCACGACGACGGACGGGGGCGCGGTCACAGCGCAACCTTATCGCTGCGCGAGAGCGTGCCGGGTAACCGATATTGTGTTTGCCGTGACCGGCTCGCCGCAGACTCCGCCGGAGGCGCGGGCCGTCCCGGTGGTCAATGCGGCCAACATGCTGACCGGCCTCCGTCTGGTACTCGTGCCCGTCTTCCTGCTGTTCCTCTTCGATGGCGGCGGCCACGAGACCGTCAGCCGGGTCATCGCTTTCGCGGTGTTCGCCGTCGCCGTCATCACCGACCGGCTCGACGGTTCGCTGGCGCGCAGCTACGGGATGATCACCGACTTCGGCAAGCTGGCCGACCCGATCGCCGACAAGATGCTCATCGGCGCTGCGCTCATCGGGCTGTCCATGCTCGGCGACCTGCCGTGGTGGGTCACCGTGGTCATCCTGGTGCGCGAGATCGGCATCACGGTGCTGCGCTTCGCCGTGCTGAACCGCGGCGTCATCCCGGCCAGCCGGGGCGGCAAGCTCAAGACCCTGGTCCAGGCGGTCGCGATCGGCCTCTTCATTCTGCCGCTGCACAGTTGGCCGCCGGTATGGCAGACAACCGCCTGGTGGGTGATGGGAGCGGCGATCCTGTTGACCGTGCTCACCGGCATCGACTACGTCGTCTCGGCGGTGCGACAGTCCCGCCTGCCTGCCGATTCGTCCTGATCGCGGTGCTCGGGAACCAATCGCCGCACCCGGGCGTTGGGAGGGGTGCCGCGACGATTCGAGGAGGACGGCAATGGCAGTACTGCTTCGTGAAGTGATCGGCGACGTATTGCGCCAGGCCCGCACGTCGCAGGGACGCACGCTGCGTGAGGTTTCGCACTCCGCGCGGGTGAGCCTGGGCTATCTCTCCGAGGTCGAACGCGGCCGCAAGGAGGCATCCAGCGAGCTGCTGGGCGCGATCTGCACCGCACTCGAGGTGCCGCTGTCGCGGGTCCTGACCGACGCCGGAGCCGAACTGGCCTGCCAGGAGAACTCCGCGGTGGTCGGTGCGGTGATTCCGCATCCGGCTGCGATGGCGGTCGCCTGAATCGGCCGTCTTTGCCACAGGCGTGCGCCCGGCTGGACCGAACCGATAAATTAGGCGGCAGCTCCCCAGCGGTAGTTAACCCAGCGGTAGTTAACCCAGCGGCACTCAAACTCGAAGGCGGCAACTCAGATGGCCAATCCGTTCGTCAAGGCGTGGAAGTACCTCATGGCGCTGTTCGGCGCCAAGGTCGACGAGTACGCCGACCCCAAGGTCCAGATTCAGCAGGCGATCGAGGACGCGCAGCGTCAGCACCAGGCCCTGAGCCAGCAGGCCGCCGAGGTCATCGGCAATCAGCGCCAGCTGGAGATGAAACTCAACCGCCAGCTCGCCGAGATCGAGAAGCTGCAGGGCAGTGTCCGCCAGGCCCTGACCCTGGCCGACCAGGCCACCGCCGCCGGTGATGCGGCCAAGGCCAACGAGTACAACAACGCCGCCGAAGCGTTCGCCGCCCAACTGGTCACCGCTGAGCAGAGCGTCGAGGACCTCAAAGTCCTGCATGATCAGGCACTCGGTGCGGCAGAGCAGGCCAAGAAGGCCGTGGAGCAGAACGCCATGATGCTGCAGCAGAAGATCGCCGAGCGCACCAAGCTGCTCAGCCAGCTCGAGCAGGCCAAGATGCAGGAGAAGGTCAGCGAGTCGCTGCGCTCGATGAGCGAGATCGCCGCCCCCGGCACCACGCCCAATCTCGAGGAGGTCCGGGAGAAGATCGAGCGACGCTACGCCAACGCCATGGGGTCGGCCGAACTGGCGGCCAATTCCGTTCAGGGCCGGATGATCGAGGTGCAGCAGGCCGGAGTCCAGATGGCGGGCCACTCGCGGCTCGAGCAGATCCGGGCGTCCATGCGCGGTGAGGCGCTGCCGTCCGGTGGTGCCGCGGCGCCGGCGACCCCGGCCGCGCCCGCGACGACCCCCGAGCCCGAGCAGCCACTCGGCCAGTGACGCGATCGGTGCTGCAACGCGGTGTCGATGCCGTCAGCGAGTACGCCGATCGCGCCGCGGCGACGCTGAACGGACTCTCCGACCCGCGTGCCCGGCTGCTGCGCAAGCGGCGGTGGGCGCTGCGGTTGGGTGTGCTGTTCGCGGGGGCGACGGCATTCTGGACCGCGGTCACCGCTCTGCTCGCCGCCTGGAGCACACCGGTCTGGGTGCTGATCATCACCGGTGTGGTGGCCGCGGGTGCCGCAGCCCCGGCGACGCTGCTGGGGCTGCGTTACCGGTGGCTGCGCTCAGAGCCGCTGCCACCGGCGCGACAGGCCGCGGGCCGGCGACTGCCGCCGCCCGGTTCAGCCGCCCGGGGCGCGATGTCGGCCCTCGGTGCGGCCGAGCGCGGACTGCATTCGCTGCTCGGGGTGCTGGAGCGCGGCCGGATGCTGCCGTCGCAGGAGATCGGCGAACTCGCCGACGCGGCCAGCCGGTCCGCGGCGGCGATGGCTGCGACGGCCGATCAGGTGGTGGCGATGGAACGGGCGGCCCGCGACGCCCCGGACTCGCGGGGATCGCTGACCCCGACCATCGCCGCGCTGGCAACCCAGCTCAACGGCGGCGTGCACCAGTACAACGAGATGGTCAGCGCGGCAGCGCATCTGGTCTCGGCGGCGGACGCCGGCGCCGGGGCGGCCGGGCTGCCCGGGCAGCGCTACCGCGCGGAGTTGACCGACGCGACCGACCGCCTCCTGGGGTGGGCGTACGCGTTCGGCGAGCTGGGGCCGGGCGCGCGCGGCTAGGGCGCCGGGCTCTTCAGGGTCGGGCTCTACAGGGTCGGGCGCAGCGCCGGAATCACCGCGCCGGCCAGTCCGCGGACGATCGCCTTGCTGAAGTCGAACATGTCGAAGTAGTCGCGCCACAGCGTGATCCGGCCGTCGCGCACCTCGAACACGCCGCACACCCAGAACTGCAGACGCACCGGGCCGAACACCAGGGCGTCGGTTCGCTCGGTGAGCACGGTGGCGCCGTTGACCGCGATGCGGTGCGTCTTCACCTCGAAGCGGGCCCGGCCTTCCATGCCGCGGAAAAGTTTCATCGCCCGGGCCCTGCCGCGGATGGTCGGGAAGCCGACGTTCTCGTACACCAGGTTCTCGTCGAGCACCGCACCTGCGCCGTCGATGTCCTGGGCTTGCAGGGCGCTGAGGAGGACCTCGACGGTGTGCGCGTTGTCGATGTCTGAGCTCACGTTTCCGGTCCTGCCGGTGGTCTGCTCGGTCATGGATTCCAGCCTAGCTGTGGCAGGGTGAGGCCGGTGCGGGTCGCCGTGGTCGCCGGACCGGAACCGGGGCATGTCTTCCCGGCGATCGCCCTGTGTCGGCGGCTGCGTGACGCCGGCGACGAACCCGTCCTGATGACCGGCACCGGATGGCTGGACACCGCGCGGTCGGCCGGCGTCGATGCGGTGGAGCTGACCGGTCTCGACCCGGAGGAATCCGACGACGACGCCGACGCCGGCGCCAAGATCCACCAGCGTGCGGCCCGGATGGCGGTGCGCAACCTTCCCGCTCTGCGCGACCTTGTACCCGATCTGGTGGTCTCGGATGTGATCACCGCGTGCGGCGGAATGGCGGCCGAACTGCTCGGCATCCCGTGGGCCGAGCTCAGCCCGCATCCGCTGTACCTGCCGTCGCGGGGCCTGCCGCCGATCGGCAGTGGGCTCGCGCCCGGCACCGGTATCGCCGGCCGGCTGCGCGATGTCGTGATGCGTGCGTTCACCGCACGGTCGGTGCAGATGGGGGAGCGCCAGCGCGCCGCCGTACGCCGCGAGATCGGCCTGCCGGCCGCCGACCCCGGACCCGCGCGCAGGCTCATCGCCACCCTGCCCGCCCTGGAGGTGCCGCGGCCGGACTGGCCGGCCGGGGCGGTCATCGTCGGCCCGTTGCATTTCGAACCCACCTCCACGGTGCTGGCGCTGCCTCCGGGGGATGGCCCGCTGATCGTGGTGGCCCCGTCCACCGCGGAGATGGGAACGGCCCGACTGGCCGAGACCGCCCTGGAGCACCTGGTGCCCGGGGCGGCGCTGCCGGCCGGTTCCCGGCTGGTGGTGTCGCGCCTCGGCGGCGACGACGTCACCGTCCCGCCCTGGGCGACGGTGGGCCTGAGCCGGCAGGACGAGTTGCTGCGCCACGCCGATCTGGTGATCTGCGGCGGCGGGCACGGCATGCTGTCCAAGACCCTGCTGGCCGGAGTCCCGATGGTGGTGGTGCCCGGCGGCGGGGATCAATGGGAACTGGCGAATCGTGTTGTGCGGCAAGGTAGTGCGCGCCTGATCCGGCCGCTGAGCGCCGATGCGTTGATCGCCGGTGTCGCCGAGGTGCTGGCGCTTCCGGGTTATCGGCAGGCGGCACGACGGGCGGGGGATTCCATCGCCGGCGTGGCCGACCCGGTGGCGGTGTGCCGTGCGGCCATGGGTGCGGGCGGACAGGACCTCGCTGAGTATGCAGGGCGCTGAGGCGCTTTCCGGGAATACTCAGGCGCGGAACCTAACTAAGATCGTCCCACGGTCAAGAGTGTCACCCAGGTTTCATTCCGATCCTGCCTCGTCGCCGATGAAGGAGCTTCCATGACCACCTCTGTCGCCGGTTCAGGTCGAAGCCGGCGGTCGCGCTTTCGCCCGCCACGCTGGGCCCTCGTCGGGGTTGCCGCCCTGGCTGTCACCAATCTCGCCGCATGCGGGGGGCGAGACTCCCAACCAGCGGCGTACCCGGATCGTGAGATCACCTTCGTGGTGCCCTACTCGGCCGGTGGACCGACCGACACCGTCACCCGGCTGATCGCGGGGCCCATGAGCGAGAAACTCGGCCAGCAGATCGTGGTCAAGAATGTCACGGGCGCCGGTGGCACTGTCGCGGCCGGGCAGGTTGCCGACGCCAAGCCCGATGGCTACGAGGTGCTCATGCACAACATCGCCATGTCGACGGCGCCCGCGCTCTACCCCGACCTGCCCTACGACCCGCTCGTGGATTTCAAGACGATAGGCCTGATCACCGATGTACCGATGACGATCGTCGCCCGTAAGGACCTTCCGCCGACGACGCTGGAGGAGCTGGTGGCCTATGTCAAGAGCAACGCTGACACGCTCACCCTCGCCCACGCCGGGGGAGGCTCCCAGCTGTGCGGGCTGCTGATCGAGCAGGCGATCGGCGTCGACCTGACCGAGGTCCCGTATGACGGCACCGGGCCCGCGCTCACCGATCTGGTCGGTGGCCAGGTCGACTTCATGTGCGACCAGACGACCAACACCGCGGGGCAGATCCGGTCCGGGGCGATCAAGGCCTATGCGGTGACCACCCCGGAGCGGGTCGAGGCGCTGCCGGATCTACCGACAACGGCCGAGGCGGGTCTTCCGGACGTCCAGGTTGCCGTCTGGCACGGGCTGTACGTGCCGGCAAAGACCTCCGACGAGGTCGTCGCGAAGCTCACCGAGGCTCTGCAGGTGGCCCTGGCGGACCCGAACGTCATCGACAAGTTGGCCGACCTCGGCACCACCCCGGTGGCTCGGGAACAGGTGACCCCCGACGCTCACAGGGCCAAGCTCACGGAACAGATCGAGCTGTGGACGCCGATTATCAAGGGCGCCGGGGTCAAGGGCGAATGAGCGAGGACCCGGCGTCGTCGGGGACGGCGGGCCGCCGGCCGGGCGTCCCCGACATGCTGGCAGGCGGCACCTTCGTCGCCCTCGGTCTCGCCTTCGCGATCGGGGGCGGGACGTATGGAATGGGGTCGACGCGGGCGATGGGCCCCGGCTTTGTGCCGGTCGTGCTGGGCGTCATCCTCACCGTCCTGGGCGCGTTCATCACCACGGCGGCCTTTCGCGGCGGTGACTCGCACGACCGCGAGGCAGCCGACGAGCGCGGGCCGGTGCCCTGGGCGCGCGGTGGCATGCTCGTCGCCGGGATCGTCTTCTTCGGCGCCACCATCGAGGGGCTCGGGCTCGCGCCGGCGCTGTTCGTGACGACGTTCGTCGCCGCGCTGGCGTGCCGCGGTGTTGGTCCGCGCGGTGTTGGTCCGCTGAAGGCCCTGGCCATCTCGGTCGGCCTGACGGTGCTCTGTCTCGGCATCTTCGTCGGGTTGCTGCAGCTGCGCCTGCCGCTGTTGGGCGACTGGCTTGGGGGCTGAGTTTGGATCTCTCCGGACTGGCACTGGGGCTCGAGACGGCCCTCCAGCCGAGCAACATCCTGATCTGTCTGATCGGCGTCACGCTCGGAACCATGGTGGGCGTGCTCCCGGGCATCGGGCCAACCGCCACCGTCGCGCTGCTGCTCCCGATCACCTTCACCTTCGACCCGATCGCGTCGCTGATCATGCTCGCCGGCATCTACTACGGCGCGCAATACGGCGGCTCGACTACCGCAATCCTGATCAACCTTCCTGGCGAGTCCTCGGCCGCGGTCACCGCGCTGGACGGGTACCAGATGGCGAGACAGGGCAGAGCCGGCCCGGCGCTCGCCACTGCGGCGCTGGGCTCCTTCTTCGCCGGGACCGTCGCGACCGTCGTCGTCGCGCTGTTCGCTCCGCCGATGGCCTCCGTGGCGCTCAAGTTCGGCCCGGCCGACTACTTCTCGCTCGTCGTTCTGGGCCTGGTCATTTCCATCGCGCTCGCCAGCGGCTCGACGGCGAAAGCGCTGGCGATGATCGTGCTCGGGCTGCTGCTCGGCACCGTCGGCCAGGACCTCTTCTCCACCGGAGTTCCTCGGTTCACCTTCGGCATCCGCGGGCTCTACCAGGGACTCGACTTCGTCTCGATTGCGGTCGGCCTGTTCGGCCTGGCCGAGATCATCCGCAACCTGGAACACCGTCAGACCCACAGCGTGATGAGCACGAAGGTGCAGGGGCTGTGGCTCAGCCGAGACGACTTCCGCCGGATCCGGATGCCGGTGCTCCGTGGCACCGCGATTGGCTCGGCGCTCGGCGTACTGCCCGGCGGCGGGCACGTCCTGGCGGCGTTCACGTCCTACTCGGTGGAGAAGCGGGTGTCGAAGCACCCCGAGAACTTCGGGCGGGGCGCCATCGAGGGCGTCGCCTCGCCCGAGTCCGCGAACAACGCCGCGGCGCAGACCTCCTTCATTCCGCTGCTCACGTTGGGACTGCCGGTGCACCCGGTGATGGCGCTGCTCGTCGGCGCCTTCATCATCCAGGGGATCACGCCCGGACCCAATGTCATCAACGACGAGCCGGAGCTGTTCTGGGGCCTGATCGCGTCGTTCTGGGTGGGCAACCTGCTCTTGGTACTGCTGAACCTGCCACTCATCGGCCTCTGGGTACGGCTGATTTCGGTGCCCTCCGAAGTGCTGTTCCCGGCGATCATCGCCTTCGCCGCCATCGGCTGCTTCTCCCTCGGCCTGAACCCCTGGGACGTTTATGTGGTCGCGATCATCGGCGTGCTCGGCTACTTTCTCATTCGCTGGGGATGCGAGGCCGTGCCGCTGCTGTTCGGCTTCGTCCTCGCCCCGTTGTTGGAGGAGAACCTGCGACGCGCGTTGATCATCTCCCGGGGCGACCTGAGCGTGTTCGTGACGCGGCCGATCTCGGCTGTGTTGCTGTCCCTCGCCCTGGTCGCGCTGGTCATCGCGATCCTCCCGGCCGTACGACGTAAGCGCGATGCCGTCTTCAGCGAGGACGAGTGACCGCTTCAGCGTGGTGTCTGGGTAGTTTCATGGGCGTGCGGCTGACGCAATTTCGCGAACTCGTTGATGGCCAGTTCGGCACAGTTCGCGGTGCCTCGGTCGTGGTGGACCACGTTCTGACTCAACTCGGCGGGCGGACCGCGATACAGGCCATCGAGGACGGTGTGGACCCCCGCGACGTCTGGTGGGCGCTGTGTGCCGATTTCGATGTGCCCCGCGACCAGTGGTAGCGACACGCCGCGCGCCTGCTTGCTATCGAACACATGTTCGTTAGTGTGGGTGGTGTTCGACTGTCCGGTTTTGTCAGAGGCCTGCCCTAGCGTCACGGCCAACCGACCGATCCCCGGTCACTCACCAAGAACGGAGACATCCATGGCCCAGCAAGCCACCGACCGCGAGAAGGCCCTTGAGCTGGCGCTCTCGCAAATCGAGAAGAACCACGGCAAGGGCGCGGTGATGCGTCTGGGCGATGAGGTCCGCGCCCCCATCTCGGTCATCCCGACCGGTTCCATCGCCCTGGATGTGGCGCTGGGCATCGGCGGTCTGCCCCGTGGCCGGATCATCGAGATCTACGGCCCCGAGTCCTCCGGCAAGACCACCGTCGCCCTGCACGCGGTGGCCAACGCCCAGGCCGCCGGCGGCATCGCGGCCTTCATCGACGCCGAGCACGCCCTTGATCCCGAGTACGCCAAGAGCCTCGGGGTGGACACCGACTCGCTGCTGGTCAGCCAGCCCGACACCGGTGAGCAGGCCCTCGAGATCGCCGACATGCTGGTGCGATCCGGCGCGATCGACATCCTGGTCATCGACTCGGTGGCCGCACTGGTGCCCCGTGCGGAGATCGAGGGCGAGATGGGTGACAGCCACGTCGGTCTGCAGGCCCGCCTGATGAGCCAGGCGCTGCGCAAGATGACCGGTGCGTTGAGCAATTCGGGCACCACCATGATCTTCATCAACCAGCTGCGCGAGAAGATCGGCGTGATGTTCGGCTCGCCGGAGACCACCACCGGCGGCAAGGCGCTGAAGTTCTACGCGTCGGTCCGTCTGGACGTGCGCCGCATCGAGACGCTCAAGGACGGCACCGACGCGGTCGGTAACCGCACCCGCGTCAAGGTGGTCAAGAACAAGGTGTCCCCGCCGTTCAAGCAGGCCGAGTTCGACATCCTCTACGGCAAGGGCATCAGCCGTGAGGGCTCGCTCATCGACATGGGTGTCGATCAGGGCTTCATCCGCAAGTCCGGATCCTGGTTCACCTACGAGGGTGAGCAGTTGGGTCAGGGCAAGGAGAACGCCCGCACCTACCTCATGGACAACCCGGACATCGCCAACGAGATCGAGAAGAAGATCAAGGAGAAGCTCGGGGTCGGGGCGGTGCTGACCGATGAGGTCGTCGTCGATGACGTCCTTCCCGCTCCCGTCGACTTCTGAGACGCGCGAGGAGCAGGCGCACGCTGTATGCCTGCGCCTGCTCACCGCGCGGGCCCGGACTCGAGCTGAGCTGGCCGGCCAGCTGGCCAGGCGCGGCTATCCCGACGAGGTCGCCCAGACCGTGCTGGACCGGCTGGCGGCGGTCGGGCTCATCAACGACGAGGAGTTCGCGCAGACGTGGGTCCGCTCACGGCAGACCCACGGCGGCAAGGGCAAGCGGGCGCTGGCGGCCGAACTCCGCACCAGGGGCGTCGACGCCGAGGTGATCGCCGCCGCGCTCGGCGGGATCGACGCCGGCGCTGAACGGGCGCGTGCCGAGGAACTCGTTGAGCGCAGGTTGCGGCGCGAGGCCCTCGCCGACGGTGACGACGCCAGGGTGACGCGCCGGCTGGTGGGCATGCTCGCCCGTCGCGGTTATCACCAGAGCATGGCCGTCGCGGTGGTGTCCGACGCACTGGCCGCGGAACGGGAACGCCGGCGGGTCTGACCCACCGCGTCGTGGTTCAGTCGCCGGGATCGGCGGCGTGCAACGGGGGCCCCGAGCGCCCCGACCGCGAGAGTCGGCGCTCGAGCCGGGCGGCCGCCGCCGACAGAGCGAAGTTCAGTCCGATCATGATCGCCGCGATCACGATGAGGGCCGGCACGTAATTGCCGTAACTGGAACCGATCACGGTTCCCTGGCGCACCATCTCGACGAACGTGATCTGGTAACCGATCGCCGTGTCCTTGAGCACCACGACCAGCTGCGAGACCAGAACCGGCAGCATGGAGGTGATCGCCTGGGGCAGCAGGACCCAGCGCAGACTCTGGCCCCGGGTCAGGCCGAGCGCCGCGGCGGCCTCCTGCTGACCGCGTGGCAGCGCCCCGACCCCGGACCGGAGGATCTCGGCGATGACCGCCCCGTTGTACAGCGTCAGTCCGGTGACCACGCCGGCCAGCGCCAGATGCCGCGACGGAAACACGTCGTGCAACGCGTAGAGAAAGTAGGCGAAGATCATCATGATCAGAACGGGTACCGCGCGGAAGAACTCCACCATCACCGCGCAGGGCTGACGCACCCACGCCGCCGGCGAGAGTCTCCCGATTCCGAGGACAAGGCCCAGTAGCAGCGCGAGAACGATGGACAGCGCCGCGGCGGTCAGTGTTCCGGAGATGCCGGGAAGGACGTAGGTCTGCCACAGGTCGGCGGTCATGAACGGCCGCCACTTCGCGGCGGCGAGCTGCCCCTTGTCCGCCAGTCTGGTGACCACGGCCCACACCGCAAGCGCGCCGACCGCCACCGTGGCCACCGACACGATCCGGTTGCGCACCGCGCCACGCGGCCCTGGAGCGTCGAACAACACCGAGGACGTCACGTTGTGCATGCCATCTAACGCGCTACGGCCCAGCGTCTGCCGAGCCAGCCGAAGAGCAGACCGGTCGGCAGTGTGAGCAGCAGGAAACCCAGGGCGAAGATCGCACCGACCGAGAGCAATGCCGCGGTGTTCTCGGTCATCTCCTTCATCAGCAACGCCGCCTCGGCCACTCCGATCGCGGAGGCGATCGTGGTGTTCTTGGTCAGTGCGATCAGCACCGAGCCGAGCGGAATGATCACGGCGCGAAACGCCTGCGGCAGCAGAATGATCCGCAGGTTCTGCCCGAAGGTCAGTCCCAGTGAGCGTGCGGCCTCCGCCTGGCCGAGCGGAACGGTGTTGACCCCTGCCCGCACGGTCTCGCAGACGAAGGCCGCGGTGTACACCGACAGGCCCAGTACGGCGAGCCGGAAGTTGCTGTCGGTGATCGACGTCGGTGAACGGGGATCGGCCAGGGTGATTCCCAGTGTCTGCGACAGTCCGAAGGAGCAGAACAGGATGATCAGTGTGAGCGGCGTATTCCGCACCACGCTCACATAGCCGGCGCCGATCCGGTTCAGCGCCGGGACCGGGGCCAGTCGCATCGCCGCGAGCAGCGTTCCCATCACGAGTGCCGCGAGTGCGGAGAGCACCGTCAGCGCGACAGTGGTGCCGAAGGCACCGATGAGCGCCCCGCGATACTCGGCGATGAGGTCCACGGGAAGCCGGTCAGCAGGCGGCCGGCGCGGGGGCCGGCGGAGTGGCGATGCCTGCGGGGCCGAGATTCCTGGCGAACGCAGCGGCCCAGGAGCCGTCGGACTCCATCTTGCGCAGCGCATCGGTGATCTTCGTGCAGAGTTCGGTGTCGCCCTTCTTCAGGCCGATTCCGTAACTCTCCTCCGAGAACGGCGCGCCGGCGATCCTGAACGCGCCGGGGGACTGTGCGGCGTAACCGGCCAGGATCACCGCATCGGTGGTGACGGCGTCGATCGCGCCGTTACGCAGCGCCTCGACGCACGCCGAGTAGGTGTCGTACTGCTGCAACTGAACGCCCGGGTACTTGTCCTTTATCCGCTGCGCGGGCGTCGACCCGGTGACCGAGCAGAGCTTCTTGTTGTTCTGCAGCGACTCCGGCCCGGTGATGTCGGTGTTGTCACTGCGCACCAGCAGACTCTGACCGGTCAGCAGATACGGCCCGGCGAAGCCCACCTTCTCCTTGCGTTTGTCGGTGATCGAGTAGGTGGCGACGATGTAGCGCACCTGGTCGTTCTGGATCAGCGTCTCGCGCTGCGCCGACGGCGACTCCTTCCACTCGATCTGGTCCTCGCTGTAACCGAGTTCCTTGGCGAGGTATTTGGCCACATCCACATCGAACCCGCTCATCGTCCCGTCGGGGTTGCGCATGCCCAGGCCGGGCTGGTCGAACTTGGTTCCGATGACGAGCTTGCCGCCACCGTCGCCGCTGGAGCATCCGGCTGCGGCGAACGGCAACAGCGCGACGAGGATGAGAGCGGCGGTGTGGCGCCATGACGGTGCGGGCATGTGTGGCTCCTTCTCTAGTGATTGAGGATCTTGCCGAGAAAGTCTCGGGCGCGTTCGGATTTCGGACTGCCGAAGAATTCCGCCGGTGGGGCGTCCTCGACGATGGCGCCGTCGGCCATGAAGATCACCCGATCGGCGGCGCGGCGGGCGAATCCCATCTCGTGGGTGACGACCACCATGGTCATACCGTCTGCGGCGAGTCCGGTCATCACCGTCAGCACCTCGTTGATCATCTCCGGGTCAAGGGCGCTCGTCGGCTCATCGAACAGCATCACCTTGGGGTTCATCGCGAGCGACCGGGCGATCGCGACCCGCTGCTGCTGGCCGCCGGAGAGCTGGGCGGGGTACTTGCCGGCCTGATCGGCGACGCCGAC
>JBAXCK010000088.1:0-12878 GCA_037141465.1 Mycobacteriaceae bacterium | reverse complement strand
ACCGCCACCTCGACGCTCTTGAGCGAGTTGACGTTCTTGGTCTCGGTGCGGGTGCCGAACTCCGCCTGCGGATGCGGCCGCAGCGACACATTGGCATCGCACCGCAGTGAACCCTGGTCCATCCGGACGTCGGAGACGCCCAATCCGCGCAACAGGTCACGCAGCGCGGTGACGTAGGCGCGCGCCACCTCCGGTGCGCGCTCGCCGGCGCCCTCGATCGGTTTGGTGACGATCTCGATCAGCGGCACACCGGCGCGGTTGAAGTCCAGCAGCGAGGTGGTCGCACCGTGGATGCGGCCGGTCTCGCTACCGATGTGGGTGAGCTTGCCGGTGTCCTCCTCCATGTGCGCCCGCTCGATCGCGACGGTGAAGGTGCCGCCGTCCTCGAGCGGGACCTCGAGGGATCCCTCGACCGCGATCGGCTCGTCGTACTGGGAGATCTGATAGTTCTTCGGCATGTCCGGGTAGAAGTAGTTCTTGCGGGCGAACCGGCTCCACGGCGCGATCCGGCAGCCCAGCGCCAGCCCGATGCGGATGGCCGATTCCACGGCGGCGGCGTTCAGCGTCGGCAGCGCACCGGGCATACCGAGGCAGACCGGGCAGACCTGGGTGTTGGGTTCGGCGCCGAATGCGGTGGCGCAGCCGCAGAACATCTTGGTCGCCGTCGAGAGTTCGACGTGGACCTCGAGCCCGAGCACGGGATCGAACCGGGCCACCACCTCGTCATAGTCGAGCAGGTCGTCGGTCATCGTGGCCATGACGCCTGATCCTAGTGTTCGGAAGGATGTTCAGACGAAGGCGGCGATGAAGACGGCGGCGTCGACCACGTACGGCGGGAATTCGTAGCCGTTGTGCGCGTCGCGGTCCCGGCCGCCGACGACGCAGACCGGATCGCCGGGCGCACACAGGTCGATCGCCTTGCCGGCGAACTGGCCGGTAGTCGACAGCGGGGTGCCGAAACGATTGCCCGGGTTGCCGAACACCGCGACGGACGAGATCTGATCGGCCGCCTCCGGCGGAAGCGGCGGCGCGGAGCCGAGGTTGCCCAACCGCTCGCCGAGCGGAGGAACGCCGGCGAGCATCGACATGACGGCCGCTCCCTGGGAGAAGCCTCCGAGGACGAACTTCGTCGCCGGGCAGGCCCGGGCCACCGCGTCCAGATGGCCTGCGGCGTCGGTGGCGCCGCTTCCGGTGGACAGGAAGTTGATGCTGGCCGGGTAGTTCACCGGGTAGACCGACAGCCGGCGTGCGCCGAGCATCGGCGCGAGAGTGTCGGCCAGCGCCTGTCCGACACGTCCGGGTCCCGGCGGCTCGCCGGTGCCGCGGGCAAAGACCAGTTCCACATCGGGGCAGTCGTCGGCATGCGCCGCTGACGGCGCAGCGATCAGCGCGGCGGCCAGTGTTGCGGCGCCGATCACCGCCATCCGCCTAGCCAAAGAACGCCGCCGCGTCGTCGTAGCGAGTCTGCGGTACCAGCTTGAGCTGGCGCACCGCATCGGCGAGCGGAACGCGGCCGATGTCCTCCCCGCGCAGCGACACCATCATCCCGTACTCACCGGCGTGCGCGGCATCGGCGGCGTTCACCCCGAAGCGGGTGGCCAGCACCCGGTCGTAGGCGGTGGGCGTGCCGCCACGCTGGATGTGGCCGAGCACGGTGACCCGGACCTCCTTGCGGATCCGCTTCTCCACCTCGTACGCGAGCTGCTGTGCCACCCCGGTGAAGCGTTCGTGGCCGAATTCGTCGATGCCGCCGGAGCGCAGCGCCATGGTGCCCTCGGCCGGTTTGGCGCCCTCGGCCACCACGCAGATGAAATGCGAGGCGCCGCGCTGGAATCGGTTCTTGACCATCCGGCACACCTCTTCGACGTCGAAGGGCTGCTCGGGGATCAGCGTCATGTGCGCGCCGGAGGCCAGCCCCGAGTTCAGAGCGATCCAGCCGGCGTGGCGGCCCATCACCTCGACCAGCATCACGCGCTGATGCGACTCGGCCGTGCTGTGCAGACGGTCGATGGCCTCGGTGGCGATCTGCAATGCGGTGTCGTGACCGAACGTCACATCCGTGCAGTCGATGTCGTTGTCGATGGTCTTGGGTACGCCGACCACCGGCACACCTTCCTCGGTGAGCCAGTGCGCCGCGGTCAGGGTGCCCTCTCCACCGATCGGGATCAATACATCGATCCCGTTTTCCTCGAGTGTGGCCTTGATGTCGTCGATACCGGCGCGCAGCTTCTCAGGGTTGGTGCGCGCAGTCCCCAGCATGGTTCCGCCCTTGGAAAGCAGCCGGTCGTTGCGGTCGTCGTTGTAGAGCTGGATGCGCCGGTTCTCCAGCAGGCCGCGCCAGCCGTCCTGGAAGCCCACCACCGTCGATCCGTAGCGGGCATCGCAGGTCCGCACGACCGCCCGGATAACGGCGTTGAGGCCGGGACAGTCGCCGCCGCCGGTGAGAACTCCGATGCGCATGGGCTCTATCTAACCGCCTCAACCCCCGCCATGGAGCGATAACCTCGCTGGCATGAACTCTGTCCCGCGTCGCGACTTTGTTCGGCTGGTCGCCTTGGCCTTGCCCGCGAGCCTGGCCGCCGGCTGCGGTGACTCCGGGCCGGAACAGACCTCGACCGCGGCACCTGCGCCTGCGCCGACTGAGCGCAATGCGGACGTGCTGGTCATCGGCGCCGGCATCGCGGGACTGCGCGCCGCCGAGGTGCTCGTTGCGAATGGACGCCGCGTCATCGTGCTCGAGGCACGTGACCGCCTCGGTGGCCGAATCCTCACCGACCGATCCTGGGGCGTGCCGGTGGATCTCGGAGCGTCCTGGATTCACGGCGTGACGGACAACCCGATCGCCGCCCTGGCCGAGGCCGCCGGTGTTCAAATCCGGCCCGTCGACTACGGATCCATCGTCTACGGCGCAGACGGCGCACGACTTCCCGCGGGCACGCTCGACGACCTCGAGGCTCAGGTGACCCAGCTGCTCGACGACGGCCGCGAAGACTCCCCTGACACCGATGAACCGCTTCGCGCCGCGCTCGACCGCGCCATCGAAGCCGCCGATCTCGACCCGTCGGAGCGACTCGACATCGAGATGGCAGTCACCGAATCGATCGAGCACGAGTATGCCGGCGACGCGACTGAACTCTCCGCCGAGCATTTCGACGATGGCGACGACGAAGCCGGAGGCGACGCACTGATCCCCGGTGGCTATGACCAGATCGTCACCGCGGTGGCCAGCACCGTCGACGTCCGCGTCGGCCACGTCGTCACGAAAGTGGACACCTCCGCAGATCGTGCGGTGGTGTCCACCGCGCAGGGCACCTTCGTCGCCGATGCGGTGATCGTGACCGTGCCACTGGGTGTGCTCAAGGCACGTTCCGTCGAGTTTCTGCCGCCGCTGTCGCCGGCGAAGTCGACCGCGATCGCCAGACTCGGCATGGGCGCGCTGTCGAAGACCTGTCTGCGCTTCGGGTCCGAATTCTGGCCGGCCGAGGCCGAACTTCTCGACATCGTCCCGGCCGCATCGCGCCGCGGTCAATGGGTGGAGTCGTTGAACCTCACCAGCCTGATCGGCCTACCCGCGCTGATGATGTTCAACGCCGGCAAGTTCGCCCGCGCCGTCGAGACCATGACCCGCGCCGAGGTCATCGCCAGCGCATCGGCCGCATTGGAACGCGCGTTTCCCGGACATCCCGCGCCGACCGGCATGCTCGGTTCGTCGTGGTCGACGGATCCGTTCTCACTGGGCAGCTACTCGTTCCTCGCCGTCGGTAGTTCGTCGGCCGACCGCGAGGCACTCGCGGCACCCGAGGGCCGCCGTTTCTTCGCCGGTGAGGCCTGTTCGCACGAGCATGCCGCGACCGTGCACGGCGCCTACCGCAGCGGTGAGGCGGCGGCGAACGCCGTGCTGCGTTAGATCGCGGTCGGCATCGGCCCACGCGCGGCTTCGTATGCCGCACCCACCCGGTAGAGGCGGTCATCGGCAAGTGTGGGTGCCATGATCTGCAGACCAACGGGAAGATCGTCGTCGGCCGACAGACCCGAGGGCACCGACATGCCGCAGTGCCCGGCCAGGTTCAACGGCAGGGTGCACAGGTCGAACAGGTACATCGCCAGCGGATCGTCGACCTTCTCACCGAGCCGGAACGCCGTCGTCGGGGTGGCCGGCGAGATGAGCACGTCGACACTCTCGTAGGCCTTGTTCAGATCCCCCGCGATGAGGGTTCGGACCTTCTGCGCCTGGTTGTAATAGGCGTCGTAGTAGCCGGCCGACAGCGCGTAGGTGCCGATCATGATGCGGCGCTTGACTTCCGGACCGAAGCCCGCGGCGCGCGTCATGGCCATCACCTCTTCTGCGCTGTGGGCGCCGTCGTCGCCGACGCGCAGGCCGTAGCGCATGGCGTCGAAGCGTGCCAGGTTGCTCGACACCTCCGAGGGCAGAATCAGGTAGTACGCCGACAGCGAGTAGTCCAGATGCGGGCAGTCGACCTCGACCACGTCGGCCCCCAGCGCGCTGAGTTGTTCGACGGCGGCGTTGAAGGACGCCAGCACACCGGGCTGATAGCCCTCCCCGTTGCGCAGCTGTGTGACCACACCGACGCGCACACCCTTGAGGTCGCCGGCCGCGCCCTCGCGCGCCGCCGCCACGACCGGCGGTACGGCGGCGAACAGCGACGTCGAATCGTGCGGGTCGTATCCGGCGATCACCGAGTGCAGCAGCGCGGTGTCGAGCACGGTGCGCGCACACGGGCCGCCCTGATCCAGCGACGAGGCACAGGCCACCAGTCCGTAGCGCGAGACCGTGCCGTAGGTCGGCTTGACCCCCACCGTCGCGGTGAGCGCGGCGGGCTGGCGAATCGAACCGCCGGTGTCCGATCCGATCGCCAGCGGCGCCTGGAACGCCGCAAGCGCGGCCGCGCTGCCCCCGCCGGATCCGCCCGGCACCCGTTCGGTGTCCCACGGGTTGCGCGTCGGGCCGTACGCGGAGTTCTCCGTCGAGGACCCCATGGCGAATTCGTCCATGTTCGTCTTACCCAGGATCGGGATGCCGGCCTGCCGCAGTCGCGCGGTCAGCGTGGCGTCATACGGCGACACCCACCCCTGCAGGATCTTCGACCCGCAGGTGGTCGGCATGTCGATGGTCGTGAACACGTCCTTGAGCGCCAGCGGCACTCCGGCCAGCGCCGAGGGCAGCGGCTCACCGGCGGAGATCGTCGCGTCGATCGCACCGGCCGCGGCGAGCGCGGTCTCGGCGGCGACGTGAAGAAAGGCGTGATATCGGTCGTCGGTCGCGGCGATCTGGTCGAGGCAGGCCCGGGTCACCTCGGTGGAACTGAGTTCCTTCGCCGCGATCTTGCGCGCCATCGTGGCCGCGTCGAGGCGCACGACCTCCTGCGCGGCGTCGCTCACGCCTCGTCCCCCAGGATCTGCGGCACCGCGAAACGGCCGTCCACGGCCGCGGGCGCCTCGGCCAGCGCCTCTGCCTGGGTGAGACTGGGCGCCACCTCGTCGGCGCGGGTGACGTTGACGTCGCGCAGCGGGTTGCCGGTCGGCGCCACTCCGGTCACGTCGACGGCCTGCACCTGGCTGACGTAGGCGAGGATCGCATCGAGCTGACCGGCGAAGGAGCCGAGTTCCTCGTCGGTCAGGGCGAGCCGGGCCAGTTTGGCGAGCTTGGCGACGTCATCGCGGGAGATCGTGGGGGAAGACGCAGGGGACTCGTGAGGCACGGGGGGTAAGCCTAGCGAGCGCTTGAAACCCGGCGCTGTGTCAGGCTTGGCGGGTGCCGTCCTACCTGCTGCGTGTGGAACTCGAGGACCGTCCCGGCAGCCTGGGGTCACTGGCCGTCGCGCTGGGATCGGTGGGCGCGGACATCCTCTCCCTCGACGTCGTCGAGCGCGGACCGGGTTATGCCATCGACGACCTGGTGGTCGAGTTGGCGCCCGGCTGCATGCCCGACTCCCTCATCAGCGCGGCCGAGGCGCTCAGCGGTGTGCGGGTGGACAGCATCCGGCCGCACACCGGTCTGCTGGAGGCCCACCGCGAACTGGAACTGATCAGTCACGTCGCCTCACGCGAGGACCGCACCGCCAAACTTCAGACCCTCGTCGATGAGGCGCCGCGGGTGCTGCGCGTCGGGTGGTGCACCGTGGTGCACCTCAGCGACTCCGGCCCGCAGCGGCTGGTGGGCAGTTCCAGCGCCCCGGAGACCCAGGCGGCCGACACCCCGTGGCTTCCGCTGCACGAGGCGGTGGCATTGGACGCCTCCCAGGACTGGGTGCCGCAACTGTGGCGCGATATGGACACCACGCTGGCGGCCGCTCCGCTCGGCGAACCCGGCACCGCCGTGGTGCTCGGCCGCCCCGGTGGCCCGGAGTTCCGCCCCCCGGAGGTCGGACGTCTCGGCTATCTCACCGGCATCGTCGCCAGCCTGCTGCGTTAGGCCGGCGGCGGACCGTTCTGCAACAGATTGCGGAAGCCGTCCTCGTCGAGGACCGGCACGCCGAGTTCGACGGCTTTGTCGTACTTGGATCCGGGGGCGTCGCCGACGACGACGAACGATGTCTTCTTCGACACCGATCCCGAGGCCTTGCCGCCGCGGCTGATGATCGCCTCCTTGGCCTCGTCGCGGGAGAAGCCCGCCAGCGATCCGGTCACGACGATGCTCAGACCCGCCAGCGTGGGTTCGATGTCGCTGTCGCGCTCGTCGGCCAGCCGCACACCGGCCGCCCGCCACTTGTCGACGATCGCCCGGTGCCAGTCGACGTCGAACCACTCCCGCAGTGCGCTGGCGATGGTGGGCCCCACACCTTCGACGTCGGCGAGCTGTTCCTCCCGCGCGGCCATGATGGCCTCCAGATCGCCGAACGCGGTCGCCAGAGCGCGCGCGGCGGTCGGGCCGACGTGCCGGATCGACAGTGCCACCAGAATCCGCCACAGCGGACGGTCCTTGGCCTCCGCCAGATTCGTGAGCAGACGTGTGGCGTTGGCCGACAGTTCCCCGCTCTTGGTGCGGAAGAACTCGGCCCTCAGCAGATCGTCGGGTCCCAGCGCGAACAGATCACCCTCGTCGGTGACGACGTGCGCCTCGAGCAGTGCGGTGGCCGCTTCGTAACCGAGGCCCTCGATGTCCAGGGCGCCGCGGCCGGCGAGGTGGAACACCCTCTCGCGCAACTGAGCCGGACACGAGCGCGAGTTCGGGCAGCGGATGTCGACGTCGCCCTCCTTGGCGGGTGCGAGTTCGGTGCCGCACTCCGGGCAGTGCGTCGGCATGACGAACTCGCGCTCGGTGCCGTCGCGCAGGTCGACGACCGGGCCGAGCACTTCGGGGATCACGTCACCGGCCTTGCGGATCATCACGGTATCGCCGATCAGCACACCCTTGCGCCGGACTTCGGCGGCGTTGTGCAGGGTGGCCAGGCTGACCGTCGAGCCGGCGACCCGGACCGGGGTCATGAACGCGAACGGTGTGACGCGGCCCGTGCGACCGACGTTGACGCGGATGTCGACGAGCGTGGTCTGCGCCTCCTCGGGTGGGTACTTGTAGGCGACGGCCCATCGCGGCGCCCGGGATGTCGCACCCAGCCGGCGCTGCTGAGCCAGATCGTCGACTTTGACCACCACGCCGTCGATCTCGTGCTCGATGGCGTGACGGCGTTCGCCCCAGTAGGTGATGCGTTCGGTGACCGCGGCCAGTCCCCTCACCCGGCTGGTGTGATCGGAGACCGGAAGTCCCCACGCCCGCAGTGCGGCGAACGAGTCGTGCAGCGTGGCGGGTGCGACGCCGCCGGTGTACTCGGCGTAGCCGACGCCGTGGCAGACCATCCGCAGCGGCCGGCGCGCGGTGATCGCCGGATTCTTCTGGCGCAGCGAACCCGCGGCACTGTTGCGCGGATTGGCGAACGGGGGCTTGCCCTCCTCGACCAGGCTGGCGTTGAGGTTCTCGAAATCGGCGAGCATGAAGAACACCTCCCCGCGCACCTCGAGGACTGCGGGGACCGGGTAATTCTCTGTCGCAGTAAGGGTTTCGGGGATATCGCCGATGGTGCGGGCATTCAGCGTGACGTCCTCACCGACCCGGCCGTCACCGCGCGTCGCCGCCCGTTCCAGCCGGCCGTCCCGGTAGACCAGGGCGATGGCCACACCGTCGACCTTGAGTTCGCACAGGTAGTGCGGATCCGGGCCGAGTTCGTTCTCCACCCGCACCGACCAGGCCGAAAGCTCATCGGTGTCGAACACGTCGTCGAGGCTGAGCATGCGTTCCAGATGCTCGGCGGCGATGAACTCGGTGGCGAACCCGGCACCTCCGACCAGCTGGGTCGGCGAGTCCGGGACCTTCAGGTCGGGATAGCGCTGCTCGAGTGCGACCAGTTCGTTGAACAGCGCGTCGAAGTCGGCGTCAGAGACGATGGGCGCGTCTTTGATGTAGTAGCGGAACTGGTGCCCGCGCACCTCCTCGGCCAGCTCCTGCCAGCGGCGGCGCACATCCGGGTCGACCGGGTCGACATCCGCGCCGGAACGCTTCGGGGGGCCCACCCCCGCAGGCTATCGGAGGTCGCCGAGGGCCCTCTGGGTCAGTGCGGTGGCCGCCCGGGCCCACGCATCGGTGGCGCCGGCCAGCCCGCAGACCGGGCTGATGCCGATCTGGCCGGCCAGCACCGAGCGTGCAAAACCGAGCCGGTCGGTGATGTCGGCCGCCGCGGCGGCGACGTCCTCGGCGGTGCACCGCTCCTCAGGCGCGACGGCGGGAATCAGGCCGAGGACGACGGTGCGGCCGGAGTCGATGAACTCACCCAACCCGTCGAGTTCGCCCGAGAAGGCAAGGCAGTCCAGGGACACCGCAGTGACGGTGCTGCGCTGCAACACCGTCCACGGCACACCCTCGGCGCAGCAGTGCACCATCACGTCGGTGCCGGCGGCGGCCACGCAGTCGTCGAGCATGCCGATCGCCCGGGCCTCGTCGATCGGATGCACCGGGGAGAGCGCGGTGACGCCGGTAAGCCGCCCGGCCAGCGCGGCCGGCAGCAGCGGTTCGTCGAACTGCACCACCACCGTCGTCGACAACCTCCGCGCCACCTCCGCGCGGTGCAGCGCCACGCCTTCGGCCAGCGACGCCGTCAGGTCGCGGACCGCACCGGCGTCGGTGATGGCGCGATGCCCGCTGGGGAGTTCGAGTTGCGCGGCCAGCGTGACCGGTCCGGGTGCCTGCACCTTGACGGCGCGTCCGCCGGTGGACTCCCCCGCTTTCTCCCAGGCCTCCTCGAGGGCATCGAGGTCCTCGTCGAGCAGGCTGATCGACGTGCGCATGACGGCGCCGGGACGCGCGACGATCCGGTAGCCGCGCGGAACGGTGTCGATGGCGACGTCGATGAGTAGCGCTCCCGCCCGCCCGATGAGATCGGCGCCCACACCGCGGGCGGGCAGTTCCGGCAGATACGGCAGGTGCAGTTCACCGACGATCACCTCGGCGGCGCCGCGAGGTGCGGTTCCCGGCCAAGAGCCCACTGCAGTGGCGGTGGCGAAAGGTCTGCTCACGCGAGGGTGGCGCTTCCGATGACTTCATCGCCATCGGTGTCGGGCCGGTAGATCACCATCGTCTGGCCGGGTGCGACACCGCGCAAAGGTGTGCGCAACTGCACATGCAGCAGGCCCTCCCCGCATTCGGCGACGCCCGCCGCCACGCCGCCGTGGGCGCGGACCTGAACCTCGCACTCCACCGGGCCCTGCGGTGGCACACCGGCGGTGAACACCGGGTGGTGTCCGTCCAGCGTCCACACGTCGAGGTCGGCGGCCGATCCGACCCGCACGGTCGCGCTACCGGCGTCGATCGCGGTGACGTAGCGGGGATCGCCGTCGGGACCCGGACCGGGGATGCCCAGGCCCTTGCGCTGCCCGATGGTGAAGCCGTGCACACCGTCGTGGCGGGCCAGCACGGTGCCGTCGGCGTCGACGACGACACCGGGGCGCACCCCGATGCGCGCGCCGAGGAACGCGCGGGTGTCCCCGGACGGAATGAAGCAGATGTCGTGGCTGTCCGGCTTGTTCGCGGTGGCCAGGCCCCGGCGCGCGGCTTCGTCACGGATCGCCGCCTTGGGTGTGTCTCCGATGGGGAACACCGCATGGCGGAGTTGCTCTGCGGTGAGCACGGCCAGCACGTAGGACTGGTCCTTGTCGGCGTCGACGGCGCGGCGTAACCGCCCCTGGGACAGCCGGGCGTAGTGGCCGGTGGCCACCGCGTCGAAACCCAGTGCCAGCGCCCTGGCGGACAGCGCGGAGAACTTGATGGCCTGATTGCATCGCACGCACGGATTGGGCGTCTCGCCGCGGGCATAGGCGGCGACGAAGTCCTCGATCACCTCGTCGGCGAAGCGGTCGGCGAAATCCCAGACGTAGAAGGGGATTCCGAGGACGTCGGCCACCCGGCGGGCGTCGGAGGCGTCTTCTTTGGAGCAGCAGCCGCGAGATCCGGTGCGCAACGTGCCGGGCGCCGCCGAGAGCGCCAGGTGCACGCCGACGACGTCATGACCGGCATCCACCATGCGTGCGGCCGCGACCGAGGAGTCCACGCCGCCGCTCATCGCGACGAGTACCTTCATCGTTGATGTCCAACGGCAGCGGCCAGCGCGGCCTGCCGCGCCCGCTCGACGACGCCGGGCAGCACGTCCAGCACGGCATCCACATCGGCCTCGGTGCTGGTGTGGCCGAGTGAGAGCCGCAACGAGCCCCGGGCCTCTCCGGCCGGCTGGCCCATCGCCAGCAGGACGTGCGAGGCCTGCGCCACGCCGGCGGTGCACGCCGAACCGGTCGAGCACTCGATTCCGTTGGCGTCCAGCAGCATCAGCAGCGAGTCGCCCTCGCAGCCGCGGAAGGTGAAGTTCGCATTGCCCGGCAGCCGGTTGTGCCGGGCGCCGTTGAGCACGACGTCCTCGATCGAGCCGAGAACCCCGTCGATCAGGCGATCGCGCAACCCGCGCAACCGTGCCGCCGCCCCCTCCAGCGTCCCGACGGCGATGTCGGCGGCGACCGCCATAGCGACCGCCCCGGCGACGTCCGGGGTACCCGATCGCACATCGCGCTCCTGGCCGCCGCCGTGCAACAGCGGCACGCAGGTTGTATCGCGGCGAAGCAGCAGCGCACCCACCCCGGTGGGACCACCGAACTTGTGCGCGGTGATGCTCAGTGCGGCCAGGCCGGAGGCGGCGAAGGCCACGGGAAGCTGTCCGATCGCCTGGACGGCGTCGCTGTGCATCGGAACATCGAACTCGGCCGCCACAGCGGTGAGTTCGGCGATCGGCATGATCGTGCCGACTTCGTTGTTGGCCCACATCACCGTCACCAGGGCGACATCGGGATGGGTGTTCAGCGCGGTGCGCAACGACGCCGCGGTGACCGAGCCGTCAGGCTCACAGGGCAGTACCGTCACCGCTGCGCCCTCGTGCTCGGCCAGCCACTCGACCGCATCGAGGACGGCGTGGTGCTCGACGGCGGTGGTGAGGATGCGGCGACGCTGCGGGTCGGCGTCGCGGCGCGCCCAGTAGATGCCCTTCACGGCCAGGTTGTCGCTGTCGGTGCCGCCCGCGGTGAACAGGACCTCCGACGGCCGCGCTCCCAGCCGGGCGGCGAGGCTCTCCCGCGACTCCTCCAGCCGCCGGCGCGCAGCGCGGCCCGCGGTGTGCAGCGAGGACGGGTTGCCGACATGGGCCATGGCGGCCGTCATCGCCTCGATGGCCTCCGGATGCATCGGGGTAGTGGCAGCGTGGTCGAGATACACCGACCTGGTGGTGCTCATGGCCCGTTCAGGATACCGGCGGGGGGTTTGGGTCCGAACAGACGCGAAAGGCCCCCGCCGAAGCGGGGGCCCTCCGCTCGATCCTCTAACCCTTACGCGCCTTGACTGCCTCAGCGAGCTGCGGCGCGACGTTGAACAGATCGCCGACCACGCCGAGGTCGGAGATCTCGAAGATCGGCGCCTCCTCGTCCTTGTTCACCGCGACGATCGTCTTCGAGGTCTGCATGCCGGCGCGGTGCTGGATCGCACCGGAGATGCCGAGTGCGATGTACAGCTGCGGCGACACGGTCTTGCCGGTCTGGCCGACCTGGAACTGACCCGGGTAGTAACCCGAGTCGACCGCCGCACGGGACGCACCGACGGCAGCGCCCATCGAGTCCGCCAGCTCCTCGACGACCGAGAACTTCTCGGCGCTGCCCACGCCGCGGCCACCGGCGACCACGATGGCGGCCTCGGTCAGCTCCGGGCGGTCACCGGCGACCGCCGGCTGCCGCGCGGTGATGCGGGTGGCGTTGGGAGCCGGAGCGGGCACCTCGATGTTGACCTGCTCGCCAGCGCCCGCGCTCGGCTGCGCCTCGATGGCACCCGGACGAACGGTGATCACCGGGACATCGGCGTTGACTTTCGCCTCGACGGTGAACGCGCCACCGAAGATCGAGTGGATCGCGGTGCCGCCCTCCTTGATGTCGACGACGTCGGAGAGCACGCCCGAACCGAGCCGGGCGGCCAGCCGTCCGGCGACCTCCTTGCCGTCGGCGGTGGCCGGCAGCAACACCGCCGCCGGGGTGGCCGACTCGGCGAGGCTCGCCAGCACGTCGACGAACGGGGTGATGAGGTAGTTCGCCGCGTCGTCGGATTCGGCGACGTATATCTTGGCCGCACCCGCGGCCTTGAGGTCGTCGACCAGCGGTGCGGCGGTGCCGGGCGCGCCGATCACGACGGCGGACGGAGAGCCCAGCGCGCGGGCGGCGGTGATCAGCTCGGTGGTGACCTTCTTCACCGCGCCGTCGGCGTGCTCGACGAGCACAAGTACTTCAGCCATGGGAGTTTCTCTTTCTCGAATGTCTGGGGTTCTAGATGATCGGGGTTCTAGATGATC
>JBAXCK010000087.1:0-12948 GCA_037141465.1 Mycobacteriaceae bacterium | reverse complement strand
GAGGAGGCATGTATGGCCAAGGCTGATAAAGCCACCGCCGTGGCCGAGATCGTCGAGGAGTTCAAAACCTCGTCGGCGACCGTGGTCACCGAATACCGCGGCCTGACCGTCGCCAACCTCGCCGAACTCCGCCGATCGCTGACCGGCAAGGCCACCTACACCGTCGCCAAGAACACCCTCGTGCGGCGGGCGGCGTCGGAGGCCGGCATCGAAGGTCTCGACGACTTGTTCGTCGGCCCGACCGCCATCGCGTTCGTCAAGGGCGAGGCCGTCGACGTCGCCAAAGCGCTCAAGAAGTTCGCCAAGGACAACAAGGCCCTGGTGATCAAGGGCGGTTACATGGACGGCCGGGCGCTGTCCGTCAGCGAGGTCGAGCGCATCGCCGACCTCGAGTCCCGCGAGGTTCTGCTGGCCAAGCTGGCCGGCGCTATGAAGGGCAACCTGGCCAAGGCTGCCGGCCTGTTCAACGCTCCGGCGTCGCAGGTCGCCCGTCTGGCCGCAGCACTGCAAGAGAAGAAGGCCGGCGAAGCGGCCTAACCGCCACGACGTCAGAACACACCCGAGAAAGGCAGAAAGACATGGCAAAGATGAGCACCGACGATCTGCTCGACGCGTTCAAGGAGATGACCCTCCTCGAGCTGAGCGAGTTCGTGAAGAAGTTCGAAGAGGTCTTTGAGGTCACCGCGGCCGCACCGGTCGCCGTCGCGGCGGTCGCCGCCGCCGGCGGCGGTGGCGGTGGCGGCGGCGCCGAGGCCGCCGAGGAGCAGGACGAGTTCGACGTGATCCTCGAGGACGCCGGCGACAAGAAGATCGGCGTCATCAAGGTGGTCCGCGAGATCGTCTCGGGCCTGGGCCTCAAGGAGGCCAAGGACCTCGTCGACGGCGCCCCCAAGCCGGTGCTGGAGAAGGCCAAGAAGGACGCCGCCGAGGAGGCCAAGGCCAAGCTCGAGGCCGCCGGCGCGAAGGTCACCGTCAAGTAGGTCCTCACGACACACCTCAAATCCCCCGCGAACCCGCTGGTTCGCGGGGGATTTTGTTTGGCCCGCAAACGCCGAATACAGCTCTCGACCGTGCGCTACAGTGGCACAAACCACAGGTGAAACAACTGTGGGTATTGGCAGCGGAAGGATTCGCGTGGGCACCTCTATCCAGGTCGAGAACCTCACCAAGTCGTTCGGATCCCAGCGGATCTGGGAGGACGTGACACTCGACGTTCCCGCCGGTGAGGTGAGCGTTCTGCTCGGCCCGTCGGGTACCGGCAAGTCGGTGTTCCTCAAGTCTCTGATCGGGCTGCTGCGTCCCGAGCGCGGCAAGATCCTGGTCGACGGCACCGACATCATCGAGTGCTCGGCCAAGGAGCTCTACGAGATCCGCACGCTGTTCGGCGTCATGTTCCAGGACGGCGCGCTGTTCGGCTCGATGAACATCTATGACAACACCGCCTTCCCACTGCGCGAGCACACCAAGAAGTCCGAGAGCGACATCCGCAAGATCGTCATGGAGAAGCTCGAGATGGTCGGCTTGATCGGCGACGAGAGCAAGTTCCCCGGCGAGATCTCCGGTGGCATGAAGAAACGTGCCGGGCTGGCCCGTTCGCTGGTGCTCGATCCGCAGATCATCCTCTGCGACGAGCCCGACTCCGGCCTCGACCCGGTGCGCACCGCCTACCTGAGCCAGCTGCTCATCGACATCAACGCTCAGATCGACGCCACGATCCTGATCGTGACGCACAACATCAACATCGCGCGCACCGTGCCGGACAACATGGGCATGCTGTTCCGCAAGCACCTGGTGATGTTCGGTCCGCGTGAGGTGCTGCTCACCAGCGAGGAGCCGGTGGTCAAGCAATTCCTCAACGGCCGCCGCATCGGCCCGATCGGTATGTCCGAGGAGAAGGACGACGCGACGATGGCCGAGGAGCAGGCCATGCTCGAAAAGGGTCAGACTGACGGCGGCACCGAGGAGATCGAAGGCGTGCCGCCGCAACTGGTCGCCACTCCGGGCATGCCCGAGCGCAAGGCCGTCGGCCGCCGCCAGGCGCGGGTTCGCGAGATCCTGCACACCCTGCCGCCCAAGGCGCAGGAGGCGATCCTCGACGATCTCGAGGGCGGCCACAAACTGCCCAGCCACACCTTCGCCGGCGAGACCGCGCGCCCCGACTACGGCGACTGAATCTTCCCGCCCGTTAAGCCGCCCGTTTCCGGGCGGCTGACCAATTCATGACGCGGATGCCCGGTTTCGGGCAAACGGGTTCTCTCCTGTGATCGAGCACGCTAAGGTTTGCCCGAACATCTACTGAGAGAGGCCTGAGACATGGGCGATCGCCGCAAATTGCTGGGCACCGGAGCAGTCCTGGTCGGCATGGGGACGGCTCTGGTCTCCGGAGCCGCCGTCGCGGCCGCCGACACCGGCGACGCCGACAACAGCCCGCAGACCGGCACTGGATCGCCCGCCGGGGCCTCGGCCGCCCAGCCGTCGCGCACCTCCTCGGCCGCCTCGCAGCGCAGGGGAGCACCCCGGCCGTCGGCGGCGCGCAACGGTGACTTCGCGCCTGCCGGGCCGGCCGCCGCGCGTTCGCCACGTTCGGCCTCCGCGCTGAGCCCGCTAACCCCGGACGCCTCCGACAACGCCGGCCCGACGGTCACCGCGCCCACCGTGACGGTGCCGGGGGCGTCGCTGCCGGCCGCGTCGGCAGCCACCGCGATCGGTGACGGCATCGCGCGGGCTCAGCGAGCCACCCGCAGCGCCGTGGTGAGCGCGGTGCGTAGCGGCGTCGTCGAGACCGTGGCGTCGGTGAGCCCGGTCCCCGCCGCGTCGGCGGCGACTCCGACCCAAGCACCTCTGACCTCCGCGCTGCTGACCGCGATGTCGGCCATCGGCTGGGGTCCCGGCGGTGACCCGGTGGCCGGTGTGGCCGCACCCGCGGCGGCCGTCGCCCCGCGCGTCGGTTCGCGCACCGCCGCCGTGGTCGGCACCGCCGCGGCAGTGGCCGCCGCGCCGCCGGATCCGATGCTGCCCACCATCGCCAACGGCGTGACCGGAGTGCAGATCGGTCACTCGCAGCTGGCCGTGCCGGGCGGGCTCTTCGGCAGCACCGTCGACGCCGACTGGTACTTCCCGACGCAGGCCGACGGCACCGTCGACGCCCAGGGTGTGATCTGGCTGCAGCACGGCTTCGGCGCCACCAACACCTTCTACTCGGCACTGGCCCAGCAGCTGGCGCAGAACACCAACAGCATCGTGGTCGCCCCCACCCTGTCGTCGTTCCCGCTGACGCTCTCCGGCGGCTGCCTGATCTGCAGTTCGACCCAGGACGCGGCCGCCGCGGCCTTCCTCGATCCCAACCGCACCGCGCTGGTCAACAGCGCCGTGGCGGCCGGATACACCGGCAACACCAGCGAGCTGCTGGGCAAGTTCGCCCTCGCCGGACATTCGGCCGGCGGCGGGTTCGCCACCGCGGTGGCCTCCGACTACGTCAACAGCGGCACCGACGCCCAAGACGCCAACCTGATCGGCGTCGTGATGTACGACGGCGTGTCCAACGGCGTGATCGACGGCTCGTTCGCCAGCCAGGTCGCCGCGCTCGACGCCGCGAACAAGCCGATCTACCAGATCGCTGCGCCCGCTCAGTCCTGGAACCTCTTCGGCGCCACCACCAACGCGCTGGCGGCCGACCGCCCCGGCGACTTCATCGGCGTTGTGCTGCAAGACGGTTCGCACGTCGACTCGATGCTCGGCGTCAACCCGCTCTTCGACTTCGTTCTGCAACTGGTGACCAAGCGGGTGCCCGACGGCAACACCACCGCCAACTACACGCTGAGCACCGGCTGGATCAACGACATGTACAGCGGCATCACGCCCACTTCGGCATCCGCTCTGCAACAGGGCCTCTACGCGGCGGCCAATCAGCAGATCGTGATGGGCTCCGCGCTGGCCTACGGCCTGCCCAGCGTCATCGCCAACCAGACCGGTCCGATCGAGGGCCTCGTCGCGGCGGCGTTCAAGGCCGTCGGCGGGCTGTTCGGCCTGACGCTTCCGCCGCCTGTCGACGGCGGCGACAACGGCCTGAACCCGGCCACCCCGGTGGTCTCGGTCGGCAACGGCGCCACCGGCGTGCGGGTGGGTGCGGCGACGCTGGACATCCCGTGCGGCGACAACACCTTCTACGCCGCACCGGCGACGTGGTACTTCCCGACGCAGGCCGACGGCACCGTGGCGGCCAACGGTGTGATCTGGCTGCAGCACGGATTCCTCGGCTTCGACCCGTGGTACTCCGACATGGCCGAGGCGCTGGCGCAGAAGACCAACAGCATCGTGGTGGCGCCCAGCATCTTCTGGTTCGACACCCCGCTGTGCCCGGGCTGCTACCTCGGTGGTGACAAGATCCGCGAGGGCGCCTCGACGATGTTCTCCGACGGCCGGGTGCAGCTGACCAACAGCGCCCGCTCGACGGGTCTCTTCGACGGCACCCTGCCGGAGCAGTTCGTCCTCACCGGCCACTCGGCCGGCGGCAACTTCGCCACCGCCGTCGGTGCGCTGATCACCCAGACCGATCAGGTGGACAACTTCCTGGGCGTGGTGATGTTCGACGGTGTCTCCCGCGATCCGCAGCTCACCGATCAGCTCACCCTGCTCAACGCGGCCGGTAAGCCCGACTACCAGATCGCCGCGCCGCCGCAGCGCTGGAACGCCTACGGTATCGCCAACAACATCCTGGAGAACTTCTTCGGGGCCGACGGCCAGTTCTACGGTCTGCAGATCGACAACGGCTCGCACACCGACGTCATCGGCGGCACCAGCCTGTTCGCCAACCTCGCCTCCGTCGCCAGCTCGCTGATCGTCAAGCCGTCCCCGCCGGGCGGCAAGGAGGCGGTGCGCACGCTGGCCACCGGGTGGATCAACGACATCTACAACGGCAACACCACCTACCTCACTCCGGGCGTGGGAAGCAGTCCGCTCCAGTTCGGCATCTACGGGCCCAACGGACAGAATCCGCGCACCCAGGTCTTCGCCGACCAGCCGCTGTTCATGGGGCAGGCCGGGGCGACCACCATGCCGGCCCCGCCGGCGGTCGTGGTGGACCCGAACCTCCCGCCGACCCAGAACTATCTGGGCACCTGGTACGAGCAGGGCAGTGTGCGGCAGTTCTTCTCCATCGGGCTGGTCAACACCAAGGCCGTCTACAGCCTCAACCCCGACGGCTCGATCAAGGTGCAGAACTCCGGCAACTACTTCGGTCCCAACGGTCCGGCGTCGAACATCACCGGCTCGGCTGTTCCGGTCACCAACTCCAACAACACCCGCCTCAACGTCGGCTTCTTCGGCAGCCAGCCCAACGCCGACAATCCCGGCAACTACTGGATCATCGACCGCGGCACCTTCGACGGCAACGCCATCGTGGGCGGCAACGGCTATGACTGGGCCATCGTCAGTGATCCCAGCGGCAGCAGCGGGTTCATCCTGACCCGGCCCCAGACCGTCACCGATGCGCAGTACGAGGCGCTGGTGGCCCGGGCCCAGCAGTTGGGCGTGAACGGCATCATCCTTCGCACCCAGCAGTACCCCAGCGCGAGTTCGGCGGCGTCGCGGTCGGTGCGGATCTAGCGCGTAAAAAAATCGTGGCCGAACATCGGCGTATCGCTTGACGGGGAGGCCCAGACGGGCCAATCTGATTCCGAGCACGCGTGCGCGGGGCAGCCGGGCGGGCTCTGTTTGAGGTTGGCGCTGATCTGCGCTATTGTTAGACGTTGCGCTGGTTGCCCCCTGCCTACCCTCAATTCGCACCCTGACATCGTTGTCATGGCCTGATCTGCGTTTCCGCAGTTCAACGGCCATTCGAGCGTCGTGTGCGTTGGTGGTTCCGACAGGTGAGGCCAGTGCGGACCACGCAGATGAGCGGCGAACGGTTCGGCTCGGCCGAACCCGGACGTCCGCATGAGGTGCCGGAAGGATGCATCTTGGCCTCTCGCCAGAGCAACTCGACAAAAACTTCTTCTGAAAACTCGGTCCCGGGAGCGCCACGCCGGATCTCCTTCGCCAAGCTTCGGGAACCACTGGAGGTTCCCGGCCTGCTCGACGTTCAGACGGACTCCTTCAAATGGCTGATCGGTGACCCGGGCTGGCGCGCCAAGGCCAAAGAGGCCGGCGACCCGAACCCCCGCGGCGGCCTCGAGGAGGTGCTCGAGGAGCTCTCCCCGATCGAGGACTTCTCCGGCAACCTGTCGCTGACCTTCTCCGACCCGCGCTTCGACGAGGTCAAGGCGTCGGTCGAGGAGTGCAAGGACAAGGACGTCACCTACGCCGCGCCGCTGTTCGTGACGGCGGAGTTCATGAACGCCGAGAGTGGCGAGATCAAGTCCCAGACCGTCTTCATGGGTGACTTCCCGATGATGACCGAGAAGGGCACCTTCATCATCAACGGCACCGAGCGCGTCGTGGTCAGCCAGCTGGTGCGCTCCCCGGGCGTGTACTTCGACGCCAGCATCGACAAGTCCACCGAGAAGACGCTGCACAGCGCCAAGGTGATCCCCGGACGCGGCGCGTGGCTGGAGTTCGACGTCGACAAGCGCGATTCGGTGGGCGTGCGCATCGACCGCAAGCGCCGTCAGCCGGTCACCACGCTGCTCAAGGCGCTCGGCTGGACCGACGAGCAGATCCGGGCACGCTTCGGTTTCTCCGAGATCATGATGACCACCCTGGAGAAGGACCCGAACGAGGGAACCGACCAGGCGCTGCTGGACATCTACCGCAAGCTGCGCCCGGGCGAGCCGCCGACCAAGGAGTCCGCGCAGACGCTGCTGGAGAATCTGTTCTTCAAGGAGAAGCGCTACGACCTCGCACGGGTGGGCCGCTACAAGGTGAACAAGAAGCTCGGTCTGAACCCGGGCACGCCGATCACCAACTCGACGCTGACCCCGGAAGACATCGCGGCCACCATCGAGTACCTGGTCCGTCTGCATCTGGCCGAGGAGACCGGCGCGCCGCAGACCATGACCGCCCCGGACGGGGTCGAGGTTCCGGTGGAGGTCGATGACATCGACCACTTCGGCAACCGCCGGCTGCGCACCGTGGGCGAGCTGATCCAGAACCAGATCCGCGTCGGCCTGAGCCGTATGGAGCGTGTCGTCCGCGAGCGGATGACCACCCAGGATGTCGAGGCGATCACGCCGCAGACCCTGATCAACATCCGCCCCGTGGTGGCCGCGATCAAGGAGTTCTTCGGCACGTCGCAGCTGAGCCAGTTCATGGACCAGAACAACCCGCTGTCGGGTCTGACCCACAAGCGCCGCCTGTCCGCGCTCGGCCCGGGTGGTCTGTCCCGTGAGCGTGCGGGCCTGGAGGTCCGCGACGTGCACTCGTCGCACTACGGCCGCATGTGCCCGATCGAGACGCCGGAGGGCCCCAACATCGGCCTGATCGGATCGCTGTCGGTCTATGCGCGGGTCAACCCGTTCGGCTTCATCGAGACGCCCTACCGCAAGGTGGTCAAGGGTGTGGTGACCGACGACATCCACTACCTGACCGCCGACGAGGAGGACCGCCACGTCGTGGCGCAGGCCAACTCGCCGACCGACGCCAAGGGCAAGTTCCTCGAGGAGAAGGTGCTCGTCCGCCGTAAGGGCGGCGAGGTGGAATACGTCAGCGCCGCCGAGGTCGACTTCATGGACGTCTCGCCGCGCCAGATGGTGTCGGTCGCCACGGCCATGATCCCGTTCCTCGAGCACGACGACGCCAACCGCGCGCTGATGGGCGCCAACATGCAGCGCCAGGCGGTTCCACTGGTGCGCAGCGAGGCACCCCTGGTGGGCACCGGCATGGAACTGCGTGCCGCGATCGACGCCGGTGACGTCGTCATCGCCGACAAGGCCGGCGTGGTCGAGGAGGTCTCGGCCGACTACGTCACCGTGATGGCCGACGACGGCACCCGGCACACCTACCGGATGCGCAAGTTCAACCGGTCCAACCACGGCACCTGCGCCAACCAGAAGCCGATCGTCGACACCGGCCAGCGCGTGGAGACCGGACAGGTGATCGCCGACGGTCCGTGCACCGAGAACGGCGAGATGGCACTGGGCCGCAACCTGCTGGTTGCCGTCATGCCATGGGAGGGCCACAACTATGAGGACGCGATCATCCTCTCCAGCCGTCTGGTCGAGGAGGACGTGCTCACCTCGATCCACATCGAGGAGCACGAGATCGACGCCCGCGACACCAAGCTCGGTGCCGAGGAGATCACCCGGGACATCCCGAACGTCTCCGAGGAGGTGCTCGCCGATCTCGACGAGCGCGGCATCGTGCGCATCGGTGCCGAGGTCCGCGACGGCGACATCCTGGTCGGCAAGGTCACCCCGAAGGGCGAGACCGAGCTGACCCCGGAGGAGCGGTTGCTGCGTGCCATCTTCGGTGAGAAGGCCCGTGAGGTTCGCGACACCTCGCTGAAGGTTCCGCACGGCGAGTCCGGCAAGGTCATCGGCATCCGGGTGTTCTCCCGCGAGGACGACGACGAGCTGCCCGCCGGTGTCAACGAACTGGTGCGCGTCTACGTCGCGCAGAAGCGCAAGATCTCCGACGGCGATAAGCTGGCCGGCCGGCACGGCAACAAGGGCGTCATCGGCAAGATCCTCCCGCAGGAGGACATGCCGTTCCTGCCCGACGGCACCCCGGTCGACATCATCCTCAACACCCACGGTGTGCCGCGACGGATGAACATCGGCCAGATCCTGGAGACCCACCTCGGGTGGATCGCCAAGACGGGCTGGAAGGTCGCCAACGACTCGGATGGGGCCAAGCCAGAGTGGGCGAAGAACCTCCCGGCCGATCTGCTCGAGGCCCCTGCCGACACCATCGTCTCCACGCCGGTGTTCGACGGCGCCAAGGAAGACGAGCTGGCCGGTCTGCTCGGCTCGACGCTGGCCAACCGCGACGGTGACGTCATGGTCGACGGCGACGGCAAGGCGATGCTCTACGACGGCCGCAGCGGCGAACCGTTCCCGTACCCGGTGACGGTGGGCTACATGTACGTGCTCAAGCTGCACCACCTGGTCGACGACAAGATCCACGCCCGTTCGACCGGTCCGTACTCGATGATCACCCAGCAGCCCCTGGGCGGTAAGGCGCAGTTCGGCGGTCAGCGCTTCGGCGAGATGGAGTGCTGGGCCATGCAGGCCTACGGCGCGGCCTACACGCTGCAGGAGCTGCTCACCATCAAGTCCGACGACACCGTCGGCCGCGTGAAGGTCTACGAGGCCATCGTCAAGGGCGAGAACATCCCCGAACCCGGCATCCCGGAGTCGTTCAAGGTGTTGCTCAAGGAACTGCAGTCGCTGTGCCTCAACGTCGAGGTGCTCGCCAAGGACGGTGCGGCCATCGAGATGCGTGACGGTGACGACGAGGATCTGGAGCGCGCAGCGGCCAACCTCGGCATCAACCTGTCCCGCAACGAGTCCGCGTCCGTCGAAGATCTCGCTTAAGTATTCGGTTCCTCTAGTCCCGCAAGGGGAAAGGGAGTTACGTGCTAGACGTCAACTTCTTCGATGAACTCCGCATCGGCCTGGCCACCGCGGATGACATCCGCACGTGGTCATTCGGCGAGGTGAAGAAGCCCGAGACCATCAACTACCGCACGCTCAAGCCCGAGAAGGACGGCCTGTTCTGCGAGAAGATCTTCGGACCGACTCGCGACTGGGAGTGCTACTGCGGCAAGTACAAGCGCGTGCGCTTCAAGGGCATCATCTGTGAGCGCTGCGGCGTCGAGGTGACCCGTGCCAAGGTGCGCCGCGAGCGGATGGGCCACATCGAGCTGGCCGCACCGGTCACCCACATCTGGTACTTCAAGGGTGTTCCGTCGCGTCTGGGTTACCTGCTGGACCTGGCGCCGAAGGATCTCGAGAAGATCATCTACTTCGCCGCCTACGTCATCACCGCCGTCGACGACGAGATGCGTCACAACGAGCTGTCCACCCTGGAGGCCGAGATGGTCTCCGAGCGCAAGGCCGTGGAGAACCAGCGCGACCTCGACCTGGAGGCGCGGGCGAAGAAGCTCGAGGCCGACCTCAAGGAACTCGAGGACGAGGGCGCCAAGAGCGACGTCAAGCGCAAGGTCAAGGACGGCGGCGAGCGCGAAATGCGTCAGATCCGCGACCGCGCCGGCCGCGAGCTGGACCGGCTCGAAGAGATCTGGACCACGTTCACCAAACTGGCCCCCAAGCAGCTCATCGTCGATGAGACGCTCTACCGCGAACTGGTGGACCGCTACGGCGAGTACTTCACCGGCTCGATGGGCGCCGAGGCCGTCCAGAAGCTGATCGAGACCTTCGACATCGACGCCGAGGCCGAGTCGCTGCGCGAAGTCATCCGCAGCGGCAAGGGTCAGAAGAAGCTGCGCGCGCTCAAGCGGCTCAAGGTCGTCGCAGCGTTCCAGCAGTCCGGCAACTCGCCGATGGGCATGGTGCTCGACGCGGTGCCGGTGATCCCGCCGGAACTGCGTCCGATGGTTCAGCTCGACGGCGGCCGGTTCGCCACCTCCGACCTCAACGACCTGTACCGCCGGGTCATCAACCGCAACAACCGGCTCAAGCGACTGATCGACCTGGGCGCACCGGAGATCATCGTCAACAATGAGAAGCGCATGCTTCAGGAGTCCGTCGACGCGCTGTTCGACAACGGCCGCCGCGGACGTCCGGTCACCGGGCCGGGCAACCGTCCGCTGAAGTCGCTGTCGGATCTACTCAAGGGCAAGCAGGGCCGCTTCCGGCAGAACCTGCTCGGCAAGCGCGTGGACTACTCGGGCCGTTCGGTCATCGTTGTCGGCCCGCAGCTCAAACTGCATCAGTGCGGCCTGCCGAAGCTGATGGCACTCGAGCTGTTCAAGCCGTTCGTGATGAAGCGTCTGGTGGACCTCAACCACGCGCAGAACATCAAGAGCGCCAAGCGGATGGTGGAGCGTCAGCGTCCCCAGGTGTGGGACGTCCTCGAAGAGGTCATCTCCCAGCACCCGGTGCTGCTCAACCGCGCACCCACGCTGCACCGCCTCGGGATCCAGGCCTTCGAGCCGATGCTGGTCGAGGGCAAGGCCATTCAGCTGCACCCGCTGGTGTGTGAGGCGTTCAACGCCGACTTCGACGGCGACCAGATGGCCGTGCACCTTCCGCTGAGCGCGGAGGCCCAGGCCGAGGCGCGCGTGCTGATGCTGTCCTCCAACAACATCCTCTCGCCGGCGTCGGGCAAGCCGCTGGCCATGCCGCGTCTGGACATGGTGACCGGTCTGTACTACCTGACCACGCACGTCACCGGTGAGAAAGGCGAGTACGTCCCGGCCGGCAAGGACTCACCGGAGAGCGGTGTCTACAGCGGACCGGCCGAGGCCATCATGGCGATGGACCGCGGTGCGCTGTCGGTGCGCGCGCAGATCAAGATCCGTCTCGATCAGCTGCGTCCGCCGCACGAGGTGGAGACCGAACTGTTCGGCGAGAACGGCTGGCGTCCGGGCAACGCCTGGATCTGCGAGACGACGCTGGGCCGGGTGCTCTTCAACGAGCTGCTGCCGCTGGGCTATCCCTTCGTCAACAAGCAGATGCACAAGAAGGAGCAGGCCAAGATCATCAATGATCTGGCCGAGCGCTACCCGATGATCGTCGTCGCTCAAACCGTCGACAAGCTCAAGGACACCGGCTTCTATTGGGCCACCCGCTCGGGCGTGACGGTGTCGATGGCCGACGTGCTGGTGCTCCCGGAGAAGCAGGAGATCCTCGGTCGCTACGAGTCCGAGGCCGACGGCATCGAGAAGAAGTACCAGCGCGGTGCGCTGAACCACCAGGAGCGCAACGACGCTCTGGTGGAGCTGTGGAAGAAGGCCACCGAGGAGGTCGGTGACGCGCTGCGCGAGCACTACCCCGAGGACAACCCGATCAAGATGATCGTGGAGTCCGGCGCGACGGGTAACTTCACCCAGACCCGAACTCTGGCCGGCATGAAGGGTCTGGTGACCAACCCGAAGGGCGAGTTCATCCCGCGGCCGATCAAGTCCTCCTTCCGCGAGGGCCTGACGGTGCTGGAGTACTTCATCAACACCCACGGTGCCCGGAAGGGTCTGGCGGACACCGCGCTGCGCACCGCCGACTCGGGCTACCTGACCCGTCGTCTGGTGGACGTCTCCCAGGACGTCATCGTCCGCGAGCACGACTGCGGCACCGAGCGTGGCATCACCGTCGACCTCGCCGAGCGCATGGCCGACGGAACACTGCTGCGCGACCCGTTCGTGGAGACCTCCGCCTACGCCCGCACCCTGGCCGCCGACGCCGTCGACGCCAAGGGCAACGTGATCGTCGAACGGGGCCACGACCTCGGTGACCCGGCGATCGACGCGCTGCTCGAGGCCGGCATCAGCCAGGTGAAGGTGCGTTCGGTGCTCACCTGCGGCAGTGCCGCCGGTGTGTGCGCGATGTGCTACGGCCGCTCGATGGCCACCGGCAAGCTCGTCGACATCGGCGAGGCCGTCGGTATCGTGGCGGCGCAGTCCATCGGCGAGCCCGGAACCCAGCTGACCATGCGCACGTTCCACCAGGGCGGCGTCGGTGAGGACATCACCGGTGGTCTTCCGCGTGTGCAGGAGCTCTTCGAGGCGCGCATCCCGCGCGGCAAGGCGCCGATCGCCGAGGTCGCCGGCCGCGTTCGGTTGGAGGAGAGCGACAAGTTCTACAAGCTGACGATCGTCCCCGACGACGGCAGTGAAGAGGTCGTGATCGACAAGCTCTCCAAGCGTCAGCGTCTGCGGGTGTTCAAGCACGAGGACGGCTCCGAGCGGCTGCTCGCCGACGGCGATCACGTCGAGGTGGGCCAGCAGCTCATGGAGGGTTCGGCCGATCCGCACGAGGTACTGCGCGTGCTCGGCCCGCGTGAGGTCCAGGTCCACCTGACCAAGGAGGTCCAGGAGGTCTACCGGGCCCAGGG
>JBAXCK010000086.1:0-13129 GCA_037141465.1 Mycobacteriaceae bacterium | reverse complement strand
CGCATTCAACGACACCGCATTCAACGACACCGCATCCGCCGAGGCCGATCCGCTGATCACCTGGCAGCGGCTGCGCTCCGGCAACGAGCGGTCCTTCGCACCGGTCCGCGGACCGCGCGGGGGACTGACCGACGTCCGCCCGGCGGCCGCGGTGTTCCGCTGCGCCGACGCCGGGCTGGCGAGCGAGACGGTCTTCGGCCAGAGCTGGGGCTCGCTGATCGACGTCAGCACCTGGGGCCACGTCGTCGACTCGAGTGTGGTCTCCACCCTCGAGTACGCGGTGGACACCCTGGAGGTGCCACTGATCGTGGTACTGGGCCACGACGGCTGCCACGCGGTGCGCTCGGCCGTGCGGGCCTGGGATGAGGCGGCGTTGCCCAGTGGCGCGGCGCGGACCACGATCGAGCAGATCTTCGGCTCCATCGTGCGACGCAACGTCAGTACCGACTCGATCGGGGACGTCACCACCGCGCACATCATCGAGACCGGCCTGAGTCTGCTCGACCGCTCTCCGGCGATCGCCGCCCGGGTCGAGGCCGGCCGGTGCGGAATCGTCTGCGCCACGGTGCGTCCCGAGGACGGGCGGATCAAGACCTACGCCACGGTGGGCTCGGTGGGAGAACCCGCCGAGAACCTGCTCGAGTGCGTCTAGCCGTCAGCGACGGCCGCCGCCGCCACCGCCGGAGGCGTTGTAGCCCGGCTCGGCGACGATGGCCTCGGTCAGCGGGTCGCTCTCGTTGGGGATGACGTTCGGCGTCGCCACGATCGCCGGATCGCTCTCGGCCGGCATGGCCGCGGGCGCTTCGGCGGACGGCGGTGCGTACGGCGGCGGGATGTCGACGACGTAGGGCTCGTACTGAACGGGGGCTTCGGGCAGCCGGGGCGGTCCGCCGGTCTTGGTCAGGTCGAAGGGGATCGAGACACTGCCGCCCTCCTGACCGCATGCCGACCCGGTGAACAGGCTGGCCGATCCGCTCAACGACGTGGCGTCCCAGGAGTAGGTGTTGCGGCCCGGCTCAGAGGTTCCGTTGGCGCAGAGAATCGCGTCCGACTGGTCGACGAACATGATCCACGAACCGACCGTCCAGTACGCATCGCCGCTGAACGCCTGACGGAGGTTGTTGCCGGTGGCCGAGACGTGCACGCAGTGCAACTGGTCGACCTTGCACGGTGTGACGGTCCAGACCGAGGCCTCCCCGCTGGAGGCCTCGAAGTTGTAGGTGCCCAGGGCGTTGGGATCGGCGAGCACCTGATTCACCTGGGCGTTCTCGGCGTGGGTCGGCCCGGCGAGAGCCAGACCGACGCCGGTGAGAAATACGGCGGCAGCCGCCTTGGTCCCGATCATGAACGCTCCTGTCTCATGCAAGCCCGGTATCAGCCGTCACGTGCGTATCGAAGTATTCCATCACGATCAGCGATCTCGCATCTCCAGTGGGCCGGATTCGGCCGAGTGACGTCGCGCGGGTGGGGTCCACCGGACTCTCATCTGGCCTTTTGGACGGCGGTGGCCACCGGGTGATCCCGGTGGCCACCGCCGCTCCGCCCTATACGTCGTAGCCTTATACGTCGTAGTAGAGGGCGAACTCGTAGGGGTGAGGGCGGATCTGGATCGGCAGGATCTCGTTCTCCCGCTTGTAGGCGATGTACGTCTCGATCAAGTCGGAGGTGAACACCCCGCCCTCGGTGAGGTAGTCGTGGTCGGATTCGAGGCGGTCGATCACCGCCGCCAGCGAAGTGGGCGCCTGCGGGATGTTGGCGGCTTCGTCCGGCGGGAGCTCGTAGAGGTCCTTGTCGATCGGGGCCAGCGGCTCGATCTTGCGTTTGATGCCGTCGATGCCGGCCATCAGCATGGCCGCGAACGCCAGGTACGGGTTGCCCGAGCTGTCCGGGCAGCGGAACTCCAGGCGCTTGGCCTTGGGGTTGTTGCCCGTGATCGGGATGCGGACGCACGCCGAGCGGTTGCGTTGGCTGTACACCAGGTTGATCGGCGCTTCATAGCCGGGCACCAGCCGCTTGTAGGAGTTCACCGTCGGGTTGGTGAAGGCCAGCAGTGACGGAGCGTGATGCAGGATGCCGCCGATGTAGTGCCGCGCGATATCAGACAGGCCCGCATACCCGGACTCGTCGTGGAACAGCGGCTTTCCGTCCTTCCACAGCGACTGATGTGCGTGCATACCCGACCCGTTGTCGCCGAAGAGCGGCTTGGGCATGAAGGTGACGGTCTTGCCGGCCTGCCAGGCGGTGTTCTTGATGATGTACTTGAACAGCAGAACGTCATCGGCGGCGTGCAGCAGGGTGTTGAACTTGTAGTTGATCTCGGCCTGGCCGGCGGTGCCCACCTCGTGGTGTCCGCGCTCGAGGGTGAATCCGGCATTGATCAGGTTGGTCGACATCTCGTCGCGCAGATCCACGTAGTGGTCGTAGGGGGCGACGGGGAAGTAGCCGCCCTTGGGGCGCACCTTGTAGCCGCGGTTGGCGCTGCCGTCCGCTTCGAACGGCTCACCGGAGTTCCACCAGCCCGACTCGGAGTCGACCTCGTAGAAGGTGCCGTTCATCTTGGAGTCGAACGCCACCGAGTCGAAGATGTAGAACTCGGCTTCGGCACCGAAGTACGCGGTGTCGGCGATCCCGGTGGAGGCCAGGTAGTTCTCGGCCTTGCGGGCCACGTTGCGCGGGTCACGCGAGTAGGGCTCGCGGGTGAAGGGATCGTGGACGAAGAAGTTGAGGTTCAGAGTCTTCGCGGCACGGAACGGGTCGATCCGCGCCGTCGCGGGGTCGGGCAGCAGCATCATGTCCGACTCGTGAATGGACTGGAAACCGCGCACCGACGAACCGTCGAACGCCAGACCGTCCTCGAAGACGCTCTCATCGAAGGCCGAGGCCGGGATGGAGAAGTGCTGGACAACACCGGGCAGGTCGCAGAACCGGATGTCGACGTACTCGACTTTCTCGTCTTTGATCAGTTTGAAGATGTCGTCGGCTGATTCGTGCTTCGCCACGTATTGCTCCTGTTCACTTGAAGGCTCGCCGCAGACGGTAGGGAGCCGATGTTGCACGTCCGTCAACCGAATGTTTCCCCGACGTTACGCGTGATCCCCGGCCCCTATTCTGGAGCCATGGCGGGTGAGATCGGGTCATGGCTCTCGGGACCGGAATCGGTCCAACCGGCCGGCGGCTACCCCGGACAGCGGCTGGGACTGCCCGAGCAGGGTCCCGGGTCGATCGCCCGGCTCGGCCGGCGAACGGCGGCCATCATCCTCGACTGGCTGATCGCCTATGGCCTGGCCGCACTGGGTCTGAGCACCGGCGTGCTGAGCATGCGGACACTGTCGACGGCGGTGCTGTTGATCTGGTTGGTGCTCGGCGTGATCGCGGTGCGGCTCTACGGGTTCACACCGGGCCAGTACGTCCTGGGTTTGCGTGTCGCATCGGTGGACAACCGGCTGCATGTCGGCATCGGGCGGGCCTGCGTCCGTGGATTGCTTGTGGCGCTGGTGATTCCGGCGCTGTTCACCGATTCCGACGGCCGCGGAATCCATGACCGGCTGACCGCGACAGCGGTCGTCCGGCGGTAGAGATCAGCGACGTCGCACGGTGCGCTGGATGCCGCGCATCTTGGCCTGGGCGGGCAACGGCCCCTTGGGCATCGCTGCCGGACCGACGCGGTTGCCCAAGGCGGCGAACTTCGACTCGAGGGCATCCATCTGCTTGACGGTGATGTTGGCCGGCAGTTTGGTCAGATGACGCTCGAGCTTGCTCAGCGGCACCTCGTCTTCGCCGTTGCCGACGATCACGTCGTAGATCGGTGTTTCACCGATCAGTCGTGCGGTGCGCTTCTTCTCTTGCGCCAGAAGGGATTTCACCCGCGCCGGTGAGCCTTCTGCGACGAAGATGACGCCAGGGCGACCGATCACCCGGTGAACGGCGTCGAGGTGGCCGTTGGCGGCGACGCCGGGGGTCACGCGCCACTTGCCGCGCATGTTCTCCAGCGCCCACGCCGCCGCCCCGGTCTGGCCCTCGGCCTTGCGGTAGACCGACTTCTGTGCGCGCCGGCCGAAGATGAGGAAGGCCACCAGCACACCGAGGACGACACCGAGGGCGGGCAGCATGTAGGCCGAGAATCCGCCCATCCACCGGCCCACCCCGACGGTGGCGGCGACGACGGCGGCGAACCCGCCGATCATGTAGGGCAGCAGGCGCTTGTCCTCTTTGCGCTGCATCCGGAAGGCCTGCCAGATCTGGGTGCGGCGCTGGCGGGATTCGAGCTTGCGGGTGGCCTTGGCCTCGGCCTTGGCGGCCTTGAGGTCGGCGGGGTTCTTCGATGTGGCCATAGCAGCTCAGGATACGGACGGCCGACGCGCCAGCGAAGCCTGCTGGTAGAGGCGTCCGGCCCGGTAGGAGGAGCGCACCAGCGGTCCGGCCAGCACACCGGGGAACCCGAGGCCCTCGGCGTAGGCGGACAACCCGACGAACTCATCGGGATGCACCCAGCGCGCGACCGGATGATGGCGCGGGGACGGGCGCAGGTACTGGGTGATCGTGACGATGTCGCATCCGGCGCCGCGCAGGTCGGCCAGAGCGGTGTGGACCTCGTCGATGGTCTCGCCCATACCGAGGATCAGGTTGCTCTTGGTCACCAGTCCGGCGTCGCGTGCGGCGGTGATCACATCGAGGCTGCGCGGGTAGCGGAACGCGGGCCGGATCCGCTTGAAGATCCGCGGCACCGTCTCGAGATTGTGGGCGAGGACCTCCGGCCGTGAGTCGAACACCTCGCCCAATTGCCCCGCATCGCCGTTGAAGTCCGGGATAAGCAATTCGACACCGGTGTCGGGGTTGCGCCGTTTGATCTCGCGCACCGTCTCGGCGTAGAGCCAGGCACCGCCGTCGGGCAGGTCGTCGCGTGCCACGCCGGTCACGGTGGCGTACTTCAGGCCCATCGCGGCCACGCTCTCGGCCACTCGGCGCGGCTCGTCGCGATCGAGGGCGGCCGGCTTTCCGGTGTCGATCTGGCAGAAGTCGCAGCGACGGGTGCATTGCTCGCCGCCGATCAGGAAGGTGGCCTCGCGGTCCTCCCAGCATTCGAAGATGTTGGGGCAGCCGGCCTCCTCACACACGGTGTGCAGACCCTCGCGGCGCACCAGGCCCTTCAGCGCGGTGTACTCCGGACCCATCCGGGCGCGGGTCTTGATCCACGGCGGTTTGCGCTCGATCGGGGTTTCGGCGTTGCGCACCTCCAGCCGCAGCAGTTTGCGGTCACCCGGCGTCACGCTCATGACTGCGATGGTACGAGGTTGCCGTCCAGGGCCGCGCAGACCGCCTCTGCCACCCGGTCGCGGACGTCGGCGACCCGCAGGCGGCGGCCGAGTTCGGCGGTCAGCGAGGTGACGCCGGCGTCGGTGATGCCGCACGGCACGATCGCCGAGAACGCGGCGAGGTCGCAGTCGCAGTTCAGTGCGAAGCCGTGCAGGGTGACCCCGCGCGCCACCCTGATCCCGATCGCGGCGATCTTGCGGTCGGGCCGGCCGCCGTGGGCAGGCAGCCACACACCCGAGCGGCCCTCGACCTGGGTGGCGTCGAGGCCGAACTCCGCGCAGAGGGTGATCAGCGCATCTTCTAGGCGCCGAACGTATTTCACGACGTCGAGCGGTTCGGCCAGGGCGATCACCGGATAGCCGACCAGTTGCCCCGGTCCGTGCCAGGTGATCTTGCCGCCGCGGTCGCTGTCGACCACCGGGGTTGCGTCCACCGGGCGCTCGTGTGCCTCGGTTCGCTTGCCGGCGGTGTAGACCGACGGGTGCTCCAGCAGCAGCAGCGCATCGGATCCGCCGGCCACCCGGGCGTCGGCGAGTTCGCGCTGCAGTTGCCAGGCGGTGAGGTAGTCGATGCTGCCGAGGTGCCGGACGTCGATCGCCCCGGCCTGTGACCGCAGCGAGTGACCCACGGAATCGACGGTACTACCGCCGTGCGGCGTCCATCGCGTAGGAGAGCGCTTCCCCGATGGTTCTGTGGTGGAACTCGAAACCCGCGCGTTCCAGGGCTGCGGGGATGGCGCGCTGCCCGCCGAGGAGGCCCTCCCGGGCGAATTCGCCGACCGCGACCCGCAATGCCAGACCGGGCACCGGCACGAGCGCGGGGCGATTGACCGCCCTGCCCAGCGCCGCGGTGAACTCCGCGTTGGTCACCGGTGCGGGCCCGGTGACGTTCACCGGACCCGAGAGCGAATCGGCGCCGATGGCGAAGATCAGGGCACGGACCTCGTCCTCCAGGCTGATCCACGGCATGTACTGACGGCCGCCGGCCAGCCGCCCGCCGAGCCCCAGGGCGAACAACGGGCGCAATTTGCCCAGCACGCCGCCGTCGGGGGAGAGCACCAGGCCGGTGCGGGCCAGCACCACCCGCACACCGGACTGCCGTGCCGGTGCGGTTGCGGCTTCCCAGTCCACGCACAGCTGCGCCAGGAATCCCGTGCCTGCCGGAGCCGTCTCGTCGATGATGCGCTCCCCGGTGTCGCCGTAGTAGCCGACTGCACTGGCGTTGATGAGTACGGGCACGCCGGCCTGCACCACCGCGGCGCTGATCACCTCGGTGGGGTCGATCCGGCTGTCGCGGAGTTGCTGTTTGAAAGAGCCTGACCAACGCCGGTCTCCGACACCCACCCCGCACAGATTGACCACGGCGTCGACCCCGGCCAGCCCCGCGGGGTCGAACTCGCCGCTGTCGGGGTTCCAGCGCAGTTCGTCACGGTTGGCGGGCTTGCGCCGGACGATCCGCAGCACGCGATGGTCGGCGATCCGCAGGGCGGCAACCAAAGCCGAACCGATCACTCCAGACGAACCCGCCACGGCGACAACGGTTTTGGCGCCGGACGTTTTAGAGGCCAAGTTCGGCCTCGAACGCTCCATCTTCCAGCCGCCGCTTGACGGTGGTGAGGAACCTGCCGGCGTCGGCGCCGTCGATGAGCCGGTGGTCGTAGGTCAGCGGCAGGTAGCACACCGACCGCACGCCGATCGACTCGTTGCCGGCCGCATCGGCGATCACCCGCGGCCGCTTCACGATCGCACCGGTTCCCAGCATCGCGGCCTGTGGCGGCACCAGGATCGGCGTGTCGAACAATGCGCCCTGACTGCCGATGTTGGTGATGGTGAACGTCCCTCCGGACAACTCGTCGGGTTTGAGTTTGCCGGATCGCGCGCGGGCGGCGATGTCGTTGATGGCCCTGGCGAGTCCGGCCAGCGAGAGATCGCCCGCGTTGTGGACCACCGGGGAGAGCAACCCCTGTTCGGTGTCGACGGCGAAGCCCAGATGTTCGGCGTCGTAGTAGGTGATCTCGCCGGTGTCCTCGTTGTAGCTCGCGTTGATGTTCGGGTGCGCTTTGAGAGCGTCGATCACGGCACGGGCGATGAACGGCAGGTAGGTGAGGTTGACGCCCTCCCGTTCGGCGAAGTCTTTCTTGGCCCGCGCCCGCAGCGCCACGATCTTGGTCATGTCGACCTCGTGGGTCTGGGTGAGTTGCGCGGTGGCCTGCAGTGACTCGCGGGTCTTCTTGGCCGTGAGCTGGCGGATCCGGTTGGCCTTCTGGGTGGTGCCACGCAGGTGCGCCAGGGGCGAGGCGGCGGCCGGGGCGGGCGCCGCCGCAGTCGCGGCCGTGCCCTGGGCGCCTGCGGGTGCCGGTGCAGCGGCGGCCAGCACGTCCTGCTTGCGGATACGGCCGCCGACGCCGGTGCCCTTGACGGCGTCGAGGTCGACGCCGCGTTCGGCGGCCAGTTTGCGGACCAGGGGGGTGACGTAGGGCGCCCCGTCGCCGGCGACGGTGTGGCCGGCCGGGGTCGGATAGCTCTCCGCGGCCGGAGCCGGAGCCGGAGCCGGAGTCGGGGGTGCCGGCGCCGGGGTCGGAGCCGGGGTCGGAGCCGGGGTGGGGGGTGGCGGTGGCGGGGGTGGCGGTGGCGGGGGTGGCGGGGGTGCCGCCTGGGGTGCGGGCGCGGCGGCGGGGGCGGCTCCCGAGGCGCCGATCCTGGCCAGTTCACCGCCGACCGGCACAGTGCTGTCCTGCTCGGCGGTGATGCTCAGCAGCGTGCCGGCCACCGGTGAGGGGATCTCGGTGTCGACCTTGTCGGTGGACACCTCCACCAGCGGTTCGTCCACCCCGACGGTGTCGCCGACCTTCTTCAGCCAGCGCGTCACGGTGCCCTCGGTCACGGACTCGCCCAGCGTCGGCATCAGCACCGGTGTCGCAGCGCCACCCGATGCGGCCGGGAGCGGGGGTGCCGCCGGGGGCGGGGGCGGGGGCGCCGGCGTCTCCGCAGGTTTGGGCTGCTCGACCGGGGGTGCGGGCGCGGCCGCCGTCGCCGGTGGCGCCTCGCCGGCCTCGCCGATCACGGCCAGTTCGCCGCCGACGGCTACGGTGTCGTCCTCGCGGGCGACGATCTTGACCAGCACCCCGGACGCCGGCGCGGGGATCTCGGTGTCGACCTTGTCGGTGGACACCTCCAGCAGCGGCTCGTCGGCCGTGACGGTGTCACCCTCCTGCTTGAGCCACCGGGTGACGGTGCCCTCGGTGACGCTTTCGCCGAGTGCGGGCATCTGGACGGAGACGGCCATTGACATGACTCCCTGTGGTCGGTCGACTTCTGGCTTATCACAGCAGCGTCTGCCAATCCTGTCATTAACCCTTACGCGCCGACGGCGAAGGGCGGGGAATGCGCCCTGGAATAACGGGAATAATCAGATGATGCCCACACGACACGTCGCCTCGAGCGACGGAACCCGGATCGCCGTCTACGAGGAAGGCAACCCCGACGGGCCGACGGTCGTCATGGTGCACGGCTGGCCGGACACCCATGTGCTGTGGGACAGCGTGGCCGAAGCGCTGGGTGAGTCCCATCGCATCGTGCGCTACGACAACCGCGGGGCGGGGGACTCCGAGGCGCCCGCCGCCGTCGAGGCCTACACCCTCGATCGCCTTGCCGACGACTTCGCCGCAGTCGTCGCCGCCGTCTCACCGGAGTCGGCGGTGCACGTGATCGGGCACGACTGGGGTGCGGCGACGATATGGCATTACCTCGGCCGGGCGGAGGCGCCCGGACGTGTCGCGTCCTACACCTCCATCTCCGGTCCCGACCCGGTGCAGTTGAACAGATTCCTCCGAGAAGGACTCGCCCGCCCGTACCGCCCGAAGCGCTTCGCCCGGGCGCTGGCACAGGGCCTGCATTTCAGTTACATGCTCTTCTTCCGCACCGCGCTGGCGCCGGCGGCGATGCGCGCGTTCCTGGCCGACGCCGTCCGGCGGGTGGCGATCAACGCCGGGGTACCCCCGCAGCGGCGCCATCAGGCGCCGAGTTTCGTCGACGACGCCGCCAACGGGATGCGGATCTACCGCGCCAACTTCCCCGCCGCGCTGGGCCCGACCGCCGGCGAGCACCGAATCGAGGTCCCGGTCCAGCTCCTGGTCAACACCCGCGACGTCTTCGTGCGGCCCTACGTCTACGACGACGCGCACCGCTGGGTCTCACGGCTGTGGCGCCGCGACGTCAATGCCGGACACTGGTCGCCGCTGTCGCATCCGCAGGTGATCGCCACCGCCGCCGCGGAGTTGATCGAGCACCTCGAGGGCGGCGCGGCGCCCAGGGCACTGCTGCGTGCCGAAGTCGGACGAACACGCGCGCCGTTCGGAGACACCCTCGTCGTGATCACCGGGGCGGGTAGCGGAATCGGGCGTGCGACCGCCGCGGGCTTCGCAGCCGAGGGTGCCGAGGTGGTGGTCAGTGACATCGACGAGGCCTCGCTGGCACAGACCGTCACGCAGATCACCGCGCGCGGAGCGGTGGCGCACCCGTACGTCGTCGACGTCGCCGACGGCGATGCCGTCCAGCGTTTCGCCGCGCAGGTCTGCCAACGTCACGGTGTGCCCGACGTCGTCGTGAACAACGCCGGGATCGGGGTGGCCGGCGCCTTTCTGGACATCCCGGCCGAGCAGTTCGACCGTGTGCTCGACGTCAATCTCGGCGGTGTGGTCAACGGCTGCCGGGCGTTCGCCGGCCGCATGGTCGATCGGGGAGAGGGCGGCCACATCGTCAACGTGGCGTCGATGGCAGCGTATGCGCCGCTGAGCTCACTCAACGCCTACTGCACGTCGAAGGCGGCGGTGTACATGTTCTCCGACTGCCTGCGCGCCGAACTCTCCTCCGCCGGAATCGGAGTGACCACGATCTGTCCGGGTGTCGTCAACACCAACATCGTGTCGACCACCGAACTGCACGCCCCGGAAGGCAGGCAGGCCGCGGTGGCCGGGCGCCGCGCCCAACTGGAGCGCATGTTCGAACTGCGCCACTACGGCCCGGAGAAGGTGGCCTCAGCGATCCTCTCAGCGGTACGCAGCAACAAGGCGGTTCGTCCGGTCACGCCGGAGGCGTACCTGTTGTACGGCACCTCACGGCTGTTGCCCCAGGCCCTGCGGTCCACCGCGCGCAGGAAAGTGGTGTGACTCAACCGTTTACAGCGATATCCTCCAGTACTGCGAACAGCGTCCGCACCGGCACGCCGGTGCCGCCCTTAGGGGTGTAGCCCCACGGACCGCCGGTGTTGTACGCCGGTCCGGCGATGTCGATGTGCACCCACTGCACACCCTCGGCGACGAACTCGCGCAGGAACACTCCGGCGACCAGCATCCCGGCGTAGCGCTGGGAGCTGACGTTGGCGAGATCGGCGACCGTGGATTTCAGATCGTCCTTGAGCTCGTCGGGCAGCGGCATGGCCCAGCCGTCCTCGCCGGCCTGCTGGGACAGCTCGGCCACCCGGTCGCGGAACTCCGGGCTGCCCATCACGCCGGGTATGCGCGCACCGAGTGCGATGGTCTGCGCGCCGGTGAGCGTGGAGGTCTCGATCAGGTAGTCCGGTTTGTCCTCGCAGGCGCGCACGATCGCGTCCGCCAGGATCAGCCGCCCCTCGGCGTCGGTGTTGAGCACCTCCACGGTGGTGCCGCCGTACTGGGTCAGCACATCACCGGGCCGCTGGGCGGTGGCCGAGGGCATGTTCTCGGCCATCGGTACGGTGGCGATCACGTCGATGGGCAGCCCTTCGGCGGCGGCGAGCACCATGGTGGCCAGCACCGCCGCCGCGCCGGCCATGTCGGAGGTCATGTGGTGCATGGCCGCGGCCGGTTTGATCGAGATGCCGCCGGTGTCGAAGGTGATGCCCTTGCCCACCAGCGCGACCTTCCGGGCCCCCTTTCGGCCCTTGCCGCCGCGATAGGTCACCCGCACCAGTCGCGGTGGGTTGGCCGACCCCTTGCCCACACCGATGATTCCGCCGTAGCCGGCCTTGGCCAGGGCCTTCTCATCGAGCACCTCCACGGTCAGGCCGGCCAGCGTCCCGAGAAGTTTTGCGCGCTTGGCGAATTCGTCCGGATGCAGATGGCTGGGCGGGGTGTTGACCAGATCGCGTGCCGTGGCGACGGCGGTGGCGATCGCCACGGCGCGGGCGACGTCCGCCTTGGCGTCCTCGGCGGTGCTCAGTGCGGTGATCGCCGACAGGCTCGGATCCTTGGGTGCGGTCTTCTCGCTGCGGAACTCGTGCATCTGGTACGCGCCGAGGATGAGCCCCTCGACCGCCGCCTCAGGATCGAGTTCGGCCAGCGCGGTGACGACGGTGTGCACGCCGTTCAACGAGCGCGCGGCGACGCCGGAGGCGCGGCGGATGATCTCGGCGGGCCACTCGTCGCGCGGGGCGCCCAACCCGACGGCGAGCACGCTGGCGAACGGCAGTGCGGACACGTGCAGTCGCGTGGTCTGCTCGGCGGATCCCTTGGCGCCCAGTTTGCGCAGCGCGGTCTGCAGCTCGCGAACGGCGCCGGTGTCCAGGAACGGCGCACCGAGCACCTTCGGGGTGCCGTCGGCGTCGACCACCGGTACCACGAGCACGGTTGAAGCCACACCCCGCTTGGGCAGCGTGCTGGCGACGGTGACGGCAGGGGCGGAGTAGCCGGGTTGAGCGCTCATCAGCGACACCCTAGCTGCGGTTATACAATCGCGTCCATGTCCGAGGCCCCGCTGAGCTTCGCCGTGCGGCGAAGCGACCGTCCCGCGAGCGCGGAGCGGCGGGCAGCGATTCTCGCCGATCCGGGCTTCGGCAAGTTCTACACCGATCACATGGTGTCGGTGCTCTACAGCCACGGCAGCGGTTGGCACGACGCCGAAGTGATTCCCTACGGTCCGATCGAACTCGATCCCTCGGCGATCGTCCTGCATTACGCGCAGGAGATCTTCGAAGGCCTGAAGGCCTACCGGTGGGCCGACGGTTCCATCGTCTCCTTCCGCCCCGAGGCGAACGCGGCGCGGCTGCGCGCCTCGGCGCGTCGCCTGGCCATCCCCGAACTGCCCGACGAGATGTTCATCGAATCGCTGCGGCAGTTGATCGCCGTCGACCACGAGTGGGTGCCGGCCGTCGGCGGCGAACAGTCGCTCTATCTTCGGCCGTTCGTCATCGCCACCGAACCGGGCCTGGGAGTCCGGCCCTCGGCGGAGTACCGCTACCTGGTGATCGGCTCGCCGGCCGGTGCGTACTTCAAGGGCGGTATCAAGCCCGTCAGCGTGTGGCTGTCGACCGAGTATGTGCGGGCGAGTCCGGGTGGTACGGGAGCCGCCAAGTTCGGCGGCAACTACGCGGCCTCACTGCTGGCACAGTCCGAGGCCGCCGCACACGGCTGCGATCAGGTCGTGTGGCTCGACGCGATCGAGCGGCGCTACATCGAGGAGATGGGCGGGATGAACCTGTTCTTCGTCTTCGGCAGCGGCGGTTCGGCCCGGCTGGTCACACCGGAGCTGAGCGGTTCGCTGCTGCCGGGTATCACCCGCGACTCGCTGCTGCAGTTGGCCGGTGATGCCGGATTCGCCGTCGAGGAACGCAAGATCGACGTCGAGGAATGGCGCAAGGGTGTGGCCGCCGGGGAGATCACCGAGGTGTTCGCCTGCGGCACCGCCGCGGTCATCACCCCTGTCGCCCAGGTGCGCTACGGCGAGGGCGAGTTCACCGTCGGTGACGGTTCACCGGGCGAGGTGACGATGGCACTGCGCGACACCCTCACCGGAATCCAGCGCGGCACTTTCGCCGACACGCACGGTTGGATGACCCGGCT
>JBAXCK010000085.1:0-13287 GCA_037141465.1 Mycobacteriaceae bacterium | reverse complement strand
GACCATCAGGCCGCTGTTCGCGGCAGGGACCATCAGGCCGCTGTCCGCGGTGGGGTGTGCGGTGGCGCTGCTCCTCGGCGGCACCGGCTGCGGCTCCGTTGAACACCGCGCATGGGTCGACGCGGACGTCACATTCGCCGCCGACGGACTGACGGTGTACGGGACGTATCGGCACCGTGAGGGTGATGGCGCCGGTCCGGCTGCGTTGCTGATCTCCGAGAGCGGCCGCACCGACCGCAACGGCGACAACAACGTGGCCGGACCGATCGGCAACATGCGCCAGCTCGCCGAATACCTGTCTCATCACGACGTCGCGAGCCTGCGGTACGACAAGGTGGGAACCGGCCGCACCGGTCTGGGCCCCTACGCCGACCGCCCTGCCGAGGTCGGGAGCGCCGTCTACACCGCAGGAGCCGAGGCGGCCGTGCGATTCCTGGCCGCACAGCCCGGCAGCGACGCCGGCGGAATCTCGGTGTACGGGTTGGGAGAGGGGGCGATGCACTCGATGACGCTCGCCGCGGATGCCTCCGCCGGTGCGCCGCGCATCCATTCCGTCGGTCTCCTCCAGCCGTTGGCTGCACGCTATCTCGATCTCATCGCGAGCCGGGTCGATGCCGATATGGCCGACGCGGTCCGTGGCGGCACCAAGACTCGAGCTCAGGCCGATCAGGTGGTCGCCGCCTGGCAGGCGGCGGTGAAACAGGTTCGCGAATCGGGCACCGCGCCGGCCTCGCTGCCCGACGGATTGAGCGCGATCCTCAACCCCGGCAACGTCCGTGCGGTCGCGGAGGCCGACGCCATCGATCCCCTCGAGTTGGCATCGCGCATCCCCGACGGCACGCCCGTTCTGCTGACGTGTTCGGACTCCGACGCCCAGGCGAGTTGCGCCACGATGAAGCCCCTGGCCGACGCCTTGGCACACACCGCCCTGCAGTTTGTGCGACTCAACGGTGTCAACCATGTGCTGCGCGACGACCCGACAGACAGCATCGCCAATTATGCGAACAACGCCCCACTGTCGCCCCAACTCACCGCCGCACTGGACATCTTCGTCACCAGATGAACGGTTAAAGTTGGACCGGATGACCGAGGACAAGATGCTCGCCCGGATTGCCGCCCTGCTGCGGCAGGCGGAGGGCACCGACAACGCGCACGAGGCCGAGGCGTTCATGGCGGCGGCCCAGCGACTCGCCACCGCCACGTCGATCGACCTCGCCGTCGCACGTTCGCACTCCGCAAGCCGGACCACTGCGCAGCAGCCCACCCAGCGCACCATCACCATCGGTGAGCCGGGTAGCCGCGGTCTGCGCACCTACGTGCAACTGTTCGCCGCCATCGCCGACGCCAACGACGTCCGGTGCGACGTCGCCTCCAACTCCACCTACGTCTACGCCTACGGATTTCCCGAGGACGTCGACACCACGCATGCCCTCTACGCCAGCCTGGTGGTGCAGATGGTCCGCTCGTGTGACGCCTACCTGGCGACCGGTGCGCATAAACCCACCCCGACGATCACCGCGCGGCTGAATTTCCAGCTGGCCTTCGGCAGTCGGATCGGCCGCCGGCTCTCCGAAGCCCGCGACGAGGCCAAACGTGCGGCAACCAAGAAGAAGACCGCCCGCCCGGGTACTGCTCTGGCGTTGCGCAACAAGGACCTCGAGTTGCGTGACCACTACCGGCGCGAGTCGACAGCCCGCGGCACCTGGCGCGCCACCAGCGCATCGGCCGGCTACTCGTCAGCGGCGCGGCGCGCCGGTGACCGCGCGGGCCGGCGGGCCCGGTTGGGTTCGGCTCCGGAACTACCGGGCGCACGCTCACGGTTACCCCGCTGACCGGTGACCCCACGCGACAGCCAGCGGTCCCGGGTCTACGCGGCCGAGGAGTTCGTCCGCACGCTCTTCGATCGCGCCGCCCAGCACAGCTCCCGTTCGATCGACTTCTTCGGTGAATCCCTCACCCTGCCGCCGGAGGCGCGGTTCGGCTCGGTGGATTCGGTCCAGCGCTACGTCGACGAGGTACTGCGCCTGCCCGCTGTGCGCACCCGCTGGCCCGACAACGGACCCCTCGCGGTGCGGCCGCGGCGCGGTGCGACCGCGGCGCACTACGAGATCGCCGACGGCGCCGCGGTGATCGCCGTACCCGCCGACGCCGGCTGGGCACTGCGTGAGTTCGTCGTACTGCACGAGGTGGCGCATCACCTGTGTCCGGATGCCGCACCCGCCCACGGGTCAGTTTTCGTCGCGACCTTCTGCGCGCTGGCCGCCGCCGTGATGGGACCGGAGGCCGGCCACGTGCTGCGCGTGGTCTACACCAAGGAAGGTGTTCGATAGCGTAGGAGCGTGGAGTCGATCGGGCCGGACCAGTGGTTGCCCACGGACGCGCTGCTCGACGAACTGCTCCTCGGTGCGGACTCCGCACTCACCGCAGCCCTCGCCGACTCGCAGGCGGCCGGCCTGCCGCCGATCGAGGTCTCGCCGCAGAGCGCCCGGCTGCTGTATCTGCTGACGCGCATCAGCGGGGCCCGGCGCGTACTGGAGATCGGAACGTTGGGCGGCTACAGCACGATCGCGCTGGCGCGCGGGGTGGGCATGGGCGGCCGCGTCGTCACCTGCGAGCGGTCGGCGCGGCATGCCGAGGTGGCCGCACGGAATCTGGTGCGCGCCGGTGTGGATGAACGCGTCGAGATCGTGGTCGGGCCGGCGCTGGAGACCCTGCCCACGCTGAGCCCGCCCTTCGACCTGGTCTTCATCGACGCCGACAAGGAGAACAACAGCCACTACGTGCGCTGGGCGATCGAGCTCGGCCGCCCCGGCACGGTCGTGGTGGTCGACAACGTGGTGCGCTCCGGTCGAATCCTGGATCCGGCCGACGACGACGGTCAGGCGTGTGCGGTTCGCGACATGCTGGCGATGATCGGTGCTGAGCCGCGATTGGAGGCGGCCGCGCTGCAGACCGTCGGGGTCAAGGGCTGGGACGGCCTGCTTGTCGCCCGGGTCACGGATTAACCGGCCGCCATCACCTCAACCGGGACGCCGTTGAGCACGGAGGTCCCGGACAGCGGTTCGATAAGCGAACTGTCAAGCAGCGCATTGACATTCACGCCCGCCTGAGTCGCGGCCACCGACAGACGAGTGCCCGGCACATCGTGTCCCCAGCCGTGCGGAAGTGAGACGACGCCGGGCCGGATCGCGTCGGTGATCTCCACCGGCACCTCGAGCTTGCCACCGGGGCCGGTGACCACCGCGGTGTCGGTCAGCCCGAGCCGGGCGGCGTCGTCGGGGTGGATCAGCAGTGTGCAGCGATTGGTGCCGCCGGCGAGCGCCGGCAGGTTGTGCATCCAGCTGTTGTTGGACCGCAGATGCCGCCGGCCGATGAGCAGGAAGCCGGCTTCCTCGCTGTCCAACGATGCGTGCAGGCGGGGAATATCGGCCATGATCGGCTCGGGCGCCAGTTCGACCTTCCCGGACGGCGTGCGCAGGACTTCGGGCAGCCGCGCCGTCAGGGGGCCGAGGTCCACGCCGTGCGGGTTGTCCTTGAGCTGCTGCAGCGTCAACCCGTCCGGGTTGGCCCCGAAGGCGTCGCCGAACGTTCCCAGCCGCAGCATCATGTCGAGCCGCCGCTCATATCCCGGTCCGTCGGGCAGCATCGCGGCCAACTCCGCCGCGTCGCGGCCGGCTACCGGGGAGTGCTCGTCGGCGACTTCTTTGGCCAGCACCGCCGCGATGATCTGCTCGTCGACGAGAACCGGGTCGGCATCGACGCCCACACCGAGGAGTCCCAAGGTCAGCCGGCAGATGATCTGGGCCTCGTCGGGGCGACCCTCGGGGAGCGCGAACACCGGAGGCGAGTAGCGCGCGTTGTTGCGTATTGCCGTACCCGACAGTGCCACGTCGAAATGCGGGCTGTAGGTCGGCGGCGGCGGCGGCAGGATCACATCGGCGTGCCTGGTGGTCTCGTTCAGGTAGGGGTCGATCGACACCATGAAGTCGAGCCGGTCGAGCGCGGCGGAGAGCCGTGCGCCGTCCGGGGCGGACAGCACCGGATTACCCGCGATACTCACCACCGCCTTCACCTGACCCTCGCCGGGTGTCTCGATCTCCTCGGGCAGCAGCGCGGTGGGAAACTCCGAGGCCACCTCCGGGTGGCCGGAGACCCGGCTGTTCCAGCGGCCGACCGAGAATCCACGGCCCGGTCGCGGGGGGCGCGGCGCCGAGCCGATCGGGGAACTGGTGAACATCGCCCCGCCTTCGCGGTCGAGGTTGCCGGTCAGCAGGTTCACCACATCGACCAGCCAACTGGTCAGCGTTCCGAACCGCACCGTCGAGGTGCCGATCCGCCCGTAGACGACGGCGCTCGGCGCAGCGGCGATCTCCCGGGCCAGTTCGCGGATCTCCTCGCTCGTCACGCCGCAGTGCGCCGCCACCGCCTCGGGCGGGAAGTCCCGCGCCGCCGCGCGCACCGCGTCGAGCCCGATGACGTCGCCGGCCAGACCACCGAGTTCCGGATCGGTCAACTCTTCGTCGAAGAGGACGTTCACGACGGCGAACAGCAGTGCGCCGTCGGTGCCGGGCCGGGGCGCGATATGCCGGTCGGCCATCTCCGCCGTCCGGGTGCGGTTGGGGTCGATCACCGTGAGCCGGCCGCCGCGCCGTTTCAGCGCCTTGAGCTTGCCGCCGAAATCGGCTGCGGTGGCGACGCTTCCGTTGGAGACGAGCGGGTTGGCGCCCATGATGACCAGGTGATCGGTGCGGTCGACGTCAGGCACCGTGAACGCGAACGGATTGCCGAACAGGTAGCCGCACGCGACCTGCTTGGGCATCTGGTCCAGCGTGCTCGCAGAGTAGACGTGCCGTGTCTTGAGTGCGCGCACCAGTTGCGGTGCGTACAGACCGCCGGCCACCGTGTGCGCGTTCGGGTTGCCCAGGTACACCGCGACGGCGGCGCCAGCATCGGCCTTCACCTTGAGCAGACCGTCGACGGCCGCCGCCAGCGCCTCGTCCCAACTCGTCTCGACGAGCTCGCCGCCGCGGCGCACCAGGGGAGCGCGTAACCGGTCGGGGTCGTTGTCCAATTCGGCGAAGCTGGCGCCCTTGGGGCAGATGTAGCCGTGGCTGAAGACGTCGTCGTGATCGCCACGGGCGCCGGTGACCCGGCCACCCTCGATGGTCAGCACCAGCCCGCAGGTGGCCTCGCAGAGTGGGCAGATGCGGAGCGCGGTCGTGGTCGTCATCTGAGTCACTGTGCGCCACGGTGGTCCCGCTGGCAAGGGGGTCCTGTCGGCGCTTTGCTGAGATTGCGCCATTGTGTATGGTCGAGTCCTCATCCGACTGGTGGAGGCGCGGCATCGATGCGTGGAATGCGACTGAGGAGTTTTGCGGCGCAGGGCACCGCGGCGCTGACACTGGCCGGCGCCATGACCCTCGGCGGGCCCGCGGCCCCGGCGGCGGCCGACGTCGACTTCGGCGCGGTGACGACCGGTCCGCTGTTCGGCATCGCGCAGGCACTGGGCTTCACCACGATCCCGATCCCCGACGTCGATGTCATCGGCACGATCACGATCCGCACTGCGTGGGATCCGGCGATTCCCGTGGTGCTCGCCGACGCCGTCAACGCATTCGCTTTCGGCGGCTACAACCCACTCGGGGCGTCGTTCAAACGCCAACCGGGCGGCACCCTGGGCGCGGCGATCCTCGGTGGCACCGGCTTCAGCGCGTACAACGCCGGACTGGCCTACCAGGCGCTGCTGGCCAGCGCCGCCGGCAACACCCCGGCCGGGTACACACCCTTGGAACCCAGCGGCAAGGTCAGTTCACTGACTGGCGCGCCGTGCACGACGGGGCCGGGATGTGTCCAGGGAACCAACATCACGAATCTGGCCGTCCTGCAGGTGAACAACCCGGGCACCCCGAACGGCGGCCTCTACGCCCGATTCGCCCCGATCCTCAATCTGTTCGGCGTGCAGGCCGTCAGCGCCGGCGGTGCATCGGCGAGTAGCACCGGGGTCGCACTCAACGCCGCAACGATCGGCCTCGCTCTGGGGTACAACGCCCTCTCGGACTTTCCCGAGACACCCAACCCCTTCTCGTTGATCAACAGCCTGCTGGCGACGGCACTGCCCACGCACCTGCTCGGTGGCGGAACCCTTCAGGGAGCATCGGAGGATCTGCTCTACGCCAAACTCGGCACGCTGGCGACCCTCAACGTGCCGAGCACCTCATACAGCACCTATGTCTCTGCGGATCTGCCACTGCTGGAACCGCTTCGGCTGCCGGCACGCGTCATCAACACGGTGCTCGGAGCATTGGGTGTCGGACTCACCGTCCCGACGCCGTTGGCGGACGCATTGCAACCGGCGCTGCAGATACTGGTCAACACCGGATACACCGACGTCCAGACGCCGGCCGACGGTGGCACCTACAACCGGACGTTCAAATCCTCGGGCGAGTTCGTGCCCTTCATGTCACGCGCTGTTCTGACTCCGCAGGAGTGGTCGCAGGTCCCCGGCGATGTCCTGCGCGCACTTGTCGTCGGATTCCAGGACTCCTTTCCCCTCCTGCGCCTCGGACAGAGCGCGCCCACGCTGACTGTCGACGGCAACCACCTCGCCATCACCTATCCGCCTGCGCCGGCCGCAGCGGCTGCCAAGCGGACTGCGACCGCGCCCTCGGCGGCAGCGGTGGCACCACGCAAGGCACGCCAATCCGCCTCCAGTCAGTCCGCCAGCCGAAGTGCTGCCGCACGACCGGTGAAACCCGGTGTGGGACGTACCGCGAGAGCCGCAACCTGACTCCGTTATCTTGCTATATTGCCCGGAATTCGGCGTGAAAGTCCGTGGAAGGGCTGTGAAATGACGGTTGCGAAGCTCGGTCGAAAGATTCGCCCGCGACATCGGCGCGCCGCCAAGCTTGCGGTGACCGGTGTCGCGGTCATGGCCGGTGCGGCCATGACCATCGGGCCCGTGCCGACGGCGAACGCGGCTGTGATCAGTGTGCAGCAGCAGGTGCTCACCGCCGGCCCGCTTCTCGACCTGCTGGCACTGGCCGGCATTGACACCATTCCCGACATCCCTCTGGGCACCATCGATCTCGGTTTCGCTCAGGTCCAGATCCTCCTGACGGCGACTCTCACCCCGGTGCCGTATGACACCCAGAGCATTTACAACACCATCAACGCCATGCCGTTCCAGCCGCGGTTGAGTCTGGGTTTCCAGACCCAGCCCAACGACCGGGTGGTGCAGCTGCTGGGCGGATCGGCCGGTCAGTATCCGGCCTACCTGAGTTCGGGCATCGGCACTCTCAACACCGTCAAGGCTTGGCGGGACCAGCTCGCCAGTGTGGCCGGCGACACCGCCAACGGCTACACCCCGTTCGAGGCCGGAAACCCGAGTAACGACACCAACGAAGCCTTCCTGATGCTGCGCAACCCGTTGCGGCCCAACGGCGGGATCATGACCCGCTTCGCGCCGCTGTTCAATCTCTTCGGCGTCGACACCACCCTCCCGGCAGCCGGCATATCGAGCAACGACGCCGGCACCATCACGCTGAACACCAGTACCGTTGACGTGTCGTGGGCCTATGACCCGCTCGCCGATTTCCCGGTGACGCTGAACCCGTTCTCGTTGATCAACAGCCTCCTGGCGTCGGTGCCCACCAATCTGCTCGGAGGTGTGTCCCTGCAGGGCCTGACCGACGGCAGCGTTCCGGTCGGCCTGCAAACCGGTGTCATCCTCAACCTTGCGAGTGTGCTGGGATTCATCAACAGGGAATCCGACGGCCTCATCAGCTTCATCGCCGAGGGAAAGTCCTTCTACGGCACCCTGGTTCCCAACCAGCTCCCGATCCTTGACCCGCTGCGATTGCCGGTGCGGCTGATCAACCTGGTGTCCAACGCCATGGGCATGCCGTTGAACCTGGGCACCCCGATCGCCGATGCGCTGGAGCCCGCCGCGAAGATTCTGGTCAACATCGGCTACTCGGACGTGATCCCGCCGGACAAACTCGACAGCTGTGCTGCGTTCTGCAAGACCGATGCCCCGCAGACCTATACCCAACTCGGTTACGGCGCCTATGACCGCAGCTATCTCACCTCATCGACGCAGCAGCCGTTCCTGTCGGTGAACCCGCTGACGCCGCAGGAATGGCTGCAGGTTCCCGGCGACGTGGTCGCTGCGCTCATCGAAGGATTCACCGGGGCGGTTCCGCCCAGGGCGCCGGCGTCACCCGCGGCAGCTGCGGCGCGTACCGCTACAACATCGGCGTCGAGCGCTCTGAGCACGTCCCGTCCGCAGGCTCGTGCGGGTGCACCACGCAAACCGGCGATCGTCGAGCCGACGGCCGCGAGGCCGACAGTCAGGTCAGCCGCAGCCGCCCGCCGCTAATCGCAGACCGCGCCGTGCGCCGCGGAGCCGACGAGCTTGCGGTACTTGGCGAGAACACCGCCGGTGTAACGGCATTCCGGTGCGGTGAAGCCGATCATTCGCGCGTCCACTTCACTGGGATCGACCAGGAGATCCAGCGTGCCGTTGGCCACATCGAGCCGGATCCGATCACCGTCGGCGACGAAGGCGATCGGCCCGCCGTCGACGGCCTCCGGCGCCACGTGGCCGACGCACAGACCGGTGGTGCCACCGGAGAACCGTCCGTCGGTGAGCAGCAGCACGTCCTTGCCGAGGCCGGCGCCCTTGATGGCGCCGGTGATGGCGAGCATCTCGCGCATACCGGGGCCACCCTTGGGTCCCTCGTAGCGGATCACCACGACGTCACCGGCGGTGATGGTGCCGTCCTCGAGGGCGTCCATCGCGGCGCGTTCACCGTCGAAGACCCGTGCTGTTCCCTCGAACACGCTGGAGTCGAATCCGGCTGACTTCACCACCGCACCCTCCGGTGCCAGCGTTCCGTGCAGGATCGTGATGCCGCCGGTCGGGTGGATCGGATCGGACAGCACCCGCAGTACTTTGCCGTCGGGGTCGGGGGGATTGATGTGGGCGAGGTTCTCGGCCATGGTCTTGCCGGTCACCGTCAGGCAATCGCCGTGCAGCATTCCCGCGTCGAGGAGCGCCTTCATCACCACCGGCACCCCGCCGATCCGGTCGACGTCGGTCATCACGTGTGCACCGAACGGTTTGACGTCGGCCAGGTGCGGCACGTTGGCGCCGATGCGGGTGAAGTCGGCCAGCGACAGCTCCACCTTGGCCTCATGGGCGATCGCGAGCAGGTGCAGCACCGCGTTGGTGGATCCGCCGAACGCCATCAGGACCGCGATGGCGTTCTCGAACGCCTCGCGGGTGAGGACGTCACGCGCGGTGATGCCGCGGCGCAGCATGTCGACCACCGCGATGCCGCTGCGGCGGGCGTATCCGTCGCGTCGGCGGTCGGTGGCCGGCGGCGCGGCGCTACCGGGCAGCGACAGACCGAGTGCCTCGCCGATACTTGCCATGGTGTTGGCGGTGTACATCCCGCCGCAGGCGCCCTCGCCCGGACAGATCGCGCGCTCGATCGCGTCGACGTCCTCACGCGACATCAGTCCGCGCGCACACGCTCCGACCGCTTCGAAGGCGTCGATGATCGTCACTTCGCGCTCCGAGCCGTCCGACATCTTCGCCCAGCCGGGCAGGATCGAACCCGCGTAGAGGAAGACCGCAGCGAGGTCGAGTCGGGCGGCGGCCATCATCATGCCGGGCAGCGACTTGTCGCAGCCGGCCAGCATCACCATGCCGTCCATCCGTTCGGCTTGCATGACCGTTTCCACGCTGTCGGCGATGATCTCGCGTGACACCAGAGAGAAGTGCATACCCTCGTGGCCCATCGAGATGCCGTCGGACACCGAGATGGTGCCGAACTTCATCGGGAAGCCGCCCGCCTCGAACACACCCTCCTTCACCGCGTCCGACAGCCGGTCCAGCGACAGGTTGCACGGCGTGATCTCGTTCCATGACGACGCCACCCCGATCTGCGGCTTGGCGAAGTCCTCGTCGCCCATCCCGACGGCGCGCAACATGCCGCGCGCGGCGGCGCGCTCCAGACCGTCGGTCACGTCACGGCTGCGGGGCTTGATGTCGGGAGTCTTGCTCACGTCCTCAAGTATGACCGCCGAGCTTCGCCGGCGAGGACATGGATACCCTGGCGGGGTATTGGCTACGATCGTGCCATGGCAGCAGAGGCCGATCCGCCGGGCTACGCGGCGAACAAGGAGAACTACGCCAGGCGGCTGCGCCGCATCGAGGGCCAGGTGCGCGGGATCTCCAAGATGATCGACGAGGACAAGTACTGCATCGATGTGCTGACCCAGATCAGTGCGGTCACCAGTGCGTTGCAGTCGGTGGCGCTCGGTCTTCTCGAGGAGCACCTCGGCCACTGCGTCACCCATGCCGCGGCCGGGGGAGGCGGGGAGGCGGAAGCCAAGCTTGCTGAAGCCTCCGCGGCGATCGCCCGACTGGTGCGGTCCTGACGTTCGGTCTCGGGCCGGTCTCGAACGGGTCTTTTCGCGCGGCGCAGGGTTACCCCGCCTGATCTGAGCGATACCGTGAAACAGGCCGCTCCCGGCGCCCGCTGCTATGACACTCGAACTGAGCTCCCCGCCCCGCTCCGGCCCCTGGACTCCACGGGTCGCGGTGGCGCTGACCGTGCTGGCCGCGGCGGCCTTCGTGTACGTGACCGCAGAACTCATGCCGGTCGGTGCGTTGCCGGCGATCGCGTCGGATCTCGGCGTCAGCGAGGCGCGGGTCGGGACACTGCTGGCCGCCTATGCACTCGTTGCCGCTCTGGCCACCGTGCCGCTGGTGCGCTGGACCGCCGCCTGGCCGCGGCGCAGGACGTTGCTGTTCACGCTGGCATGTCTGACGGTGTCGCAGTTGATCTCCGCCGCGGCGCCGACGTTCGAAGTCCTCGCCTTCGGGCGCGTGTTGTGCGCGCTGACCCACGGGCTGATGTGGTCGGTCATCGCACCGATCGGGATCCGTCTCGTTCCGCCCAGCCATGCCGGTCGCGCGACGACGGCGGTCTACTTCGGCACTGGTCTGGCCCTGGTGGTCGGCAGTCCGCTGACCGCCGCCATGAGCCAGATGTGGGGCTGGCGTCTGGCCGTCGTCGCGATCACCGTCGCCGCGGCCTCGGTACTCGTCGCCGCGCGTTTCACCCTTCCGCTTCTGGCGCTGCCGCGCTCGGCGACTCCGTCCATGCCGCGCGGACCGGTGACGCCGCGCCTGCTGGCGCTGTGCGTGCTGACGCTGATCGGTGTGACCGGACACTTCATCTCCTACACCTTCATCGTGGTGATCATCCGCGACATCATCGGCCTGGGTGGTGCGTCGATGGCGTGGCTGCTGGCGGCATACGGCGTGGCCGGGCTGATCGCGATGGGGCTGCTCGCCCGGCCCGGCGACCGCTCGCCGCGCGCCGTCATCATCGGCTGCCTGACCGCGCTGTGTGCCGCGCTCGCCGTCCTCGCCGTTCTCGGGTGCAGCGGTCGGATCACCGCGGCCACCGCGATGCTGGGAGTCGCGGCGATCATCGGCTGGGGTGCGATGGCCACGGCGGTACCGCCCCTGCTGCAGTCCGCGGTGATGCGGCAGTCGCCCGCCGACCCCGATGGGGCATCGGGGTTGTACGTGACCGCGTTCCAGGTGGGCATCATGGCGGGCTCCCTGATCGGAGGTCTGCTGATCGAGCATGCCGGCGAGCCGACGATGCTGGCCTCCTCGGCACTGCTGGTCGCCGTCACGCTGGTGAGCCTGATCGCCCGCCGGAATCTGCTCTCGGCACCGCCGGTGCCGAACTGGGAAAAGTAACGCTGCTCACGGCCGCTGCGATTATCAATGCAGTTCAGAGCGTTGAGAGGGGCTGGCCCGAGGATCGCGGCCGGCGGTGCGGCGTCGTCGCTGTGCCACACTGGTCCCAACGAATTCTTAACGGACGCCGATGCGTGAGGAGTATGTGGTGATGCGGGTGAGAGGCGCTGTGGCGGCCGCCCTGTGTGTGATCGGAGTCGCGGGCATGGGACTGGGCAGCGGCCCGGCCCTGGCCGACCCCGATCAGCCGGTGGACCCCCAGGTCGTCGATGCGCCGCCGCCCCCTCCGCCGGTCGAGCCGCCACCGCTGATCTTCCCGCCGCCTCCGCCGCCGTTGCCGGACAACCTCGCCCCGCCGGCGGATCCCGCCGCGGGCATTCCGGCGCCACCGCCGCCGCCTCCTGCTCCCGCTCCGCCGGCGGTGCCCATGGGTGCGGCCAAGGGTCAGAACGCCGCGCCCTACACCGGTGACCCGGTGTTCGCCCCGCCCGCGTTCAATCCGGTCAACGGAGCACTGGTGGGCGTCGCCAAGCCGATCATCATCAACTTCCAGCGGCCGATCGCCGACCGTGCGCTCGCCGAGCAGGCGATCCACATCTCGTCGAATCCGCCGGTGGCCGGGACCTTCTACTGGACCACCGACACCCAGGTGCGGTGGCGGCCGTACAACTTCTGGCCCGCCGGCACCCAGGTGCACATCGACGCCAGCGGCGCGCAGTCGAACTTCCGCGTCGGTGACTCCCTGATCGCGACCATCGACGACAAGACCCATCAGATGACGGTCACCCGCAACGGCAAGGTGGAGCGGACCATACCGGTGTCGATGGGTATGCCCGACGGCAAGCACGAGACCAAGAACGGCACCTATTACGTCCTGGAGAAGTTCCCCGACATGATCATGGACTCCTCGACGTACGGCGTCCCGGTGAACTCACCCAACGGTTACAAGCTGAAGGTGCAGTGGGCGGTGCGCATCGACAACAGCGGTGCGTTCGTGCACAGCGCGCCGTGGTCGGTCGCCGATCAGGGCAAGCGCAATGTCAGCCACGGCTGCATCAACCTCTCGCCGGAGAACGCGAAGTGGTTCTATGACAACTTCGGCAGCGGCGATCCGATCGTCGTCAAGAACTCCGTCGGGCTCTACAACAACCCGGACGGCGCCGACGACTGGCAGTGGACCCTTTACTGAGCGACTAGCTCCAGATTCGAACCCGCTCGGACGGTTCCAGGTAGAGCGTGTCGTCCTCACCGACACCGAAGGCCTCGTAGAAGGCGTCGATGTTGCGGACTACGCCGTTGCAGCGGAACTCCGGCGGCGAATGCGGGTCGACGGCGAGGCGCCGGACCGTCTCGGCAGGCCGGGATTTCGTCCGCCAAACCTGCGCCCAGCCGAACAGCACGCGCTGTACTCCGGTGAGACCGTCGATCACCGGTGGCTCGGCGCCGCCCTGCGACAAGTCGCCCTGTGACAAGTTGCCCTGTGACAAGTTGCCCTGTGACAA